>JAYOEU010000164.1:0-9597 GCA_038116915.1 Alphaproteobacteria bacterium
CGGCCCGCCTCTGTGTTTTTTCATCCCCCCACGCCCCCGGGTCGGGGGCGGCCCGGGCGGGGGCGCCGGCGCGCGCCCCGCGCCCGGGACCGCGAGCGCGTCGGCGATCCGCCGCGCGACTTCGCTTATCGAGCCGTCCGTTGTGGAGCGAATATTGATCAACACGTCCGGGCAGTTTTCCGTGTTCACGCCCTCGGTTTGGACGCGCATCGAGTAGATTCGCGGCCCGCCGACTTCATGCCCGCCGATAAACGCCAGGTTACCGTCGAGGCCGGCGCTACGCGCCCCCAGCACCCACAGCCGGGACGAGCCGGCTTCCTTGTTGGGGTAGGACGTTAGCGAGATCGCGTTGCCGAGCCCCGACGTGATCGCCGCGACTTCCTCGGGGAACTGCAGCACTGTTCCGATGAGCTGACGCGCACGAACGCGGATCTCGACGCCTGGCTGATAGAGGTAGTTTCGCGTTGATTCTCCGGGCTCGCAAAGGGTGGCCCAATTGTAATTGATCGCCCCTTTCGGCAAGAGACCGCCACGCTGGAATTCCGGGTATTGGCCCTTCTGCTGCTGCTGGATTGCCTGTTGCTGGCTACCGGGTTTCGGCACCCGCTGTTGGCTTCGCGTTTGTTGCCCGGCGGCTTCGCCGCCGGCAAACGCGACCAGCGCCGCGACCGTCAGAATTGTTCCCAGGGTTTTCATCTTCGTTATCCTTTAACCACGTCTTCCTTGGCCTTGGCCGAATACTTCAGGACATACAACGCCGCCGGATTATCGATATTCTCCTCCGGCGTCTTGGGCCGCCCGTCGCGCGCCAGCTTCAACTCGACGATCCAAGATTCGGCCGCGCCTTTGATCCTGTTCACCGCGAAATGCTGTTTCTCGATTTCCAGCGACCACACCGCGTCGTTGGCCTCGTTGCTTTGCCAGGCCGCCACGATCTTCACCGCCCAAGTGGTGTGATTGCGTACCGCCGCGCGGTAGTAATCACCCTTCGTCATCGCCGCATCGAAGACTTTCCACACTTCGTTGGTGCTGTTCGCCTTGACCCATTCGAACCGTTCCTTGTCGTCGACCAGGTTCACGGTTTCGCGGGCCAGCACATAGCGCCTGGCGAACTTCTCCATGAGCGTTGTCATGACCTTGGCGTCTTCGACCGGCCCCCGGGCCTGGTAGAATTTCCCGTCGGTCTCGCCCAGCAGGAACACCGCCGGCGGTTCCTGCGCCATGTAGAAGACCGCGAGCGCCAGCACGAAATTCAGCAGCAAAGACGCCAGGGCGAACGTCGAGGCCAGGCCGCCCATGCGCTCCGCAACGCGTTCCGAGCGCTGCGTCATGCCCTTGCCGCCGCTACGGCGGCGGCGAACGCGGCCGTCCGTTTCCGCCGCCGACCCGCCCGCGGCAACCGCAGGCGCCCCTCGTGGCGCCACTCGGGGTGTTTCTTCGTTCATCCCGCACGGAACCGCTTGAACGGCTGTTCGAACTCAACACAGGCGCAGGGCGATTCCTTGTAATCGTCCTCACCCGATCCGAACGACACGCCTTCCGACGTGGCGCAGCTTCCGACCAGAAGGGCCAGGCATAGAGCGAAATGTTTCATTGTTGCCCTCCAAATAGCTGACTGGCGGTGCCACGTACCGCCGGCGGTTCCTGCAGGTCCTCATCGCCCTGCACTTCGCGCGGCAGCTCTTGAAGCTGCCGCGCGCCCATCAGTTGCAGCAATGACGCCTGTTGCGCGATCAGGTGATTGAGCCTGGCCAGGATTTCCATGCTGACCTTGGCGTTGGTGTTCGCCTTGTCCTGCAGCGTGCCGGCGCCGCGGCGGTCCTGGTCGAGCGACAGTTCCGTGGTCTTCGCCGTCTGCACCGATTGCTGGCTGTAGAAGCTTGTCGCCAGCGCCGCTTGAATCGATTGCGAGTAGACCCGTTTCCGGCGCGTCGCGACCTTCGCCAGATCGGCGGCCGTCTCAAGGTATCGCCCGCCTTTGATGCTATCCTTAGCCTTCGAGGCGTCGGTGTAGATTTGCAGGAGCCCGTTGACGTTCTCCTTCAGCCCGCCGAGATCGCCCAGGTCGATCTTCACGCCCTTCTGCAGGTCGAACCCGGCGAAGTCCGGGACGATTTCAGCTAGGTTCCGGAAATCCGGCTGACTGGCGAGCGTGCCCGTCGTCGCCGTCGTGGTCACCGGCCCGACCGCCAACCGAATTTGGTTGGCGTGATTTACCAACGTCGTCAGCAACGTCTTGATATCCTCGAGCGTTGCGTTGACCTGGTTAACCGCGTCCGTCGTCTTGTTGATCGCGGTGACGCATCCGGCGCACTCGACCGCCAAGGCGTGCGCCTTGCCGGCCGGCACCGTCGCCAGCGCGATCAGGCCGGCGGTGCAAGCTGTTCTAAGTAGGGTCTTATCCATCGCTCATCTCCAAATTCCCGAATGCATTGGTGCGCCAGGTCAACCGCGTCTTCTCCGGAGCGGAACAGCCCCATGAGATCGCCAAGGCCGGTCAGTGATAGATTGACCGGCGTGGACTCCTGGCCCCGTGTCGTCTTGTGGACGAACAGCGCCGCGTGCCGAAGATGGCTAATGGCCCGGTCCTCATCGGCGATAAACCGCAGATCGGACTCGGACAGATTGAACAGATTTCCATACTCATCTTTGTTGACGTTCGGGTTCCGCCAGAACGCCAACGTCGCGCAGCTCGAGACGATAACCGAGCCCGCTTCGCTCATGCCTTCGGCATCCTGGAATGCGAACCAGACCGCGCCCTTCTTCTTGCGAATGTTCCGAGCCAGGTACTTGCCCGTCTCAGCCATGAGCGGCGACGCGTCGAACATTGTCGGCGCCTCATCGATAAAGATGATATGGGAGCGGGCGTCGCCGCCCCACATCGCCAGCTCAATTCGATGCATGACATAAGCCATGTAGACGCCCAACACGCGCGGGTTGCCGAGGAGCCGCGTCATATCGAAGGTGATCCACCGCGACGCCGACAGGTTCAGCGAATCATGTTCGCCGTCCATCCATCCCGCATAGGGGCCGTCATCGACCCAGGCCCGCAGGCCGCGGCCGACATCGCTATTCCGTGCCACGCCCGTTTTGACGAAATTCGCCAGGGTCCGGTCTTCGACCGGCAACGGCATGACCAGGTCCAGGCCGTGTTCAATCTCCTCTTCGGCCTCGCGTTTCTCGCGGCCCTTGAGCTCGCTCGCGTCCGCCATTTCCATGAGCAGCCGGATCAGCATCACCCGGTTTTCCGTCGTGTCCTCCATTTGCAGGGGGGCGAACCGGGATTGCCCCGGCGTCACCACCACCCCGCCGAAAACCCGCGTCGGGACGCTCAGGCCGTGCAGGTTGTCGAAGCTGAAAACCTGCATGTCCGGAAAGTAGGAAAGCGCGCCGGTGATCATCCAGGCCGCCGCCACCGTCTTACCGCTGCCAGGCTTGCCGATCAGCGCCGCGTTGCCTAGCGCTTCCTCGCCCGGATGTTCATGCACGCCAAGATGATAGGCCCCGCCGTTGATCGTCTTGACGACGCGCAGCGCGTACGGACCCCACCAGCATTCGCCCAAGCCCTTCGGCGTGCCCTCGAGCGGCATCCAATCCGCAATCGAACCGCGTCCGAGGTTCATTTGCCGGATCGGCCGGCCGGCGCCCGGAAAACGGCGCTGCCATTCGTTCATCACCGTGCCCGTCGCCACCGCGGCCCTGAAATTCTCGTCTTGCGTCCAGAGCTGAACGACAGCATCCGCCGCGCGCTTCGTCGCCTCGACGGTCTCGCCATCGACGCGAACGAAAATCTCAGATTCCGTAAACCCCTCCTCGCCTTCCGTGAAGCCCTCGCTCAGTTGCGAGTAGTCTTCGCGCATCGCATCGCTCATCCCTTCCGCGCTGATATCGCGGTTCGCCGCCCGCTCCTTCAGCTTCCGCTTCGACCAGACGCCTTTGCGCGGCCGAACCACCATCGTCACTGTCAGCTCGTGATTCAGCATTAAAAGCTGCCGCATCAACCGCTCATTGGTCTCGATCCGCTCACGCTCGATCTTCGGCAGCACCACGAATTTCTGAAACCGTTCGCGAATGCCGTCCGTCACCCTGACGGTCCCGTTCGCCTCGTCGAACTCGAAATCAGCGCCCTTCAGGAAGCGCGGCAGGTCGTGCGCCGACCCCAGCCGCCGCACCGGCATTCCCGTATTGACGAAATCGTAAAGGAACTTCCAAAGCTCGCTATCCGGCGGCGCGACCGTTTCGCCGAACTCGTCAACGTCGGTCATTACCGGCTCCACGTGCTCGAGAACGCGCGGCTTCGCCGGCGCGAGCATCGAGGTTGTCGCCTCGAGCGCCGCGCCCAGGTCCGCGGTGCCCTCGTCGACGAGCAGGATGAATAGCCGGTTGGCGAAAGCGTTCTTGAAATTGTCCGCCCAGCGATCGTTGACCGCCCGCAGCCACTCGTTTTCGTCGGAGCCCGGCATTTCCACGTCGAGCAAACGCCGTTCGAAAATCACCGTCGCCGCCGTCTCGGTTTCCGCCAACCGCCCTTGCCAGTTGGACCGGGAGCGCTTGAAGGTCTCGAGAACTTCCGGCGTCGTCGAGGCGAAGTCTACGCCTTCGCACTCGACAACCACGAACCGGCATTCGTGCTTGCCCACGCCGGCGCGGCCCTCGACCGAGTATTCCGCCCGCTCGGCGATAACCGTCCGGTTGTCGCTATCGATCCGGATGAGGGGGATAATCTCTTCAATGTTCGGTTCCGGAACCGCATGACGCGCCCGGCGCCGGGCCGTATCCATCAGGAGTTTCGAACCCATCCAGGCGGCACCGAGCGCGGCGCCGCCCATGCCGGCGTAGGCCACCGGCGATAGGTTCACTCCCGCCCCCGCAAAGCCCTGAGCGGCGGCTTCGCCCGCCGCCAGGCTAGCGAAGGTAAATGCGGCTGCGCCTTTTGAAGACATGCCACAGACCCACTTTCAGCGCCCGAAAGAACGCATAGGCGATCAGGTTTTCAAGAAATGGATGACGGAGACGAAGAATGATGCTGGTGACGTGTATCACCACCGCCGCAACCGTGCCGATCGCCAGCCCGGGCTTGAACCCGATGACCGTGGCGATCGCCCCCAAGGGAAAGACGGCGAAAGCCAAATAGGTGATGGTCGGAACCCCGAACAACAGGTGTTCGGGTTCCGCCACCGAACGACGGATGGACGTGCCCGCCATCCTAGCTGCTGCTTTGCGCGAAGGTGAAGACCGCCGGAATCACGACCGGCAGCGCGATCATCGCAATGATCAGCCAGGCCCAATCCATGAGCTGGCGGCGCTGCATCCAACCGATCTTGACCGCGAAAATGACGCCGAGCGCCACCACCACGGACAGCGACGCGCCGATGGCCAACATCTGATCGATGAGAAAATCCAGAACATTGTTGATTGACGAACTGGCGTCCGAACCGCCGGCGGTGATATTCGCACCGCCGATCTGCACTTGCTGCGCAAATGCTTTGGTCGATACAACCACAGAATGCAGCATGACCGCTAGCGCGGCACACCAAATCTTGTAATTATAGAAATTTGTTTTAGATTTCGCGCTCATATTCTGCATCCCTAATAATTGTTTATGGCACCCATAACTAATTGGATTAGTTGACGAAATACTATTTACCCCTTATTAACGTGTCAATACGTCAAAGCGTATTCGTGTAAAAACATATCGCATAGAGGGTGTTCCGGGGATCAAAAATGACCGCAAGCAAAGTACGAACGTCAATCGGAATTCGCCCAACAGTGGTAAAATGGTTGGCCCGAGAAAAAGCCGAACGGCGCTACGGACAAGGCCCAAACGAGCTGGTGACAGATTCCGAAAACACCACCCGCGACCTGATCGTTGATCAAGCGGTTGCCCTGCTGTCACACGTCCAGAGCCAAGACACCATGAAGGAAATTTTCGGCAGCGAAGGCGCACAGGTCAGCACCAAACTTTTGACGTTCCTCTCAACTCACATCGATCCGTCGGAGTAGCCGATGGGGAAAGCCTTCCCCTCGCTGCAACCGCCGCCCCGGCTCCGCCCAGGCCGCGTTTTCCGCCACCCCTTCGAGCGGGGGACACCCCCGCAACGCCCCCGGTTCATGGCCGCCGCCGGCGCGGCGGCCATCATCGCCGTTTCCTCCCTGGCCGGCGGGCCCGGCGTCGCCGGTTCTACGAACCCCGACGCCGGGTCCGTCGCCGCAACCGTCCAGTACGTCATCGACGGCGATACTATCAGAATCGCGCCCATCCTTTGGCACGATCAGAAGACTTACGTTCGCGTCCGCTTCGAAACCATTTCCGCGCCGGAGATCGGCGCTCGCGCAGACTGTGACCAAGAGGCCATGCTGGCCGAGCAGGCCAAAAACCACCTGGCCCGAGAAATCGGCCCCGGCGATACCGTTTACCTGTTCCGGGCCAGGCCCGGGCGTTACCCCGGCCGCCTGATCGCAGAAGTGCGATCCGCTTCCGGGACGATGCTTGCCACCTCCCTTCTTCGCGCAAACTTGGCCGTCCCCTTCAACCCGCGTCGTCGCCCCAACTGGTGCGCCCAATGACACCGGGCGGGGATACCTTCAGCCCCCTTCACCGGCCCCGTCGTGATTTCCACTCGACGCCGGCCGCCGCCGCTTCGCAGCGCCAGGCCGTTGCCCGCCGTTCTTATCGCCAGCCGCCCCTTGCCGTCGATCCGACACGCCACCATCGCAGCTCATCAAAATCAGGAATGAGCCTTACCACGTTGCTTGGGCCAAGCCGCACCCGTTTTTCTCGATTCGGATTTACCTATGGCGTCCGCTACGGATTCAACCTGCCAAGACGGTTTCCACGTTGTGGACCCTCCGCCTTTCGGTGGAATCCACGGCCGCCTCCGACACCCTCAATGATCATCGAAAACGGGCACAGCCCAAGCAAGGAAAGGACACCATCATGATTACGTTCGCAAAAGCTCAGGTTCAAGGTCGTGTCGGTTCGGTCGACATCAAGAACCTCGATAAGAACCGCAAGGTCGCCAACGTCTCCGTCGCTTCCGAGGAAAGCTACAAAGACGGCGACGAGTGGAAGAAGATCGTCACTTGGGTCCGGATCGTCACCTTCAACCCCGGCACCGTCGCCTACATCGAACGAAATGTTCAAGTCGGCCGCGAGGTCTTCGTTTCCGGCCGGTTGCGCGAAAACAAGTGGGAGAAAGAAGGCGTCAAGCATTCGACCTTGGAACTCCACGCCGACGAAATCGAAGTCGGCGCCAAGCTCAACGCCGAGGCCGGCGACGAAGACGCCGATTAAACGGAACCCCGAAGGGCCGCCCAAGGGCGGCCCTTCTTTTTGCCTGCTCATGGTCACACGCTTTTCTAAATCGCTACGCGGACGCCGGCGGCAGGGGCCGCCGGCGGCGGCCCCCCCCCCCCCCCCCCCCGGGCCGGCCTTCAGCCGCCACCGGCCCCCTACTCTCAGGCTTCGCGATGACTGATCGAACGCCCCCCGAACCGCCCCCTGCAGAACCGGATTCGAGATACGACGACGTACCGCCGCCGGATGCTTCGGACATGCCCGAGGATCCGGCGGACTACATCTATTTCGAAGTCACCACCAAGCCGTTTACCGTCATCATCTATTCGCCCGAGGCCGCCCTGCAGGGCGGCGATCCGCTCGCCGGCACCGCCGTTACCCATATCCACGCCCAGACCGCCGAGGAGGCGGCCGGCCTCGCCCTACAGTACATCCACCAACAGACAAGATCGCCAGCCTGGCGCTTCGCCACCGTGATCTTTGTCACGGAAGGCTACCACAGCGATTTGCGCCACGATCCACGCCGCTACACAGTCGGAGAAAATTGACAGACTCGAGAACATTCCCCCTTCGCCGATGCCGGCGACACCGTTGATCGGGTTCAACGACCATCGGAAAATTTTCTCTCCGCTCGAGATCCTGTTAGGAATCGAAACGGCATCACCTTTCGCGCACCATTCTTCGAAACACCCTCACTTCACCTTGCAGACCACCGGCGCGGCGATGGCGCGCCGACGCGCGATCGTGGCGACCGCGCCGGCAACGCCGAGCCTTCAGCTCGACGCCAAGCGCATTTCCGGGCCTCGATCCCGGAAACAATAAGATTCAGGAGATGAGCGGAACCTTTTGGTCTGCTTGCGCAGCCTAATCGGCCGCCAGGCTGCCGATCATTAAATGTCTCAGAATGACCCAACCCAGACTTTTGCCGATGTGCTCCATGCACATACCCCTATGTTTATTAGGGCAATTGAAGCGGTGCTCCAAGAGGTCAACAATACTTTGCTATAGCGGCAGGAGGCGATTATGCGGGACTTTGATGGGCCGCCTCGGCCTTGAGAGCGCAATCCAAATGGCCATCCATTTTTTTGCTCGTAGCCTGCGAGGCGATGGCCCTTGCACTGTGGTTCTCGGCAACCGCGATCATCCCGGTTCTAAAACTAGAGTTTCCTATAGACGATACGCGAGCGTCGCTGTTTAGCAGTATTGTCGCTGTTGGATATGTCGCAGGTACATTGGCAAGTGCTGTTCTTGGGCTTGCCGACAGATTACACCCAAGACATTTCTTCATGTCTGCTGCGTTTGTCGCGGCGGGCGCCAACATCAGCATCCTCTTTTTTGATCCGACTTCTTGGGTAATCGTCTTTCTCCGGTTCGTGACCGGTATGTGCATGGCCGGTCTATATCCCGTGGGCATGAAGATGGCCGCGACGTGGGCCAAGGGTGATATTGGGCTTCTGATCGGCGCACTGGTCGGCGCTCTAACGTTCGGCGCTGCGGTTCCGCATCTTTCTAACGCCATTGGCGGCCTCGATTGGCACTTCACCCTGATGACTGCATCCATACTTGCTGTGGCTGCCGGTCTGCTCGTCAATTGTGTCGGACTTGGCCCGGCCTATGGCAAAATCCCACCGTTTAATCCGGCGGCGGTCATGCGGGCTTGGACGAATAAAGCGATCAGGTTCGCCAACTTCGGCTACTTTGGTCATCTCTGGGAGCTTTACGCTATGTGGGCGTGGGTTGCCTTGTTTCTCCACGCAAGTTTTGCGGCGAGCCTCGGTTACGATAGCGCCACTGTTGAGCTCTATGCCAATCTTTCGACGTTTGCCGTGGTCGCAGCGGGGGCCGTTGGCAGCGTTGCAATTGGCTTGCTGGCTGACCGACTTGGACGCACCGTTGTCACTGCGGCTGTCATGCTGGTGAGCGGCACATGCGCCCTCACAGTCGGATTTCTATTCGGCGAAAGTATGTGGATAGTGCTTGCGGTCTGTCTCATCTGGGGCTTTACGGTTGTCGCCGATGCACCCCAAACTTCGGCCTGCATTATTGAGCTTTCTGACCCCTCGAATGTTGGTACCATGCTCACGGTTCAGACGTGCGTCGGGTTCATGCTAACGATGTTTCCCATCCACATCGTTCCGCAGATGGTAGAGACGTTCGGATGGCGCTATGCATTCATATTTCTTGCAATCGGTCCAATGCTCGGCGCGTATGCCATGTTGCAACTTCGAGGGCAGCCTGATGCAATTAAACTTGCTGGCGGGAAAAAGTGATCCGGTCAACATATGTCCGAGTTTGGCACA
>JAYOEU010000165.1:0-9565 GCA_038116915.1 Alphaproteobacteria bacterium
GATAGTCGTTCAGCGCCATGTGCAGCACCTGACGGTTGTCCCAGATGCCGAGGCTGCCTTTTTCCCAGCGCACCCGGCAGGTGAATTCGGGCCGGGTCGCGTGGCGGATCAGATAGTCCATCAGCGGGGCGCTCTCCTCCTCGGTAAAACCGTCGAGGCGCGGGGTGTTCTCCGGCCCGTTGATATAGAGCGCGGGGCGGCCGGTCTCTGGATGCACCCGGACGACCGGATGGATCGCCGGCTCGGACGGCTTGTCGCGGTCGGTGACCTTGCTGTTCATTTTAGCCGAGCGCCTGGCGCTTTTGTCATACTGGCTATACGTGCGCACCCGGCGCAGCATCGACTTCATGCCGTCCGAAAGCGCGTCGTAAGCCGCCGTCGTACTGGCGAACAGCGTATCACCGCCGGCGGGCGGCACCACCTTGGCATAGAGCATGGTCGCCATCGCCGGCTCGGGCGTGAAGATCTGGTCGGTATGCCAATGCGCGCCGAAACCGCCTTGCTCGTCCGGCTCCTTGACGATCTCGATCAGTTCCGGATGTTCCGGCAGCCCCTTCAGATAGGGGTGGGTATGCAGCCCGTTCCAGCGTTTCGCAAAGGCAACCTGCTGGACCGGCGTGATGTCCTGATTCCGGATCACGATGACGCCGTGATCCAACAGCGCCCGGTTCACCGCCGCGAAGGTGTCCGCGTCCATATCGGCGGCATCGACGCCCCGGATCTCGGCTCCGATGACGCCGGCGAGCGGCGTAATGTCTATCGGCATGGCGGCGCCTCCAGGAAGGTTTCCGTGCGCCGATTGTACGCGAGGAGCGGTTCGGGACGGAATCATTATCATGATAATGGATCGCGGCATCGCGGGTTTACGTCAAAATCCGGCGTCCTGATCCGTCCATGGCTCGAATCCCCGACGAAGGTCGGAGCCGACGCCTGAAACCGATCCGCGTGACGGAGAGGCGGTCACGATTGAAAATCTCTGAAAGTGCTTCGCTATCCCTCGCTTTCCACTGCCTCAGACGTCGGCCCCGGCCTGCGCCGGGGCGACGATGATTTGCTGGATATGGAGGAACGATGAACGTGACGGAATTCCGCGCTTGAACCCGCCGCCATTCTCCCTATGGTCACGGCTCTCGCCGACGCGTTCACCGGAGCCTTGAAATGCCCTCCTCGCTCGATCTCTCCAGCCTGCGCGGCGCGGTCAATGACCTTCACGAAACCGGCATCGTCGATGTCGCCGTATACGGCTGGGGGCGCCAGGGGCTGATTCCGCTTTGGTTCGGCGAGGGCGACGTGCCGACGCCGAATTTCATCTCCGACGCCGCGCATGAGGCGATGCTCCGGGGCGAGACCTTCTATACGGATCAGCGCGGGATCGAGGATCTCCGAACCGCCCTGCGCGGCTACAATAAACGGATGTTCGGCATCGAGCTGTCGGATGCCCGCGTGACCTTGACCAATTCCGGCATGATGGCGATCGCGCTGGCCATGCAAGCGTTGATCGGGCCCGGCGACGAGGTGGTGGTCGTCGGGCCGGTCTGGCCGAACATCTACTCGGCCATCGCCGTGAATGAAGGAGTGGCGAAACACGCGACGATCCGGCTGACCGAAGATGGCTGGCATCTGGATCTCGACGAGCTTTTCGCCGCGGTCACCAGCCGGACCAAGGCGATCTTCCTGAATTCGCCCGGCAATCCGACCGGCTGGATCATGCCCGAGAAGGACCAGGCGCAGTTGATGGAATTCGCGCGGGAAAAGGACATCTGGATTCTTTCGGACGAGGTCTATCACACCCTGGTTTTCGACCGGCCGGTTGCCGCGTCCATGCTGCAGTTCGCCGAGCCCGGCGACAAGGTGATCGCCATCAACAGCTTCTCGAAATCCTGGCTGATGACCGGCTGGCGCATGGGGTGGATGGTGCATCCCGAGGGCTTGGGGCCGGTGCTGGCCAAGCTCATCCAGATCTCGACCTCCGGCGTGCCGCAATTCATCCAACGGGCCGGCATCGCGGCCATTGAAGGCGGTGACGACGTGATCGCGGATCTGCGGGTCCGCTGCCAGGCCGGCCGTGACATCGTCTTCGACCGTCTGGAGAAATGGCCGCGGGTCAGGGCGACCCGGCCGAACGGCGCCTTCTATGCCTTTTTTGCCGTCGAGGGCGTGACCGACTCCGTCGTCCTGTGCAAGCAGCTGATCGACCGCTGCAATGTCGGCCTTGCTCCGGGCAGCGCCTTCGGGCCGAGCGGCGAGGGCTATCTTCGGCTCTGCTATGCCTCGACGCCTGAGAAACTGCACCAGGCGATGGACGCGCTGGAAACCGTCATCGGCGGGCGTTGACGCGGCCTCTTCGCTTTTCAGCGCGAAACAGGTAGAATCGCCGCATCCGCAATCCGGGACAACGACCGATGGCCTTGCCCCCGACGACACCAGGCGCTCCGGGCGAGACCCGGGCCGAGATGATCCGCCGGATCACCCGTCCGGCGCCGCAACGCGCCGGGCCGGCATCGTCGGGAGCGGTGGTCGAACAGCGCCCGGTCCAGGCTCCGGAACCGGCGGCAAAGCCGCAGCCGCAGCCCGGCTTCCGGCTCCGCACCGCCACCACGGACGCGGAGATCGAAGCCCAGATCGCACGTCTGCGCACCTTGATCGCCAACGACAATATCGACCCGAACGCGCCCGCTGGCTCTTATCTGAACATCCTGCTTTAGGCAGGAGAGCGGATGAAAGGGCGGGAATCCAAAGCGCCTTTCGAATCCTCGTGAGCAAGCAAGTTAACAGGAGAGTGGAGGGATCGGGTCTCGCCGCCCGCGCCGCCGCGCGCTATCGTTATGGCCTGTCGGCGTGAGCCGTTCAACCAAGCCAACCAACGGAGCCCCCATGACCAAGTCCATTTCCGCCACCGAGCTCAAGGCCCGGATCGATGGCAGCAGTGAGTTGGCGCTGATCGATGTGCGCGACGAGGGGGTGTTCGGCGCCCGTCACATTCTGCTCTGCGCCAACATCCCGCTGAGCCAGCTTGAGTTGAGAGCGCCGGATCTGGTGCCCCGCAAGGCGACGCCGGTGGTGTTCTGCGATGCCGGCGAGGGGCTGGCGGAGCGCGCGGCGAAGCGGCTGGCGGCGGTCGGCTATACCGATATCGCTGTGCTGAAGGACGGCATGGACGGCTGGGCCGCCGCCGGGCTGGAACTTTTCAGCGGCCTCAATGTCCCCAGCAAGGCGTTCGGCGAGTTCGTCGAGCATGCCTATGGCACGCCGTCGGTCTCGGCGGATGAGTTGAAGGCGATGATGGATGGCGGAGAGAACATGATCGTTCTCGATTCCCGACCGATGGGCGAGTTCAAGGTGATGAACATCCCAACCGGCATCGATATGCCCGGCGCCGAGCTGGTGCACCGGGTGCAGGAGGCGGTGCCGGATCCTAACACCACCGTGGTGGTGAATTGCGCCGGCCGCACCCGCAGCATCATCGGCGCCCAGTCGCTGATCAATGCCGGGATCCCGAACAAGGTGGTGGCTCTGCGCAACGGCACCATGGGCTGGCATCTGGCGGGCTACAAGCTGGAGCATGGGCTGGAACGCCGGCCGCCGGAGGTCACAAGCAAGGGCCACAAGGTCGCGCTGGCCCGAGCCGAAAGCGCCGCCAAGCGCTTCGGCGTGAAACAAATCGACGCCGCGACCCTGGACAAATGGCGGGGCGAGCAGGCGAGCCGGACCCTCAGCATTCTCGATGTGCGCACCATTGAGGAATTCGAGGCCGGCCATATCGCCGATTCCCGGCATGCGCCGGGCGGTCAGCTCGTTCAGGCGACGGATGTCTATGTCGCGACCCAGAACGCGCGCGTGGTGCTTGTTGACGACATGATGGTCCGCGCCCTGATGACCGCAAGCTGGCTGGAACAACTGGCCTGGTGCGAGGTTTACGTATTGGCATCGGGGCTTGCAGGGCAGCCGATCCGGCACGGCAAGCGGGAAGCGCCGGGCTTCGGCCTCGACGCGGCGGTTACCAGCCTCAGCCCCGCAGAGGCAAAATCGGCGATGGCGGCCGGCGCTACGCTGGTCGATCTGCAACGCAGTCTCGGCTATCGCGAAAAGCATGCCGAGGGCGCGCATTTCGCCATCCGCGCCCGTCTGACGGCGGATCTGAAAGCCGGCGGGATCGCCGGCCGGGTGATCCTGACCTGCCCCGACGGCAAGCTGTCGCGTCTCGCGGCGGCGGATCTGGCTGCAGCGGAAATCGATGCGGCGGTTCTCGACGGCGGCACGCCGGCCTGGGAGGCTGCCGGGCTGACCATGGAAGCCGGGATGAGCCGTCTGCTTTCGCCGACCGACGACGTCTATCTCAGGGCCTATGACCGCGAGGACCCGGCGGAAGTCGAAAAGGCGATGAACGACTACCTCACCTGGGAAATCGCGCTGGTCGAACAGATCGCCAAGCCTGGCGGGATTGCGTTCAAGGTGTTCGCGTAAGCGGACCGGAACCAGCCGTCTCAGTCGTTGAGCGCGCGGTGGCTGTGCCGTCGCGTAAGGATAGCTGCCGCTACCCCCAGCCGTGACTGGCCATGGCGAAGGCCCGCACCACTGTGTCCTTGTCGGGCCGGCGTCCCAGTACCATGGAATCTTCAACCTCGTGGCCGACAACCCCGTGCCGGAGCAGACTGGCCGCGAGCTTGTCCGTGCCCACCGGTCGGTCGACACGCAAGTGTCCGGGGCTTGCCACCGCTTCAAAAAGTGCGACGGCGTCTTCCTCGCTTCCGGCGACGATGGGAGCGATGACTCGGCCCCGCCCGAAGACGCGGTTTACGGCATATCCGGTAACATTTTCGCCGCTCCCGATGACGAAGACGTCACCAGCGCCGAGAAGGTGCTCCAGGATCGCCGTCCGTTTTAGCCCTAGCGCGCGGCCATCGAGGGTATGGATCGCCGCCATATCCGACGGCCGGGCCGGGCGCACACGCGGATCGGGCCGCGCCGGCAGGGAGCAAATCCCTTCATGCCGCTGGTTTTGCGCGATACTTTCGAAGCCGAGTTTGCGGTAGAGCGGCTGGCCGGCCTCTGTCGCGAGCAGGCTAAGCGATCTCGTCCCCACGTCCTCCATGATGCGCTCCATCAGCGCGCGCCCGATTCCGCGTCCCTGCGCGTCCGGCGACACGATGACCTGGCCGACCCGGCCAGCATCCGGTTCCATGGGCCACCAAACCGCGACCCCCAAGGTCGTTCCGCTTGTCTTTTCGACGGCCAGCCAAGGCCTGCCAAGCTCCAAGGTGGGATGGACATCCTCCAGCCGGCGCGACCACCCGACCGCCCGGATCAGCGCCATGACCTCCGGCAGGCTGCCGGCATCACCGAGGATGATTCTAATCTCATGCCGCATGGAAAATCGTCCGCCCGTCCCGTTTATCGCGCCTCAGATCGCTTCCAGCCGCGCCCCCCGGGCCGGGCCGGCGATGGAAACGGATTTGACCAGCGCGTGCACCTTCATACCCGGCGTGATCGCCAGTTCCGAGACACTGCGCCGCGTTAGCCGCGCCCAAAGAGCGGTATCTCCCGCCATCAAGCCGACATCGACCTGGGAACTCTGACCGGCGCCGATCTCCGTGACCGTGGTCTCGATCACGTTCAGCATGCTTATCCCCGAGGGCGGCGTCAGCGCCAGCGCGATGTCGCGCGCGCCGATGCGGACGCGAACCCTGTCGCCGACCGCCAAATCCAGCGCCCCGACCCAAAGCGAGCCGCCGCTGAAGGAAAGGCGCGTGAGCCCGAACCGGGTATCGTGCTCGCTAACGGTGCAAGCCAGAACCGCGCCGGCATCGCGCTCGGCGGTGAGCGGCGCCAGATCGAAGCGGCTGGTCAAGGCTTCCACCGATCCGCAGGCAGCGACTTTTCCGGCCTCGACCAGAACCATCGTATCGGCGAGCCGGATAACCTCATCCATCTGATGCGAAACGTAGACGACGGAAATGTCGAGGGCGCGGCGGAGGCTTGCGAGATACGGCAGAATCTCCGCCCGGCGCGCGCTGTCCAGTGACGCGAGCGGCTCGTCCATCAGCAGGATATGGGGATTGGCGAGCAAGGCCCGTCCGATCGCCACTCGCTGACGTTCCCCGCCGCTGAGCGAGGAGGGACGCCGGGTCAACAGGGAGCTCAGTCCGAGAAGCTCCACCGTTTCGGCCAGGGTCGGATGCTGGTCCGCCCCGCTCCTGCGCCCATAGAGCAGATTGCGCTCGACACTCATATGGGGGAACAGCCGGCCTTCCTGAAAAACATAGCCGAGACGCCGTTTCGCGATCGGCAGGTCGATCCCCGCGTCCCGGTCGAACAGCACCGACCCGGCGATGCTGATACGGCCCCGCTCGGGACGGACCAGTCCGGCCACGGCATTGATGATCGTGGTCTTGCCGGAGCCCGAGCGTCCATAGATCGCGGTGACGCCGTTGGAAGGGGTCTCGAACGCGGCGTCGAGCGCGAAATCGCCGCGTCGAAGCGAGATATCGACGGAGATCATGACGGGCTCGCCGATCCGGAGCCAAGCCGGTTTGCAACGCGTCGGGCGAGAAATTCCGAAGCGACCAATGCGGACAGCGCCACGACCACAGCGATCACCGTCAGCCGGATCGCCGGCGTCGCATCGCCGGGCACCTGGGTTTCGGCGAACAGCGCGAGGGGCAGGGTCTGGGTCTCTCCGGGGATGTTCGAGACGAAGGTGATGGTGGCGCCGAATTCGCCGAGCGAGCGGGCAAACGCGAGGATCGCTCCTGTCAAAAGGCCTGGCAGGCAGAGCGGCAGGGTGATGGTGAGGAAGACCCGCAGATCACCCGCCCCGAGAGTGCGGGCCGCGGCCTCGAGGCCCCGGTCCATCTGTTCCAGCGAAAGCCGGATCGCGCGCACCGTCAACGGCAGAGCCATGACCGCGGCTGCGACCGCGGCGCCCTTCCAGGTGAAGGCGAGCGTGATCTCGAAAGTCTCGTACAGCCAGCCTCCCAACACGCCGCGCCGTCCGAGCGTCACCAGCAGGACATAGCCGATGACGACCGGCGGCAAGACGAGAGGCAGATGCACAATTCCGTCCAGCAGCCACTTTCCCGGAAAGCTGCAGCGTGCCAGGACGATGGCGGTCAACAGGCCCAACGGCAGACAGATCAGAACGCTCCAGAATCCGACCCGCAGGCTGAGGAGGAGGGCGTCGATTTCGACCGGGGTCAGGGAAGGCATGGGCTAATCCGTCTCGAAGCCGTGGCGCCGGAAGATCGCGCGCCCGACGGGAGAAAGCAGAAAGGCGAGGAAGGCCTCGGCGTCCGAAGCGGCATTGTCCGATCTGATCCGGGCAAGGGGATAGATGATCGGGTCATGCGTCGATGCGGGGATATGCCAGACGACGGTGACCGCTGCCGCGCGCGCATCACTCGCATAAACGATCCCAAGCGGCGCTTCGCCTCGTTCCACCAGAAGAAGCGCGGTTCTTGCGTTGGACGTCTCGGCGATCCGGTCCTCGACCGCCCGCCAGACCCCGAGCCGGGACAGCGCCTGGCGCCCGTAGATTCCCGCCGGAACCGACCGTGTTCCCGCCATCGCCAGGCGGCCGCCGGCGAGAGCGGATACGATGTCGGACGCTTGCGAAATCGGCTTTGCCGCATGCCCGCTTACCGGCTAGATGAGGACCAGTCGGTTGCGCAGGAAATCGGCGCGTTTGGTCAGCAATCCGGCCTTGTCCACCTCATCCATCCAGGCCGTGTTGGCGGACAGGAAAAGCGCGGCCGGCGCACCATCCAGGATTTGCCTGGCCAGCGCCGAACTCGCCGCATAGACACCCTTGACTCTTGGATTGGCAAACGCGCCGATCGCGTCTTCCATGGCGTCCCGGGTGCTGGCAGCGGCAAAAACCAGGACCGACTCGTCCGCCCTGACATTCCCGGTGCTTGCCGCAAGGACCAGCGTGGCTAGGATGAGGGCGAGGCGACGCATGTTCGGCCAGCGGTTCATCCACACCACCTTTTGGCGATCGATACCAGTAGCGAATAGTTGATTTCAATTTTGCCGTCGCCCTGGCGAAGGCCAGGGCTTGTGGCGGGAACGGAAATAAAGCCGCTTAGTTCCATTTTTAAATTTTTGTTTGGGGGCGAGCTATTGTTGCAAGAGCCCTGGCCTTCGCCAGGGCGACGGTTTCATCAGGTCTCGGTCGAGCGAACTCGTAAATCATCATCCGCGAATCTTGGTCTATTTCCGTGGAAGCGCTATATACGACGGGATATAGCGCTTGGCAACGCGGGCGCGGCCCGGATCACGTGTGGGGAGTATGGGATGGCGATGTATCATGACGGCAACCGGGACCTTCAGGACCGGTTCGATGGTCGCCGGCTCGCCGACAGCCTCGAGCGCAATCGACGCCACGCGAATTTCACCGATGCCGATATCGCCTTCATCGAAGCCGCGCCGTTCTTCTTCCTGGCGACCGCGCATGGCGAGACGGTGGATTGTTCCTTCAAGGGCGGCATGCCGGGATTCGTCAAGGTGACGGGTCCCAACACCCTGAGCTTCCCGGACTATGACGGGAACAGCATGTACAAGAGCCTCGGCAATATCCTGAAGAGCGGGAATGTCGGGATGCTGTTCATCAAGTTCGATGGCACCGGCGAGCGGATGCGGATCAACGGGTCGGCGGTGCTCAACGACGATCCCGCGCGCGTGGCGGCGTTCGAGGGCGCCAAGCTGCTGGTCGACGTCACCGCGCGCCATATCTTTCCGAACTGCCCGCGCTACATCCCGGCGATGGATGGGTTGGACATCTCGCCACATGTGCCTCGACCGGACCATGAGCCACCAGAGCCCGCCTGGAAGTTCCGCGACTACGCAAGAGACTATCTGCCCGAGGCGGACCGTGAGCGTTTGTTTGGGCCGACGCTAGATGGTTGATCGTGTGTCGTGTTGTCCGGGTGCGCTGGCGAACGGAAAGGGGCTGGCGCGCGTTCCCTCAGGTCCCGGCCGTGATAGTCCGGTGGGCTGGGAAGATGATCGCGACGCGGGTGCCGACGCCCAGCGTGCTTTCCAGTTTTAAGCGTCCTTCATGCAGCTCGACCAATTGTTTTGACAACGCAAGACCGAGTCCCGTTCCTTCGTGAGACTCATGGGCGTCCGCCCGAGCCTGGCCGAACGGTTCCAGCACTTTTTCCAAATCACCTTCGGGTATCCCCCACCCGTTATCGGTTACAGCGATTTCGATCGAGTTGTCACCGGCTAGACCACAGGACAGCACGACCTTGCCGCCTGTATTGTTGAACTTGACCGCGTTGGACAGAAGGTTGAGCGTAATCTGTTGCAGCAGCCGCTCGTCCGCGCGCAATCGGGGCAGGCTGGGGGAAACTTCGCGCTCGATCGACAAGTCCTTCGTCTGTTTCCATCCGCCGATAACCTTGATGCATTCATCCAACGCCGATGGGAGATGGATGTCGACTTCGTTCAGTTTCAATTCGCCGGCTTCGATCTTCGAGATATCCAGAATGTCGTTGACCAATCGAAGCAGGTGGGGTGCGTCAGGGTTTTTTGAGACATCTGGCTGCGGTTAAAACAACTGCAA
>JAYOEU010000166.1:0-9561 GCA_038116915.1 Alphaproteobacteria bacterium
TGCGAAACTACGACCGGCCCGGCTTCATCGGCGGGCTCGGCACGGTGCTCGGCAACCAGGGCCTCAACATCGCGACCTTCCATCTCGGACGGCGCGACCATAGCGGCGAGGCCCTCGCGCTGGTGGAAGTCGACGGTGAAATCGACGACGATCTGCTGGCCAAGGTCAGGGCCCTGCCACAAGTGGTGAGGGTGAATGCGCTTAAATTTTAGGATAGGGCTGGCGGCGCTTGTGGCCGTCGCCGGTTTTGCGGCGAACATGGCGTCGGCCGAAACCAAGATCCGCAAGATCACCGATTTTCCGCCCGTGACGCCAGCGGAGGTCACGGCGTTGACCAACGGAATCCCGCACGGCCGGGCGGACCATGCCGCCGGAACGTTTTTCGAGACCGGCGTCATGAAGGCCTGGTTCGCTGTACCGACCGACCGCTATCCGCACGGCGTCCTGGGCGACCGGATCGAGGCCGGCGGCGTCATCATCCAGCCGCCGTCAGTCGGCGCGCCGTCGGCCTTTCTGATCAGGGTGCCAGAGGACTCGGTGTTTGAGGACATCCAGCCGCGCATCATCGATTTCGACGGCGACGGCATCCTCGATGTCGTGGCGATCCGCTCGTATCTCAATGCCGGCGCGTCTATCTCGGTGATCGGCTACCGCGAGGGGGAGGACGGCTCGATCCGCTCCTACTGGATGCAGTCGCCGCCGATCGGCACGCCGAACCGCTGGCTGAATCCGGTAGGCATCGCCGATTTCGACGGCGACGGCGAGAAGGAGATCGCCGCCGTCGTCACCCCGCATATCGGCGGCGTACTGACCCTTTATGAACGGGACGGCGAAGCTCTGGTCGCGAAGCCGCTGCTGCGGGATGTTTCGAATCACGCGATCGGCTCTTCAGACCTGCGGCTGCATGCGGTCATCGACTGGAACGATGACGGGATAAAGGACATCGCAGTGCCGGACCAGAGCCGAACGGTCCTGCGGTTCATCACCTTGAAGGGCGGCAAGGCGGAAGAGATCGGCCGGGTGGATCTCGGCGCCGAGATGATCCCGCCGATGCTGCAACGGCAATTGAAGAACGAGCCTTGGGAGATCGTGGTCCGCCTGAAGGACGGCCGGGCGGTAGCTGTGTCGCGGTAACACGACGTTCCAGAAACTCAGCTTGCTCCATCTCCCCGCGCGAATTGGTTCCCACGCGAAAATTGTATCCGTCGCCCTGGCGCAAGGCAGGGCCCTGCACCGGTACCAGGCCCTGCCTTTCGCCAGGGCGACGGCATAGAAAGTCGCAAGCGGTACCCAGGTGATTTACTCCACCAAGCCCTACGACTCACCCTGAGGAGATGCGGAGCATCGTCTCGAAGGGTCTGAAGCGCCGTTTGCCTACACCATCGCCACCGGACGGACCGGACAGCCGGTGGCGCCCTTGAGCTTGACCGGCAGCATCACCAGACAGAACTCGGTGATCCCGGCGGCGATGACCTCGTCCATAGCCATGTTTTCGATCAGATGGACCCCCGCCTCGGCGAGGCAATGCTGATGCACGGGCATCATGATTTCCGGATGCCTTGTCCCCGGCAGCACCTCGACCGCCATGTTGTCGGCGCCGATCGCCACCACATCCTGTGAGGTCAGCCAGCGGGCCGCCTCGGCATCCAGACCCGGCTCTCCCGAGAGATACTTGGCGTTGTCCTTCATGAAATACCGGCCCCAACCGGTGTTGATGCAGACCACGTCGCCGCTTTGCGGCGCGGTGCCGGCGGCATCGAAGGCCCGTTTGATATCGTCGAGCCCGACCGGGCGTCCGGCTTGCAGATGCGCGCCGCCGTCGAGTCCGGAGACATCGAGGCAGACACCGCGCGTGATGATCGGCGGGATATGCTCGACGCCGCAGTTCAGCAGCCCCCAATCGCCCACGCTCTCCTCCAGGGTATGCTCGCCGTAGAGATACTCGCCCTTGGAGAAATGCCCGAGCGCGTCGATATGCGTTCCGACATGGGTGGTCATCTCGATCCGCTCGAGGTTGGAGCCGACCTCGTTGGTCGCCCCGAGTGCCGCGCGGGTCTTGCTGTTGTTCTTTGCGGTCACCGACGAGTGAATGATGTACGGAGTCTGAACCGGGTTGATATAGGGCGCGCCCATTTCGATCACGTGCGAGAGATCGATGATCCGGCCTTCCCGCACCCTGGAGAGCGCCGCGAGCGTGGTTTTCTGATTCAGGAGATGGCCGGCGGCGCCGATCTGATCGCCCGCCCCCCAGCGCGAATGATCGTGTACGCAGTTCGTCATCTGTCCAGCCCCCTTGCCCGGTTCGTCAGTGCCCGGAGCGTAGCCCGCCGGGAAAGCCAGTTCCAAGGCGCAGCGGTAGAAGTGATGGATTGATCACGTGTATCATATCGCCTCGGACTTGACCCGACGGGTGGGACATGCCAACCCGGTTGAGAAGAGCTTCTCGGACGGTTGCAGGTGGGCATGGTGGACGACGGTTCTGCGGCACTGACGATCGGCCAGGCGCTTCAAATCGCGGTGAAGGCGCAACGCGAGGGAAAGCTTGACCAAGCGGCCGGCATTTACGGGCAAATTCTCTCTCACGATCCAGACAACGGCGATGCGCTGCATCTTCTCGGGACCTTGGAGATGGGCCGGGGCCGCTTGGAGGCCGCGGAACAATTTCTGCGGCGCGCCGTCGAGGCGCATCCGGAGGTTCCGGCATTCAAAGCCTCGCTTGCAAAGACGCTGTACCTGACCGGCAGGACCGACGAGGGTCTGAGGCACGCGGCGCGGGCCCTGGCGGACGCCCCGGACAATCCTGGTATACGGGAGGTCGCGAACCTGCTCCTGCGGACGGAGCCGGCGCTGGACCTTCTGGAACTCGCCGATCCGCTCGTGCCCATCCAGGCTTCCGCCGCGCCGGAACCCGGCAAATGCCAGGTCATCGGAATGGCGGTCGGATACGCCGTTCCGGCCCTCCGGGCCTTCGTACGGTCGTTGCGCGAGGTCTATGCCGGCCCGGTCCATCTGTTCATCGATGACAATGCCGCCGTGCAGGCCTTTCTGGATGCCCATCACATCAATTGGAGCCTGGTGACGGCAAGCAGCGCGCACCCGGTTTTAAGCCGCTTCGCGCTGTACCGGAGCTTCATCGAAACCCTGGACGAAGACGTGCGGATCCTGCTGACCGATGTGTCGGACGTCATCTTTCAGGGCCATCCCTTTCAATTTTCGGGCGACGAGCCGCTTGTGGGTGTCTTGGAGGATCCGTCCGTGTCGCTCGGCGCCTGCCCCTGGAACAGCGACTGGCTGCGCACTCATTTCGGCGTGACCATGCTGACCCGGCTGTCCGCGCGGCGGATCTCCTGCATCGGGACGATCTTCGGCAGCCGCGCTGGCCTCAAGGACTATCTGACACAGCTTTGCCTGTCGGCGGCGACGCTTCCGGTCCCCGCCATCTACGGGCTCGACACCGCAATTCACAACGTGCTGCTTCATCACCGAACCGTCCCGGGAACCGCCGTGTTGGAAAACGGCTGGCCCGTCGCGACGGTCCAACACATGGCGCAATCGGCGATCGAGGCGCGGGACGGCGGGATCCGGCTCGCGGACGGCCGCCTGCCGCTCATTGTCCACCAATACAACCGCCGGCAGTCCATGCTCGACCTGGTAAAAGCCCGTTATCAGGGATAGGTCTTCGAGGCGGTTGCGGGCTCGCCGAAAATCTATTAGGAAAAGCCGCACTCCCGCACGGACGAGAACCGACGGAGCCCTTCGTGTCCCCGCAAGAAAAAGATTCCGAGTTGACGCGCCGCGCGTTGCTCCCCGCGGGCCTGCGCGATGTCCTGCCGCCGGACGCGGCGCATGAGGCCGCCACCGTCGAAGCCCTTATCCGCTGCTTCGAGGGACAGGGCTACGAGCGGATAAAGCCGCCCTTGGTGGAGTTTGAGGATTCGTTGTTCTCCGGTCCGGGCGCCGCGATGACCGAAAGCACCTTCCGGCTGATGGACCCGATTTCGCGGCGCATGATGGGAGTGCGCGCGGACGTCACGGTTCAGGTCGCCCGGATCGCCGCGACACGGCTTGGCCATGTCCCGCGCCCACTCCGGCTCTGCTATTCGGGAGAGGTCCTGCGGGTCACGGCGGGGGGGCTGAATCCGGAGCGCGAACTGGTTCAGGTCGGGGCCGAACTTGTCGGAACCGACACCGTGGAAGCCGATGCCGAGGTGATCCTCCTGGCGCTCGACGCCTTGCGGGCGGTCGGTGCCTCCCGCGTTTCGGTCGATATCACCGCGCCGCGCCTGGTGCCGGAGCTTCTGACGGCGTTCGAGCTTGAAGCGAGCGCGGAGACGCGCCTGCGCGCCGCGATCGACCGCAAGGACGCGGCGGGTGTCGAAAGGCATGGCGGGCCAGCCGCGGGTCTGCTGACCCAACTGATGTCTGCGGCAGGTCATCATGTGGACGGCGCGCGCCGCCTTGGAACACTGGCGCTCCCGGCTCAAGTGCGGGGAATCGTCGAACGTCTGAACGCGGTCGCGGCGCGGGTCGCGGCCGAGGACACGGCGATCGAAGTCACCATCGACCCGGTCGAGAATCGCGGCTTTGAGTATTATACCGGGCTCGGCTTCAGTCTGTTTGCGCGCGGTGTGCGCGGTGAGCTCGGCCGCGGCGGACGCTATCTCGTCGACGGATTGGATAGCGAGGGGTCCTGCGGCCTCACCCTCTACATGGAAACCGTGATGCGGGCGGTCGCGGATCCGGTGAAGCCGGATCGGCTGTTCCTGCCGGCCGGTACCGCGCGGGCGGCGGCGGCAGCGCTGCGTGCCGAGGGTTGGGTCACCATTGCCGGACTTGATCCCGACGCCAAGGCGGATGAAGACGCGCGCCGACTGGGCTGCACGCACATCCTGCGCAACGGAGCGCCGGTGCCGCTGACCACCGTAACCACCCCCAACCAATCCTGACGGGAACCAAGGAACATGCGGAACGTGGCTGTAGTCGGATCCCAATGGGGAGACGAGGGCAAGGGAAAGATCGTCGACTGGCTCTCGGAGCAGGCGGACGTGGTGGTGCGGTTCCAAGGCGGTCACAATGCCGGCCATACCTTGGTGATCGGAAATAAAACCTACAAGCTCAGTTTGCTGCCCTCGGGCGTCGTCCGGCCGGAAAAGCTCTCGGTGATCGGCGCGGGCGTGGTGGTGGACCCCTGGGCTTTGCTGAAGGAAATCGACGCGATCCGGGATCTCGGCGTATCGGTGTCCCCGGACACGCTGCTGCTGGCGGATAACGCGTCGCTGATCCTCGCGGTTCACCGACAGATCGACAAGGCGCGGGAAGCTCTGCGCGGGGACCGCAAGATCGGCACCACGGGACGCGGCATCGGCCCCGCCTACGAGGACAAGGTCGCGCGCCGGGCGATCCGGGTGTCCGACCTCGCGGATCCGGACGAACTGCGCCGCAAGCTGCAGGACCTGGTCATCCATCACAATATATATCTCAAGGCCGCCGGAGAGCCCGAAGTCTCGCTGGAGGAAGCCTTTGCCGAGCTGACCGAGATCGCACCGAGGATTCTGGCCTATGCCGCTCCGGTCTGGCGCCACCTTGAGGATCTGCGCCGGCGCGACAAGCGCATTCTCTTCGAGGGCGCGCAGGGCATCATGCTGGATGTCGACCATGGGACCTATCCCTATGTTACGTCGTCCAACACCGTTGCCGGGCAAGCCGCCACCGGCTCCGGAACCGGCCCGACCACGGTCGGCTATGTGCTCGGGATCACCAAGGCGTACACAACCCGAGTCGGGAGCGGGCCATTCCCCAGCGAATTGACCGATGAAATCGGCCAGACTCTCGGGGAGCGCGGCCATGAATTCGGCACGGTGACCGGCCGCAAGCGCCGCTGCGGCTGGTTCGACGCGGTCATGGTCCGCCAGGCGATCAAGACCGCCGGGATTACCGGAATCGCGCTCACCAAACTTGATGTGCTCGACGGGTTTGCGGAGTTGAAGGTCTGCGACGGGTACGAGTTGGACGGCGAGCGGATCGACTACTTTCCGAGCGGCGGCAGAGCCCAGGCTTCGGTGCGTCCGATCTATCGCACGCTGGAGGGTTGGAGCGAAAGTACCCGGGGCGCCCGCTCCTGGGCCGATCTGCCGGGCAACGCGGTAAAATATATCCGCCTTATCGAGGAATTGATCGACGCACCGGTTTCCATGCTCTCCACCAGCCCGGAGCGCGAGGATACGATCCTGGTCAAAAATCCGTTCCTCGACTGAAGCGTCGGAATATTCCGCGCCGGGCATTGCCTGGCCCGGAGAACGCATCACAACCAACGCCATCCCCAGAGCGTGGAAATTGCGCTACACTTGCGTGGCGTGACCCCGCCGACCGGGAGACGAGACGATGGCGAAGGTGGTTCTGAGGGATCTGTTCGAGATCGACGATGCGGTACCGATGCCGCACTTCGACTCCCCCACCGCGAAAGCGTTCAAATGCGTCGGAAAGACCGCGGAATATGGTGATCTCGTCGCACTGATTTGCGATCCGAAGATTCCGATGCGCTCGGAGACCATGGAAGGTCTGCGGGGGTTTCCCGGTACCGGATTGATTAAGTTCATCGATTCCGGCGTGGTGAACTGGGCCTCCGCCAATCGCCGTCAGCCGGCGCTGATCTTCGATCCGCCGGCCGGCAGCCGGGTCTTCGAAAAAATAAGTTCCGTGATCCAGCCGCTCAGCGACGAGCATCTGATCAAGGGGTTCCTGACGCCGGCGGTGAATACCTTGCGCGAATTGTCGGCGCGCGGCATCACGCACCGCAACATACGGCCGACGAACCTCTACTACGCCGACTCGAGCGAGCGGACGATCATGTTCGGAGAGTGCGTGAGCGCGCCTCCCGGATACAATCAGCCGCTTCATTTCGAATCCCTCGAATGCGCGATGGCCGATACCACCGGGCGCGGCGAAGGTTCCATTGCCGACGACATGTTCTCGCTCGGCGTGACACTTCTGTGTCTACTGATCGGCCGCAACCCGGTCGGCAACATAAGCGACCCGAACCAGTATATCCTCGATCGCATCAATCTCGGCTCTTACGCCGGGGTTGTCGGCGCGCACCGCATCCAGATGAACATGATGGAGCTGTTGCGCGGCCTGCTGGCGGACGACATGCGTGAACGCTGGGCGGTCCGGGACGTACAACTTTGGCTCGGTGGTCGCCGTCTGACGCCGAAGCAGGTCAAGCTCCCGCCGAAGGCCGCCAGACCCCTGACGATCGGCGGGATGGAGCACGAAAACGTCATATCCGCGGCGCATGGGCTCGGCCGGAACTGGGTCAATGGCGGAGATGTGATTCGGGGCCATGATTTCGACAACTGGATCCGCCGCAGCTTGAATGACGAAACCATTGTCGAGAACATCAACCGCGTCGCCGGCGGCCCGCAGGCCATTCAATCGTCGGCAAAAGCCGATGACGTCCGTCTGGTAACACGGATCTGCATGGCCCTCGATCCTCACGCGCCGATACGGCACAAGGGTTTTTCGACCCATATAGACGGCATCGGCCCGACCCTGGCGATGGGGTTCACCAACGAGAACACCCGAGAAACCATCGCGGCTTTCATAAATGGCCGCTTTCTTCCCCAATGGATGTCGCTTCAGTCCCGGACAAAAAGCGAAATCCTTCAGGTTTATGCGGTTCTCGAGAAATTGCCCGGGCTGCTCAATCAACCCGGCCCGGGCTTCGGCATCGAGCGGTGCCTGTACGAGCTCAATCCCTATGCGCACTGCATGAGTAGCATGATCGATCATCTGTACATCACCCGGCCCGAAGAGCTGGTGCCGGCGCTCGAAGCGGTCGCTCAGGGGCGCGATGCGCCGCCGATCCCGATGGACCGTCATGTCGCCGCCTTTCTCGCCGCGCGTTCGGAGGAGATCGACGACCGGATTTTGCGCCCGCTATCGTCCTTGGATGAACGGCCGGCCGGAGACGCGCTTAAAGTGCTCCGGATTCTCGCCCGCGTGCAGTCGGTATATAGAAACGGCGCCGCGCCCGGCCTTTGCGCCTGGTTCCAGACGCTGACGAAACCGGCGGTCAATTCCTTCCACAACCTGAAGATGCGCCATCAGATCGAGAACGCCGTAAACCGTGCATCGGAAACCGGATTTCTCAACGAACTCCTGAAGATCTTCGACGACGCCAAGGCGATCCAGCGGGATGAACAAGGCTACCTGCGCGCCCAGCAGGAACACGCACAGTGCTCGGCGCAGATGGCTCAGATGACCCTTAGTCTCGAAAACAAGGCAAGTCTGGCGAGCGAACTTGGAGAACAGGTCGCCGCGGTCATTTCCGGCGTGCTGGGCAGCATCGGAGCCACGACCGCGATCATTTTTTACATGTTATGACCTTGGACCAATCCATGGAGACTCTGTTAGAAGCATGACCATGATGACGGGCGGTCCAGCGGTGGGCGACTAAAGACTATGGCGGCAAGATCGGCGAGCGCGGCGTCGACCAGGGCGATCATCTTGTTGGTCGTCGCGGGCCTGCTTGTCTTCACCCTGCCGACCGTACTCATCCTGTGTGTCGGAATGCTGCCGACTTTCGCCGCCTATCTGATCGACCGGCGGCGCGAGAAATACACCACGCTTTGTGTCGGCAGCATGAATTTCGTCGGCGTGATCCCCTTCCTTGCCACGCTCTGGACCGAAGACCATTCTTTTGACATGGCATTCAAAATTCTGGGTGATCCGCTCGGCTGGCTGATGATGCTCGGAGCGGCCGGGATCGGATGGGCGATCTATTTCGTGGCACCCAGTATCGTCGCCATGTTCATGGCGGCGCGCATCGAACAGCTGATCGAACGGCTGAAAAGCCGGCAAACCGAACTGGTCGAGGAATGGGGCCCGGGCGTTTCCGGCAACGAAGGTGAAGAGGAAGAAACCACGCCGCAACAGTGAAGCTGTTGCGCCGCGCGCCGCCTATCCGATACCGATACCGCCGGATCAGGACTCCTGGTAGAGCTTTTCCTGAATCGCCGTGTTCTTGATCGATTTCTGCAGTTTTTCGAACGCCCGCACTTCGATCTGCCGCACCCGCTCGCGGCTGATGCCGAACTCCTGGCTGAGATCCTCCAGGGTTACCGGATCATCACGCAGCCGGCGTTCGGTCAGAATATGACGCTCACGCTCATTCAAGACCTTCATGCCCTTGCTCAGCAGCCGGCGGCGCTTCTGGAGCTCCTCATCGTCGGCATAGACCTGTTCCTGGTTCTGGCTTTCATCCACCAGCCAGTCCTGCCACTCGCCCTCGCCGTCGATCTTGAGCGGCGCGTTCAGCGAATGGTCGGGGCTCGCCAGACGCCGGTTCATGTTGATGACGTCCTGTTCCGGAACATCAAGCTTCTGGGCGATCAGGGTCACCCGCTCCGGCGACAGGTCGCCGTCCTCAATCGCCTTCATCTGGCCCTTGAGCTTGCGCAGATTGAAGAACAGCTTCTTCTGAGCCGCCGTCGTGCCGATCTTCACCAGCGACCAGGAATGCAGGATGTACTCCTGGATCGAGGCGCGGATCCACCACATGGC
>JAYOEU010000167.1:0-9523 GCA_038116915.1 Alphaproteobacteria bacterium
GCGTGGGCCCCGACCTTCGCCGGGGATACGGAACGGGCGGGCGTCGACAAGAACGTAAAGATATCACCGCCGCCCTGGCGCAAGGCCGGGCGGCGGTCAGCGTTGAAGGGAATGGACGGATTGGGGTTCCATGCCCTCCCTCACCCGCCGCGCAGGCTGGTCGGCGCGAAGCTCACCACGCCGGTGTCGATCAACCGCCGGTAATCCGCCTTGGCGAGCCCCAGCAGGTCGACCCAAACCCGTTCGCTGTCGCCGCCGAGGAACGGAGCGAGGCCGCGCATCGGATAACGCGCGCCGTCGACGCGCAACGGGAGTCCGGTCTGCCGCTGGCGGCCCACATGCGGGCGTTCGATCTCGTAGTGAAATCCCCGGGCGCGCAGATGCGGGTCCTCGGTCACCTCGTCGGTCCAGGAGACGGGCGCCGCAGTGACGCCGGCGGCCTGCAGAATCCGGGCGGCGGACGCGCCATCGCGCGATGTCGTCCAATCCGAGATCGCCGCGTCGATTTCCTCCTCGATCGCCCGGCGCGCCTCAAGCGAGCCCAACGCCGGGTCCTTCGCCCAATCCTGGCGGCCTAGAACTCGGGCGAGGCCCCGCCAGGCCTCAACATCGGCGACGGCGACCGCGATCCAGCGATCTTCGCCGGCGGCGGGAAACACTCCGTGCGGCACCATCGAGGGGTGCCGGTTGCCCCGGCGTCGCGGCTCCCGGCCCGTCGACTGACGGATCAGCAGCGCAGGGGTGGCGAAGGGCAGCATCGCCTCGATCTGGGTATTGTTGATCCACTGGCCGAGCCCGGTGCGCCGGCGATGCAACAAAGCGGTCAATATGGAGGCGGCGCCGTAAATCCCGCCGATCGGATCTCCGTAGGCGATATGCGCCATGGTCGGCGGCCATTCCGGACGGCCCGCGAAGCTCGGGATACCGGAGCCCTGTTCCAGGACCGAACCATAGGCCCGGGTGTCCGACCAGGCATTACCGGCGCCGAAGGCCGACATGGAGAGCATGATCAGATCGTCCCGGCCCTTGGAAAGGTGAGCGAAGCCGAGACCCAGCCGATCCATCACGCCGGCGGCCTGGTTCTCGACCACCACATCGCTCCGCGCCACCAGCCTTTTCGCCAGGTCCCGGCCCTCGGGAAGGGTGAGATCGAGGCTGACGCTTTGCTTGCCCCGATTGAGCATCGAGAAGCGCTCGCTGCGTTCATACTGCTTGGCGGCGATGGCTTCGGCCGACCAGTCCACATGGCGCCACCAGTCGGGATAGCGTCCGGCCTCGATCTTGATCACCTCGGCGCCGAAATCGGCGAGCATCCGCGTGGTCAGCGGCCCGGCCCAGCCCATCGAGAAATCCGCGATCCGGATACCGGCAAGCGGCGCGTCCCGCAATCCCGCGCTTTCCAGCGGCTCGAAATCGGCATTGGGTGCCGGTGCATCGAGGGAGAGCCGCGACGGCGCCCGTTCGAGGCGCAGCGGCGTGCGCGGCACCCGGAAGGTTTTGCCGCCGACATCAAATTTCGCGAGCGAGTCCCGGGCGTTGAAGATCGGATGTTCCAGGATGCCGATCGCGTCCGGCACCACCACCATCGGCACCTTCGCCTCACGTCCCAGCGCCGCCCATTCACCCGCGGTTTTCAGGGGAAAGCGGGTATCGAAGGCCCCCTCCATCCGGTCGCCATGCGGGTAGCGGGTGCGTTGCGGCGCCAGATCGGGGTCGTCGATGAAATCCGGCAGATCAAGAATCGTGCAGAAAGCCTTCCACTGGGCGGGGGTGAGCGGCGTGATCCCGATCCAGCCTTCCTGGCAGCGATGAATGCTGACCGGGCTCGTCGGCACGAACCGGTTGACCCCGATCCTCGGAACGGGAGCGCCCATGGAGGCGGACTGGCAGATCTGCAGATCCGCGTTGATCAGGATGGATTCAAGAATACTGACCTCGAAGCGCCTCGGCTGCGGCCCACGCCCGCCGATCAACGCCGCGATCCCCGCGCAATAGGCCGAAAGCCCGGCGATCAGGGTCGCCTGATGCTCTCCCGGAAAGCAGGGCGGACCCTCGGCGGGGCCCACGGGCTGCACCAGCCCCGCCAGCGCCTGGACGATCAGGTCACTGCCCAACCAGTCCGCATAGGGCCCGTCAAAGCCGAACCAGCTAAGGTCGAGCGTCGCCGTGGTCGGCTCCGGTAGCCCGGCAGGGCGCCCCGCCGCCTCTCCCAGGATCAGGATGTCAAAGTGTCCGGCCTCGACGATTTCAGCGATCCGTGTCTTTCCGGCTGTCAGATAGGCGAGATAGAGGCCCCGGCTCGCGGGGTCCTCCGGATCGAGCAGGACTTCCGCCAAGGGGTCGCCGCCGGGCGGCTCGACCCGCTCAACCACCGCGCCCATATCGGCGAACAGCTTGCCACAATAGGCGCCGGCCACGCCGCCGCCGAGTTCGAGAACCCGCACCCCGGCTAGTGCCGCGCCCTCCCCCGCCATCTCCGGCGTCACACGGTCAACTCGGATCCTGCTGCAGCTCGATCACGTTGCCGAACGGGTCCTCGAAGAAGACCTGGTCGGAGCCTCTGCCCACCAGCCCCTCATAGACCCAGAACTCGATGCCCCGGCTGCTCAATTCGGCCCGCGCCGCGTCGAGATCGCGGACCGCGAAGGCGAGGTGTTGGCGCGTCGGGTCATGCTTTTCCGAACGCGCGGCGGGCGACATGCCCTCGGCGCCCATGATGTGGATCTGCTGGCTCCGGTCGCCGTCCTTCAGGTTCACCCAGAAGCCGGGAATCGACGGGATATGCGGACGCTGGGCATCCTGCTGGAGACCGAGCAGACCGCCATAGAACTCGTTGGCGCGGGTCACCGCCTCTTCGGTCGGGTCGACGCGGATGCCCGCGTGCATCAATTGCGTGATTTCGATTGCCATGATGTTTCCTCCCTCGCGTCGGGGCTAAGTCGGACGCGTGAATGTCAGAAGCTTGCCCGCGTCGCCGTGCCCGTCAAGGCCCCAGACCGCATCGATCAGATTCTCGGCGTTTTTGCAGGATGGAGATTTCTCCGCCACCAGGGCACGGAACTTCTCCTCGATCTCGGCATCGGTCAGCGGCCGCTTGTCGGTGCCCCGGGCATGATCGATCACCAGTTCCCGCTTGGTGCCGTCCTTGAGCGCCACCTCGATCCTGACTCCGGGAACCGCGCCGCCGGGATCGTCGAGGAGGCGGACGCATTTGCGCAACGCCAGGGTCGCCGGGTCATTCACCGCGGCATCGGTAAATGCGGCGAGGCCCGGCTTGCCGCGCAGCAGGGTGATCGCCACCGCGTGCTGAGCGCTGACCTGGGACTCGCGGCCGGTCGCGACATCGGGCCGGTCGGCGCGCTGACGCAGCAACGGATGGCCGTGGAGCGTGATCGACGCGATGGCATCGACCGGCGCCGTCCCCCGCTCCCGCAATTCGAGGCACCCGTCGATCACCGCGTTCAGTACGATTCCGCAGGGATAGGGTTTGTGGATGTTGCTGAGCGCCTCCCAGCGGTTCCCGAGACCACCTGTCACCTCGTCGAAATTCGGGGCATCACCGGTGACATTGAGAAACCCGCGCACGCCTTCCAGCGGCGCGTCCGGACCGTCATGACCGCCCGCCGCAAGATGTGCCGCCAGCAGGCCGCCACGCGCCGCGCCGCCGACCCCAATGCTTTTCGCCATGAAACCGAGAGTCTCGACCAGCCCCGACGCCTGGGCCGAGGCATTGCCGAGCGCCCAAACCAGGTGCTTCGCGTCCAACCCCAGCACCTTGCCCACCGCCAGCGCCGCGCCGAATACGCCGCAGGTGGACGTGATATGCCAGCCGCGCGCGTAATGACCGGGCGAGACCGCGTTGCCGATCCGGCAGGTCGCCTCGATCCCCAGCGCCAAAGCGTGCAGCAAATCCCGGCCGCTCACCGTCCGCTTCTCGGACAGGGCCAGCAAGGCCGGCGCCACCGGGGCGGCGGGATGAATCACCGTGCGCAGATGGGTGTCGTCGAAATCATGGACATTCGCCGCCGCCGCGTTGAGGAACGCCGCCGTCAGCGGGTCCACCCGCTCGGTCCGGCCGATCAGGCTCGCCGTGCCCGCCGCGCCGAACTCCGTCAAGGTCGCGAGGCTGATCTCCACCGCGTCGTCCCGGCAGCCGGCGAAGGCGGTGGCGAAACAGTTCAGAAGAGAGCGTTTCGCCTCATGCCGGACCGTCTCGGGCAGATCTTCCCAGCGCGAGCCGGCAACGAAGCGCGCGAGGGTGGCGGACATCGTCTCCATCACGCTTTCTCCGCGAAGAATTCCAGCAGCAGCGGCACCAACCGCTCAGGCGCCTCCTCCGGAATGAAATGGCCGCAGGCCTCGAACACCTCGGCCCGGACATTGGTGGCCACCCGTTTCAGCGATTCCCCCGCCTGGGCGCCCCGGCCGCGCCCGTGCGGATAGGACACCCCGCCGCCGACCGCCAGCACCGGCATCGGCAGCTTGAAGCGGGTGATGATTTCGGCATTCTCCTTCGCGTCCCGCAACATCTCGCGGTAATAGGCGAAGCCGGCCCGCATCGCGCCGGGCTGGGTATAGGTGCGCAGGTACTCGGCGAGATCATCCTCGGTGATCGCGTCGGGCCGGTAGGCGAAGGTGCGGTAGAACCAGGCGAGATAGATCTCCTCCCGTCCCGCGACCAGCGCCTCTGGCAGATCCGCCGTTATGTGGAACTGATGATGCCAGCGCCTCCCGCCCTCGGAGAAATCGCCGCCGCAGCCGGGAATGGTAACGTCCAGGATCACCAGCTTCTCCACGGCTTCAGGATGCGCCGCCGCCAGCGCATAGGCGGTCGGCCCGCCCCAGTCATGGCCGACCAGCAGGAACCGCCGATGCCCCAGCACCTCGCTCATCAGCCGCCAGACGTCATTGGCGACGGTTTTCTTGTCATAGCCGGAAAGCGGCCGGGAGCTGTCGCCGAGCCCGCGCAAGTCCGGCGCGACCACGGTATAGCGTTCCGCCAGCCCCGGAATCACATGCCGCCACTCCCACCAGGTCTGCGGCCAGCCATGCAGCAACACCACCGGCGGACCCTCCCCCGCCGTCACGTAATGCAGCATCACCTCGCCAAGCTCGGCATGATGATGGGTGATTTCGGTGATCGGAGGCATGGGCGGGGTCTCTCTGGCGGATGAGCGCGGGATTCGAAGAGTAAGCAATACGCGCGCGGAGAGCCAGCGAGGTTACAAAACCGAACCCGCCAACCGAATCCCTGGCGAAAGCCAGGGCCCTTACCGTGGGCGGTTGGATACGGGGAATGATTGACCGTCGTTCCCCCGCCCACAATCACCGTCGCTCCATGTCGCCGTTCTCGGAAATTTGCACGATTATCGCGTCGTCACGGATTTCCCGGCAGTCGCGCCTGTGCGACGGTTCGCCTCAGCATGGTCCCGATCGGGTCAGCGTGTACCCAGCGAAGGGAGCGGACGAGATGAGCACTCCGGAAGCATTCATGGCTCGCGCCGTCGCCATTTCGGGCACGCATATGCGCAAGGGGCTGGGCGGCCCGTTCGGCGCCGTCGTCGTCAAGGACGGCCGAATTATCGCAGAGGGCGCCAACCAGGTGACCTCCGGCAACGATCCGACCGCGCATGCCGAGATGATGGCGATCCGCGAGGCCTGCCGGATGCTCGGAACCCACACGCTCGCGGGCTGTGAGATTTATGCGAGCTGCGAGCCCTGTCCGATGTGTCTTGCGGCGATCTACTGGGCGCGGATCGACAAGGCCTATTTCGCCAATGACCGCGCCGACGCCGCGCGCATCGGATTCGACGATTCCTTTCTTTACGACGAGGTCGCCAAACCGATACATGAACGCTCGCTGCCGCTGATCCACCTGCCGTCGCGAGACGCGGGCTCGATCTTTCAGGAATGGCGCGATAAGGAAGACAAGATACCTTATTGACCAAAGGCGGCGACGGACAGCGCGGGGGAACGCGGACGTGAGGGACGAGGGACCGGTGAGACCCGGAGAGCAAGGCGGCGGGCCCGGCGATGGCGCCGCGCCGCTGCTCGTCCTTGACCGGATCACCAAGGCGTTTCCGGTCGTCGTCGCCAACGATGCCATCAGTCTCAAGATCATGCCCGGCGAGATCCACGCCCTGCTGGGCGAGAACGGCGCCGGCAAGTCAACCCTGGTCAAAATCATCTACGGCGTCCTGGGAGCGGATTCCGGGACGATTTCCTGGAACGGCCAACCGACGACCATCGCCGGTCCCGCGGCCGCCCGGCAACTCGGCATCGGAATGGTGTTCCAGCACTTCTCGCTGTTCGAGGCCATGACGGTTCTGGAAAACATCGGCCTCGCCATGAATGAACAGCGTGACATGGCGGCGCTCGCCGAACGGGTGGCCGAAGTCTCCGCGAGTTATGGCCTGCCGCTCGATCCGGCGCGCCACGTCCATTCCCTGTCGGTCGGCGAGCGTCAACGGATCGAGATCGTGCGCTGCCTGCTGCAGCACCCAAAACTGCTGATCCTGGACGAACCGACATCGGTGTTGACTCCCCAGGAGGCGGAGCGTCTGTTCGAGACCCTGCGCCAGCTTGCCGATGAAGGCTGCGCGATCCTCTATATCAGTCACAAGCTCGACGAGGTGAAGGCGCTCTGCCAGGCGGCGACGATCCTGCGCGGCGGCAAGGTCGTGGCGACGTGCGACCCGCGCGAGGAAACCGCCCAGAGCATGGCGGAGCTGATGATCGGCCAGAAGCTGGCCGCGACCCGGCGCAACAAGTCGGAGCGGTCACGCACCGACCGCATCCTGGTCTCGCATCTCTCGGTCCCGTCGCAGGACCGGTTCGGCATCGATCTCATCGACGTTTCCTTTAAGGTTCGGCGCGGCGAAATTCTCGGCGTTGCGGGCGTCGCCGGGAACGGGCAGACGGAACTGATGGCGGCGCTCTCCGGCGAAACCATAAACCGGCTGCAACCGGACAGCATCCGTTTCGACGGCCTGTCGGTCGCGGCCCTCGACCCGGCGGAGCGGCGGGCGATGGGCGCCAATTTCGTCCCCGAGGAACGCAACGGCCATGCCGCGGTGCGGGATATGAGCCTGACTGAAAACGCGTTTCTGACCGCCGCCGAACGCATGCGGCTGATCGTCGGCGGGCTGATGCGGCGTGCCTGGACCCGCACGTTCTCGGACAAGGTCATAACCGACTTCGACGTGCGCACCCCCGGACCGGAGGCGGAGGCGGGTAGCCTGTCGGGCGGCAATCTGCAGAAATTCATCGTCGGCCGGGAAATCCTGCAGGAGCCGAAGATCCTGGTGATTTCGCAACCGACCTGGGGCGTCGATGCCGGCGCGGCCACAGCGATCCGTCAGGCACTGCTGAACCTCGCACGGCGGGGCTGCGCGGTCTTGGTGATCTCCCAGGATCTGGACGAGATCTTCGAGATCTGCGACCGGATCGTGGTGATTTGCGACGGCAAGGTCTCGGAGCCGCGCGATATCGAGGACATCACGGTCGAGGAAGTCGGCCTGTTGATGGGCGGCCTGCACGACCTCGCCGACGCCGTGGGCTTGGAGGCCCGGGTCAATGGTTAGGTTGGAAACCAGGGGCGGCGTCTCGCGCGCCTGGAGCCTGCTCTCGCCGGTGGTAGCGATCGTGCTGACCCTGATCAGCGGAGTGGTGATCTTTTCCGCCATGGGCGTGGATCCGCTTCTGGCGCTCTACACCTATTTCATCCAGCCGGTCAGCACCGCCTTCGGCGTCACCGAGCTGCTGGTCAAGGCGACACCGCTGGTGCTGATCGGCATCGGGCTTGCCATCGGCTTTCGGGCCAATGTCTGGAACATCGGCGCCGAAGGTCAGTTCACCATCGGCGCCATCGTCGGCGGCGGCATCGCCATCGCCTTTCATGAAAGCGAGACTTTCCTGCTGCTACCGGTGGTGCTGGTCGCCGGAATTCTCGGGGGCATGGCCTGGGCGGCGATCCCGGCGTTTCTGAAGACCCGCTTCAACGCCAACGAGATCCTGACCAGCCTGATGCTGACCTACGTCGCGACCCTGCTGCTGAGCTATCTGGTCCACGGACCCTGGCGGGATCCCGGCGGATACAATTTTCCCGAGAGCCGGCTGTTTCCGGAAGCGGCGATGATGCCGGTGATCTGGCATGACAGCCGGCTGCATCTGGGCGGGGTGTTCGCGCTCCTCGCGGTCGCCGGAGGCTGGGTCATTCTCTCGCGCGCGGTCATCGGGTTTCAGCTTCGCGTCGTCGGCCAGGCGCCGGCCGCGGCGCGGCATGCCGGTTTCAGCCAGAACAAGCTGATCTGGTTCTCGCTGCTGCTGAGCGGCGGGCTTGCCGGTCTCGCGGGCGTGGCGGAGGTTGCCGGCACCATCGGCCAACTGCTGCCGACGATTTCGCCCGGCTATGGCTTCACCGCGATCATCGTCGCCTTCCTCGGTCGTCTGCACCCCATCGGCGTCCTGCTCGCGGGGCTGATCATGGCGCTCTCCTATATCGGCGGCGAGGTGGCGCAGATCGAAATCGGCCTGCCCGCCGCGGTGACCGGACTGTTTCAGGGCATCCTGCTGTTCTTCCTACTGGGCTGCGATGTGCTGACTCACTACCGCATCCGGTTCGGCGCGCCGAACCGGGCGAGGGAGGGTTGAGCCGTGGATTTCGTGCCCGTCATCCTGACCGTCATCACCGCCTCGACGCCGCTGCTGTTCGCCGCGACCGGCGAGCTGGTGACGGAGAAATCCGGCGTCCTCAACCTCGGCGTCGAGGGCATGATGCTGGTGGGCGCGATCGCCGCTTTCGCGGTCGCCAGCAGTAGCGGAAGCGGGCTCGCCGGCATCGCAGCCGGAGCGCTCGCCGGAGCGGCGATGGCGCTTGTTTTCGGCGTCCTGACCTTGACGCTACTCGCCAACCAGGTGGCAACGGGGTTGGCCCTAACCATTTTCGGCATCGGCATCAGCGCCTTGATCGGCGCGGACTTCGTCGGCTTCGCCCTTGACCCGCTGCCGCAACTGGCGATCCCGGTGGTCTCGAGCATTCCGGTGATCGGGCCGGTTCTGTTCGGCCAGGATCTTCTCGTCTACCTCTCCTTCGGGATGATCATCGCCGTCGCCTGGTTCCTGTCCCGCACCCGGTCGGGATTGATCCTGAAGGCGGTGGGAGAAAACCACGATTCGGCCCATGCGCTCGGCTATCCGGTCATCGCGATCCGCTACGCGGCGGTGCTGTTCGGCGGCGCCATGAGCGGGCTCGCCGGCGCCTATCTCTCCCTTGCCTATACGCCGATGTGGGCCGAGAACATGACTGCGGGCCGCGGCTGGATCGCGCTGGCTCTCGTGGTTTTCGCCACCTGGAGGCCCGGCCGCGTGATCCTCGGGGCCTATATGTTCGGCGCCATCACCATCCTGCAGCTCCACGCCCAGGGCTGGGGCATCGACATCGCCTCGCAGTTCATGTCGATGCTGCCCTATCTCGCGACAATCCTGGTATTGGTGTTAATTTCGAGAGACAAAACGAAAATCC
>JAYOEU010000168.1:0-9494 GCA_038116915.1 Alphaproteobacteria bacterium
GAAACCGGCGGCCGTCTCGGCTTCATCACGCCGCTGACCCATAATTTCTGCGAGAACTGCAACCGGGTGCGGCTGACCTGCACGGGCACGCTCTATATGTGCCTCGGCCAGGAGGACGCCGCCGATTTGCGCGAGCCGTTGCGCCGCTCTGAGGCAGATGACGCATTGATTGAGGCGATCCACGCGGCCATCGCCCGCAAGCCGAAGGGCCATGACTTCATCATCGACCGGCGGCACAAGGGCCCGGCGGTTGGCCGTCATATGAGCGTCACCGGCGGTTGATGTAACGGGCATCACGCCGGAACCCCGGTTCCGAACCGATCATCAAATAGGCAATGCTATCGTCCAACCGGCGATTGCGCTTCCGCATGTCCGTGACGCGATGCTAAGATTTTGTTCGGAATACCGCGCGCGAACGGCGCGCCTAGGGAGGAAATCATGACCGACAAATGGAAATTCTCGCACAACAAGGCGTCTGAAGCCGAATGGACCCCCGGCCTGCGAGAAATCTTCGAATACCGTGACCTCGGCTGGAAGGAGTCCAGCGACGGCGATTATGTGGCCCACATCGTCAAGGCGAACGGCAAGGAAATGAAGGACGATGTCCAGCACTGGCATGTCCACGACTGCAAGTTCCAGTTCGTCTACGTGCTGAACGGCTGGGCCGAGTTCGAATATGCGGGCGAGGGTGTCCGCCGCATTCAGAAGGGTGACTGCATCAACCAGCGCCCCGGCATTCCGCATCGCGAGATTGCCTGCTCCAAGGATTTCGAGGTTCTGGAGATCGTCTCGCCGGCCGATTTCGCGACCCGCATCGTCGATGCGCCGGCCTCGGCGGAAGCCGCCGAGTAACCACGCCTCACAAGATCAGCGCGGGCCGCCTGGCAACGGGTGGCCCGTGTTTTTTGCTGAAAGCAAACTTGTTGAAAAGACCCTTCGAGACGATGCTTTGCATCTCCTCAGGGTGAAAGTTACTGGTGAAAGGACTCACCCTGAGGAGGCGGCGAGGCCGACGTCTCGAAGGGTCTTGTTGGTCGTCCGGTATCGATCCGGCTGAGCATCATCAGTACAATCGCAAGAAAGCCTTCAGGAACAGCCGATGCCCGATGTAGAGCTCAACTTCACCCGAGCCGAATATGCCGACCGCCTGACCAAGGTCCGCGCTTCCATGGAGGCTGGGGGCATGGAGGTGCTGATCCTCTCGGACCCCTCGAACATGGCTTGGCTCACCGGCTATGACGGCTGGTCCTTCTATGTCCATCAATGCGTGGTCGTGCCGCCGAGCGGCGAGCCGATCTGGTATGGCCGCAGCCAGGACGCGAACGGCGCGCTTCGCACCGCCTATATCGCCGAGGCGAATATAATCGGCTATCCCGACATCTATGTGCAGTCGACGGAGCGGCATCCGATGGATCTGCTGGCCTCGACCCTTGCGGACAAGGGTTGGGGCGGCAAGGCGATCGGCGTCGAATTGGATAATTACTGGTATTCCGCCAAGGCCCACGCGGCGCTGGTGGCAGGGCTGCCGACCGCATCTTTCAAGGACGCGACAGGGCTGGTGAACTGGTGCCGGGCCGTGAAATCGGACCAGGAACTCGTCTATATGCGGCGGGCCGCCCGGGTGGTCGAGGCGATGCACCAGCGGATCACCGAGAAGATCGAGCCGGGCATGCGGAAATGCGACCTGGTGGCGGAGATCCAGGATGCCAGCCTGCGCGGGGCCGATGGCCATGGCGGCGACTACCCGGCGATCGTGCCGCTGCTGCCGTCGGGCGCCGATGCTTCGGCGCCGCATCTGACCTGGGACGACAAGCCGATGAGGCGGGGCGAGGCGACCTTCTTTGAAATCGCGGGCGTGCATCGCCGCTATCACTGTCCGCTGTCGCGGACGGTCTTTCTAGGCAAGCCGACGGGCACCTTTCTGGACGCCGAGAAAGCGGTGCTGGAGGGCATGGATGCAGGTCTCGCTGCGGCCGGTCCCGGCAAGACCTGCGAGGACGTCGCCAACGCCTTCTTCGCCGTTCTGGCGCGTCACGGCATCGTCAAGGACAACCGCACCGGCTATTCCATCGGCCTCTCCTATCCTCCGGACTGGGGCGAGCGGACCATGTCGCTCAGGCCCGGCGACCGAACCGAGCTCAAACCCGGCATGACCTTCCATTTCATGACCGGGCTCTGGATGAAGGACTGGGGGCTGGAGATCACCGAAAGTTTCGTGATCACGCCGACCGGACATGAATGCCTGGCAAATGTGCCGCGTGGGTTGTTGGTCCGGGACTAGGGGCTTGTCAGTCCCAAGCGCGAGACCCCATTCTTGGTCAACATCAGTGAAACCGATTTCCACAATGACTATCGACGGGCGTTCAACGGCCTCGGCGACGCTTGACGGGAGAATGAGATGACGGCACCGAGCGGAATGGACGCGCTGAAAGGCCTGTGGAATTTGGCCAATGGCGAGGACGACGCGCTGAACGATATCACGCTGACCGGCGGGGACCCGGCGCTGCCTTCGATCTTCAGAGTCGGCACGGCGGCCCAGGCGACGATCGGGGCCGCCTCGCTTGCGGCGGCGGAGGTCTGGAGGGCGCGGACCGGCCGACGCCAGAAGGTCTCGCTCGCGATGCGCGATGCCGCGGTTTCATTCCGCAGCGAGCTTTACACCCATGTGGTCGGAAAGCCGCGCGAGGAACATTGGGCCGATGTCTCCGGCTACTATCGGACACGGGACGACCGCTGGATCCAATTGCATTGCCAGTACCCGCATCTGCGCGCCGGCGTCCTGAAGGTGCTTGGTGTCGAGGACAACAAGGCCCAGGTCACGGCGGCGGTTGCCGAATGGGACGGGCAGGCTCTGGAGGCAAGGTGCCGCGAGGACAAGCTGTGTGTCGCCCTGATCCGCTCGCCCGAGGAATGGGCCGCCCATCCGCAGGCCCGTGCCGTCGCCTCCCTGCCGCTGTTCGAAATCACCAAGATCGGCGAGGCGCCGCCGCAACCCCTGCCGCAAGGGGCGGACCGGCCGCTTTCCGGCATCAAGGTTCTGGACCTGACCAAGGTGCTGGCCGGTCCGGTCTGCGGCCGGACCTTGGCCTCGCATGGGGCGCAGGTGATGCGCATCGGGGCGCGGCACTTGCCGGTGCTGGTGCCGCTGGCGATGGATACCGGGCTCGGCAAGCGTTCGGCCTTCATTGATCTGCGCGAGGAGGCCGACCGCGCGACCTTGCGTGAGCTGGCGGGCACCGCCGATGTCTTTGCCCAAGGCTACCGGCCCGGCACGATCTCCGGCTTCGGGTTCGGTCCCGAGGATCTCGCGGCCCTGCGGCCCGGCATCGTCTATGTCACGCTTTCGGCCTATGGCCATGAGGGACCGTGGCGCACCTGGCGCGGCTTCGACAGCCTGACCCAAAGCGCCAGCGGGATCTGTCATGAAGGCATGATCGCCGCCGGAACCGGACAGCCGCATCCGCTGCCCTGTCAGGCTTTGGACCACGGCACAGGCTATCTGGCGGCCTTCGGCGCGATGATGGCTTTAAAGCGCCGGGCCGAGGAGGGCGGGTCCTGGATGGTTCGGGTGTCGCTCGCCCAGACCGGGCGTTGGATCGACGGGCTCGGACGCATGGATGGTCTGCACCTCTCGAAACCCAAGGAGGACGAGATCTCCGACCTGCTGGAGGTGCATGACTCGCCCTTCGGCAAGGTCTCGCACGTCAAATCGCCGGAAATCCTTTCCGAGACCCCGGCGCGGTGGGACAGCGGCCCGGTTCCGGTCGGGCACAACGAGGCGGTGTGGGTTTGAAGGCCCCGAACGACAACGGCTCGGCTGTCACCGCCGAATTGGCGGATTTCGCGCTCGCGCCCGCGGATTTTCCGGCCGAGGTCACCGCGGCGGGGGTGCGCTCCTTCGTCAATATCCTCGGCTGCGCCATCGGCGGGGCACATCATCCGGCGAGCGCCCTTGCCTTCGAGGTGACCCGTGAATTCGCCGGCGCCCCCTTAGCGACGGTGTTGGGGCGGGGGCGCCTCGTCGATGCCTTGAGCGCGGCCTATCTCAACAGCCTTGCCGCCAGTGCCCACGCCTTTGACGATACCCATCTCGCCACCGTTCTGCATCCCGCCGCCCCGGTCTCGAGCGCTCTCCTTGCGCTGGTCCAGCGCATCGCCGCCAACGGCGGGCCGGCGCCGTCCGGACAAGCGTTCCTGGAAGCCTTCACCCTCGGGATCGAGATCCAGTGCCGCCTCGGCGCGGCTCTGCTGCTGGCCCCGGCCAAGGGACAGGTCGGCTGGTACGCCAGCGGCATTGCCGGCGGGGTTTCGGCGGCGGCGGCCTGCGCCCGGCTGCTGGGCCTATCGGCGGAGCAGGCCCGCTGGGCGATCGGGATCGCGGCGAACCAGGCCTCGGGATTCCGCCAGACCCATGGCAGCATGTGTACAAGCTTCGTGCCGGGCCACGCGGCCCGCTGCGGCCTGCACTCGGCCTTATTGGCGGAGTGCGGCTTCACGGCCTCCGACGCCGCCCTCGAAGGGGCCAACGGCTATTTTCACGTATTCGCGCATCACGCCTGCCCTGACAATGCGGTGGCCGATCTCGGAAAAACCTGGCACACGCTGGATAACGCCTTCAAACCCTACCCCTGCGGCATCGTCATTCACCCTGTTCTGGATGCGTGTCTCGCCTTGACCCGGAAGCGGCTGTTCAAGGCCGATGACGTTGCGGGAATCATGGTGCGGGTCAATCCCCTGTGCCTCACCTTGTGCGACCGCCCGGGGCCGCGTGACAGCCAGTGGGCGCAGGTCAGTGTCCAGCACTGGACGGCGGCTTCGCTTGCGCGCGGGAAAGCGGGTCTTGCCGAGGGAGCCGATCCCTGTGTGCATGATGCCGGCATCATCGCGCTCCGCGGCAAGGTGGCGACCAAAGGAGACGCCACCATCGCCCGCGATGCGGCGGTGGTCGAGGTGACGCTTGCCGATGGCGGTGTCCTGGTCGAAAGCATCGAGCATTGCCGGGGTAGCGCCGCCCGGCCCATGAGCAACGGCGAGTTGACCGAAAAGTTTCTCGCGCAGGCGGCGCCCGTGCTCGGCGCGGAAAAGGCGCGGCGGCTGGTCGAGCGTTGCTGGGCTCTGGCCGATGTTCCTGAAATGGCGGAAATCCTGGCGGGCTCGGTGCCCGCTTGAACGTGCCGGACATGGTTTTCCGCCCGCGACCGCCGGGCTTTTCCAAGGATGAAATAAACCCGCCCGGCCGCGTGGCGGATACGTGAATCCCGGACAGCCGTGCTAGGCTTCCCGCGAAGCGCGGCGCGGACCGCGCGCGGGAGTTTCTTCAAAATCTCATGCGAAAAGGGGATGACGATGGCTTACGAAGGCATGATCGCGGAATCGGTAACGATCAACGGACACAAGAACGAGCCGATCACGGCTTACATGGCGCGCCCGCTCGGCCCGGGGCCGTTCCCCAGCGTGGTGCTGATCCATCATCTTCCGGGCTGGAGCGAGTGGTATCGCGAGGCGACGCGCCGGTTCGCCCATCACGGCTACGCCGCGATCAGCCACAACCTCTATCACCGGGTCGGCCAGGGCAATGCGGACGATGTCGCGGCCAAGGCACGGGCCGAGGGCGGGGTCGCCGATGCGCAGGTGATCGGGGATACCGAGGGCGCGGTCCAGTGGATCAAGGCGCAGTCCTATACCACCGACAAGGTCGGCGTGATCGGCAGCTGCTCCGGTGGCCGCCAGGCATTCCTTTACGCCTGTCACACCAACAGCATCGACGCGGTGATCGACCTCTGGGGCGGTCGGGTGGTTCAGGAAGCCGATGACCGTCCGGAAAAGCAGCCGGTCCCGCCGATCGAGTTCACGAAGAACCTGTCCTGCCCGCTGCTGGGCCTGTTCGGCAACGAGGACCGCGCGCCGAGCCCGGAGCAGGTGGACATGCATGAGGCGGAGCTGAAGAAGCACGGCAAGAATTACGAGTTCCACCGCTATGACGGCGCCGGCCACGGGATCTTCTACTACCACCGGCCGATGTACCGGGTGGAACAGGCCCAGGACGGCTGGGAAAAGGTCTTCGCCTTCTTCAAGAAGCATCTGGCGGGGTAAGCGGCATGTGCACGTCGATCGTCGAAATCGTCGAGGCCGAGGGCGCCGGCAAGGGCAGTGACGGCTGGTTCAAGGTGAGCCATGCCGTCGTGTCCTACGACCACCCGCATCACGCTTTGCTTGAGGATGCGATCTCGCTGGACTTCGTCAACCACGCCCAGGGCCCAGGCGCCCGGGCGGCGGTTGAACTGACCTTGGAGTCCGCCAAGGCACTCATGGGCGCCTTGGAGCGGGCCATCGCCGAGGCGGAATACGAGGAAAGCGGCCGGCACCGGCCAATCGCGGCCTGAGATTCGACCCGACGAGACGGTTGAGGCGCGTCAGTCCAAGGTATAGTGCAGCCGGCTGATCTTTTCCGGCTGCGGCTGGCCTTCCGGCTTCTCTTGGGCCGCGCCGGCCAAGGCGTCCAGAAACCGGATCGCGCCGCCGAGGCCGCGGCCGCCCGCTTTCAGCCTTAGCCGCTCGATTGTTTGACTGACGGATTTTTCAATCATGATGCGCTGTCTTGCCCGTGGTCAGGTCCGGGGCCGCCGTGGTGACGCCAGATCAGGTCGACATAATGCTCGGCGATGACTTTGTTGCAAGCGCTCGTGGTATGTCCGTAGTCCCAGAACCAGAAACCGGCATCCTCGAGTTCCGAGAAAACGCTGTTGAACCGCACCGAGGACAGGCCCTCCTCGTCAATCGAACTCAAAGCCTGTTCCAGGGCGTGGAAGATGTTCCGCAGGAAATGCATCCGCCCGAAACTCGCGCGGCCCTGCGCGAACAGCCGATCGCGGTAGACCGTCCGTTCAAGCGCATGAAGGTTTCGCTTGGAAGAGATCCCTGGTTGAATGCCCGCGATGAAGTGGCCGCCATCGGCGTTCGCGAGGCGCTGAAACTGTCTCAACCGTTCCAGGATCAACGCGGCGATCGACGAGCCCGTGTGTCTTCCGTTGTTGTCGAACTTAAGGCGCGCGTCGTTCGCATCGGACGTGCCTTGGGTGCGCCAGAAGCTCTTGGCGACCGTCGTGTGATAGTGATGCAGGAAAATGCCGTGATCGAGGGAATCCGGGTCCGAGAAAACCACGTTCCTGGCTTCGTTCCAGCCCACATGGGCGATGACATAGTCAGCCATGAGCCGTCCCGCCAACATGACGTGCCGTGCCAGCGCATCGGTCAGCGCGCCGGTTGGGATGGCCATGTTGATCACGCGAAACCGCCGTTTGGTGTTACCGCTCTCGCGAAGCCTCTGGTTCAGCCGGGATTGCAACTGGTAGGGCCAGGTTTGGGCGACCGAGTTGAGGACGCCATAGGCGCTTGAGCCGCCATGGACGATCACGAGAATCTCGTTATCGCCGCGTACCAGATCGGGCGTGTTCTTTTCCCGTCTGAAGCCGAATTCGTTCTGGATGAACCGGGCGTGGTCGATGTTGCTGCCGACCTCACCCGCATCACGGTAGATCATGAAGAAAGGGAAGTGCCCCATCACCCCGCCATGTCCGTCCTGGGTGGCGGTATTCCGGGTGAAAAGCGTCGACCGGTCCGACCATTCCCTCGGCTCAACATTCATCCGCGGCACGGTCCTGCCATATTCGTCGATTTCCAGAACCGGGAGCCGGCTTGGGATGCCGAACTGCTTCAGCTCCCCCGGGACCATGGCGGCGAAGCTGATCTTCGGTTTGATCGAGAGGAGGAGGCTCAATTCGCCGGCATCGAACGCGTTGCGGGAACGCACGGTCACGCGCCCGTCTTCCACCAGCGCGGTGAGGGCATCCCGGTGAAAATCGATCAAGGCATCGATCGGGTAGATGACGAGATGGCCGATATCGAAGTCAGCGAAGATGCGCTCGACCACGTGGATCAGGACGGCCGGCTCCATTTTCCATCTGGACGTCAGGAAACCTGCGATCGTCTTGGCGCCGTCCATGGCTCAACTCTTCTTGGAGATGAGTTTGTCGCCGATCACAATTCGATCCATCTCCGAATAGAGAAACGCGTGCATGCCGGCCATGCTGGTCCCCGCCAGCGGCCTGCCGGCGATATTGAGCGACGTGTTCAGGAGGATCGGCACGCCGGTGCGTTGGTTGAATTCATAAATGAGATCGTGAAACACCGGGTTCTTGCCGCGCCCGACCACATGGACGCGGGAGGTCTCATCCACATGCGAGACCGCCCGGGTCACATCGCGCTTCTCCGGCCTGACCCTGTGCGTGGCCAGCATGAAGTCCTCGGGGCGCCGGTCGTCCAGCGCATCATCCTCTGGAAAGTCGAAGAATTTGTGCTCGTGACTCTCAAGAACCGAGGGGGCGAAGGGACGGAAGGTTTCCCGCTTTTTGATTTTCTCGTTGACCTTGTCCTTCATGGCCAGGGTGCGGGGATCCGCGAGGATGCTGCGGTTTCCCAGGGCGCGCGGTCCCATTTCGACCCTGCCGTTCATCCAGCCGATGACCTCGCCATTCGCGAGGCAATCGGCGGCTTTTTCAATGATCCCCCGGCCCGGAAAATATTCGACCGTGACCAGCGGGAGATAGAGCGGAAGGTCCGAAAGGAATTGCTTTTCGTCGAGCTCCGAGCCGAGGTAGGGGTTGAAGGGGATACGCGGCTTGCGGGGCAGCGCGGCGCCCTCGGACCGCTGAAACCAATAGGCCAGCGCGGCGCCGAGCGCGCTGCCGGCATCGCCGGGCGCCGGGGGCACGAAGAGATTGGGCGTGACCTCGCGCCGGATGCGGCCATTGGCGTTGCAGTTGAGCGCCACCCCGCCGCCGAGGCAGACCGCGTCACACGACCATGTGGCCATGGCGCTACGGATCAGGCCGAGGAGCTGCTTCTCCAGAAGGCTCTGAACACTTGCCGCGATGTCGGCGAAACGGCTGTCGGTGTGACTGTCGCGCCGAGGTCGGAAGGGCTCGCCAAATCTTTCGATGATCGCATCGGAGTACGGCTTCGACATCGGCACGGACCATTGGATCTCGTCCGTGGAGCACCGGGGCGATGCGAGGTTGAGGTCGACCCAAGGCGCCATCTGGTCCTCGAAACGCGGGTCGCCGAAAGCCGCCAACCCCATCAGTTTATACTCGCCCTCGTTGATCTCGAACCCGCAGAAGCCGGTGAAGAAGCTGTAAAGCAGCCCGAGTGAATCGGGCATTTTCATCGACGCCTTTTTCTCGATCCTCAGCCCGTCGCCGAGATAGATGCAGAGGGTCTCATGCTCGCCGACTCCGTCCAGGGTAACGATGATCGCCCGGTCGAACGGCGACAGATAGTACGACAGGGCGGCATGCGAGAGGTGATGCTCGACATGGTGAACGCGGGCGGAGGGCAGATCGAGGGTCTCTTGAATCTTCCGGATCGGATCAATCTTCTCCCGCCGGTCCCAGTTTCCGGCCAGGAGGCCCCGCAGATAGGCGTCGGGGTCGGGA
>JAYOEU010000169.1:0-9379 GCA_038116915.1 Alphaproteobacteria bacterium
GGCTTTCGGAATCGCAGCGCGCGCCGGGATAGCGGTTCCAGTACCAGGTGCCGCCGACCCCGTTGCCGGCCTCGGCGACGCGGACGGTCATGCCGAGCCGGTCTCTCAGACACAACAACTGATAAAGCCCGGAGAAGCCGGCGCCGATGACCAGCGCATCCAATTCGGTAACGGCGCCCTTGGCCGCGGATTGTCGAGTCGTGGGTCCTTCAGGCATGACGAAACGATGCTCCCGCTTACGCAATCAATGTGACGAATTCAGCCTATTTTTGCCAGATTTGGCGCGCGGTGTCACACCGGAACGCGGGTTCAGACCGATATCAACACGGTTGAAATAAGCGGCGCGGGTTGACCTGGCCGAAGTCGACGGGATCGAAAAATGTGACCGTCGCCCTGGCAAACGAATTTCATACAGGAAGGGATCCTGCGACCAACCCCCTAACGGTTGCTTGACGACGGCACGAAGGCGTCGGCGCGTTCATCCCTTCCGGTGACCACCAGTTCGCTCTCCGGCTCTCCCGCCACCCGGACATGACGCATGACGCGGATTTCCCCGTAATCATAGGCGCGGGCCCGGTGCAGGATGCACCGATTGTCCCACATCATGACGTCGCCCGGTTTCCACGCGTGGGCGTAGGTTCGGGGCGGGCGGCAGGCATATGCCAGCAGTTCGTCCAACAGGGCCTGGGCCTCGCCGTCCTCCATACCGGGGATGCGGTAGGCATGGCGCCCGATGAACAGCGACTTGCGCCCGGTGACCGGGTGGACTTTCACCAGCGGACGCAGAGGCGCGCCCTTGGTGTGATATCCGTAGCCGTCACCGGTCTTGAAGGTGAAGCCGGCCTTGGCCTGCGAGGCATAGAGCGAGTGATAGGCGGCAAGGTCGGCGATCCGCGCCTTCATCACCTCGTCCAGCTTGTCATAAGCATCCCGCATATCCGCGAGCTCGGTCTCGCCGCCCGATGAGGGGACCACCTCGGCGGCCAGGATCGAGGCCTTCGCCGCCAGCGGCATGTAGGAGCTGTCGGTGTGCCAGCCCTCGTTGCCGCGCAGGGACTTGTAGCGGGTTTCCGCCGCCGACATCGCGGTGCCGTCGGGCTTGCGGTTGCTGATCGCGACCGCCTTCTGTCCGCCGTCGCGCAGCATCTCGATATCGCCGAAGCGCTCGCCGAAGGTGATCTGCTGCTCTTCCGTCAGATGCTGGTCCGGGAAAACCAGAGCGGCATATTGATGAAAGGCATTCTCGACGGCGGCCCAGTCATCGGCGCTCATGGCGGCGATTTTCAGGTCGGTGATACGGGCGCCAAACGAGGCATCAAGGGGCGTAACGGTCACCATGGTCGGATCCTCCCGCGGATTTTTCGGCCATTCCTTCTGCGTATAATTTAAGCCTTAATGTACTCGCCCAGCCCCTGCTCCCGCAACAAACCGGTCGGGCCGGTGGCTGCTCGCCACTCCCTTCATCCGCCCCCTGATGGCGCCGGCGAACCCTATCCGCTAAACAGTCCGTCAAAGACACCGCCAGATATTTCGGGAGCAGGATCATGAGTGAACTCGCCGGCAAGAGCGCCATCATCACGGGCGCCAGCAGGGGTATCGGCGCCGCCGCCGCGAAGGAACTCGCGGCGCAAGGCGTTTCCGTGTTGCTCGCCGCCCGCACCACCGGCGAGATCGAGGCGAACGCGGCGGAAATCCGCGCCGCCGGCGGCAAGGCCGAGGCGATTGCCTGCGACGTCGTGAACTATGACGATGTCGCCAAGATGGTCGCCCGCTGCAAGAACGCCTTCGGGCGCGTTGACATCCTTGTCAATAATGCCGGCCTGATCGACCCGATAACCAGGCTTGCGGACTCGGATCCCGAGGAATGGATCAAGGTCGCGGACGTCAATTACAAGGGCGTCTATTACGGCCTGCGCGCGGCGATCCCTGTGATGCTGGAGCAAGGCGGCGGGACCATCGTCAATATCAGCTCTGGTGCCGCGACGGGCGCGCTCGAGGGATGGAGCCACTATTGCTCAAGCAAGGCGGCGGCGCTGATGCTGACCCGCATGACGCATGTGGAATATGGTGGCCAGGGCATCCGGGTCGTCGGCCTCAGCCCGGGAACGGTGATGACCCACATGCAGGTGGCGATCAAGGCCTCGGGGCTCAACCCGATCAGCCAGATGGACCCGGCGGCCCACGCCTCGGCGGACCGGCCCGCCAAGGCGATCGCCTGGCTCTGCACGGAGGATGCGCGGGAATTCGACGGCGGCGATGTCTCGCTACGGGACGAGGCGATCCAGAAGCGCGTGGGTCTTCCGTCGGTAAAGGCGATCCCCTTCCCGAACCGCTAGGCGCGGCCGGCGCAACTTCCGGGTCAGTTGCTTTCCGGGGTCAGGATCACATCGTCCGGATGCGAGAAATTCAGCATCCGGCGCCCCTGCTCTTCCACCATATCGGCGTCGAGGCTGTCGGGCCGCAGCATATGCACACGTCGCTCCAGCGCGTCGCGGCGCGTCTCAAGCTCATTGAGCCTTCCCTCGGCCTCGGTAATCAGCAGATCCAGCTGTCGCCAGGCCAGGACACCGTGGTCGCCCTGGAGCGAGTGATACACGAAATACGACGCCAGCAGGCAGCCGAACATCGGCCCCGTCATGCGCTTCACCCGCCGCTTGATGTCGATAACGGTCATGGATCTCTCCGATTCGCCGGATTGAATCACTGGCGATTCGGAGGGTCAACGTGAACGAAACGCGAATCCAAGACGATTTTTGGCGCAAAACCTGGAGGTGTTGCGAATCGGACTCACTTTTCGTCTTCGGGAGCGACTCGAGGCTCTAACCTCGAAGTGTACTCCTGCCGGCATAAGCGGCGGCAGGGCCGAGTTCCTGCTCGATCCGGATGAGCTGATTGTACTTCGCCGTCCGATCCGAGCGCGAGAGCGAGCCGGTCTTGATCTGCCCCGCGTTCACCGCCACCGCGAGATCGGCGATGGTCGCGTCCTCGGTCTCTCCGGAGCGGTGCGAAATAACGGTGGAATAGCCGGCCCGGTGCGCGGTCGAAATGCATTCCAGGGTCTCGGTCAGGGTGCCGATCTGGTTGACCTTGACCAGCACCGAATTCGCCGCGCCCTTGGCGATCCCTTGACGCAGCCGCGCCGGATTGGTCACGAAGAGATCATCGCCGACGATCTGAACCTTGGCGCCGATTTCAGCCGTCAGCGCCGTGAACCCTTCCCAATCGTCCTCGGCAAGCGCGTCCTCGATCGAAACGATCGGATAGCGCGCGCAGAGATCGGCGTAGAGCTTGATCATGCCGCCGGAATCGAGGGTCCGCCCCTCGCCCGTCAGAACGTATTTCCCGTCCTTGAAGAACTCGGTCGATGCCGGGTCAAGAGCGATCGCCACATCCTCGCCCGGCCGGTAACCGGCGGCCTCGATCGCCTTCATCACGAAGCCGAGCGCCTCGTCCGCATTCGACAGATTCGGGGCGAAACCGCCCTCGTCGCCGACATTTGTGTTGTGGCCGGCATCCTTGAGCGCCGCCCGAAGCGCGTGGAACACCTCCGAGCCGGTCCGTATCGCATCCGCCATGGTCCCGGCCGAGACCGGCATGATCATGAATTCCTGAAAATCGATCGGATTGTCCGCGTGCGCGCCGCCGTTGATGATGTTCATCATCGGGGTGGGCAGCACATGGGCGAAGGCACCGCCGATATAGCGGTAGAGCGGCACTTCGAGATCCGCCGCCGCCGCCTTGGCCACCGCGAGGCTCACCCCCAGGGTCGCGTTGGCGCCGAGCCGGGCCTTGTTGTCGGTTCCGTCGAGATCGAGCATCGCCGCGTCGATGGCGATCTGCTCGCTCGCCTCGCGGCCGGAGAGCGCGTCGAAGATCTCGCCGTTGATCGCCTCGACCGCCTTGGTGACGCCTTTTCCGCCGAAGCGCTTCTTGTCGCCGTCCCGAAGCTCCAGCGCCTCGTAGGCCCCCGTGGACGCTCCGGACGGCACCGCCGCGCGGCCGATCGCGCCGCTGTCGAGATGCACATCCACCTCGACCGTCGGGTTGCCCCGGCTGTCCAGTATTTCGCGGGCGAGAATATCGATGATGGCGCTCATAACGCGGCTCCGGCATGGCGGGAAGATTTGTGCCGGAGGAATACCCTTGGAAATCCAATTCGGCAACACGAAGCGTCGGCACCGGGGCCAGCGTTGACATGTCCGGGCCGCCTGCCATCATCGCGGGCGCGCCAGCAGGAGGACACCACCATGACCGACACCAAGCAGCCTTCGACCGTCTTCGACCCGCTGGATGTCGAGGCGCGCGCCGGTGCCTCCTATCCAGATGAGTTCAAGCCGATTTGCGCCGAACGCTACAAGCGCCGGATCGGAGACCACGCCGGGCTCTCCAATTTCGGGGTCAATCTTGTCACCCTCAAACCGGGCAGCGGCTCGGCGTTGCGGCACTGCCACAGCAAGCAGGACGAATTCGTCTATATCCTCTCGGGCACCGCGACCCTGGTCACCGACGCGGGCGAAACCACGATCGGCCCCGGCCAGTGCGCCGGCTTTCCTGCCGGGGACGGCAACGGCCACATGCTGGCCAACAATACCGCCGCCGACGTGGTCTATCTCGAAGTCGGCGACCGGACGGCCGGCGATGCCGTCACCTATCCCGATGTCGACCTCGCCGGAACCTTCACCGGCTCGGGTTTCACCTTCACGCGCAAGAACGGGGAGCCGTACTAGCTCCCCGCTATTTGGAACCGCCTTGGAACACAGCCCTATCCGAAGATGAAATCGTCCGCGGCGAGGTTGGATGACTGCACGCCGACGAGCGTGACGCTGTTGCCGCCACCGAGATCGATCACCGCATTGCCGGACACATCATCGCTTAAGCGGCCGGCGAGATCGGCGAACCCGGTAATCCCGGTCCCGTTGATATTCGAGGCCAGGAAAATCGTGTCGCCGGCTCCCGCGGTCGTAAAATCCGCGATCGTATCGCTCCCGGAAGCGTCGGCGAAGACGAACTGGTCGTTCCCTGACCCACCGGCAAGAACATCGTCGCCGGCCCCGCCGGAGATCGTATCGTTGCCAAGATTACCGAACAGCACGTCGTTGCCCGCATCGCCGAGCATGATGTCGTCACCCTGACCACCGAAGAGAGTATCGGCGCCGTCCGACCCGGTCAGGGAATCGTTCTCCAGATTTCCGTACAGGACGTCATTGCCGTCGCCACCGGTGATATCGTCCTCCGACTGTCCGCCGAACAGCGAGTCGTCACCGCCATCGCCGAGAATGGTGTCGGAGTCCTTGTTGCCGTAAATCACATCGAGACCGTCGCCGCCGGAAATCGTATCGTCGCCATCGGCTCCGGAAATCGTATCGTCGCCGCCCGCGCCATCGATTTCGTCATCATCCTCGGCGCCGCTAACCGCGTCGTTTCCCGCGCCGCCTTGGATACGGCTTCCGCCGAACTGGAAATCGCCGGCGGAAAGCTCCGACGAACTGATGCCCCGGATCGTCACCGATCCCCGGTCGAGATCGATCACGGCATTGCCGTCCGCATCATCCGTCATACGCGACGTCAGGGCGGAAAAGCTTCTGATGCCGCTACTGAACCGGATGCGCAGGATGTCCTGACCGACGGTGAAATCCTCGATCACGTCGTCGCCCCGGTTGCTGCGCAGCACGAACAAGTCGCTTCCGTCACCGCCGAACAACAGGTCGTTGCCCATTTCGCCGTCCAGCGTGTCGTTCCCGGCGCCGCCATATAGCGTGTCGTCGCCCTTATCGCCGTCCAGGTCGTCGTCGCCGGCGCCACCTGACAGGACATCGTCGCCCTTCTTGCCCTCAAGTTCGTCGTTGCCGTTGCCGCCGAGAAGCGTTTCAGACGCATTCGTGCCCTTGATCCGCAACCCACCGACAACCGTTTCGATTTCCGCTACGTCGCTCATTCTGATCCCCAATTTGTAATTTCTTCACATGATCGGAAGGTCAATTGTGTATTGAGTTTAAATTTGGAATATCAATGGAGGATTTAAATTTATTCCTAAACCCTAATCCGAAAATGCCGCTGAAAAGACAAACCGAAAGGCGAAAGGCGCCTTCGGTTGCGGAGGGTAGCAAACGGCGATCCGGCACGAGGCTCGCGCGGAAACGCGGAATCCAGGTTCAAAAGCGGGAAAATACGCGGCCGGATGCGGCCGGCTCAGGCGGTATTGGCTTTCGCCAGATCGTCGAACGCCTTGAGCGTCTTCAATAACGCCGGCATGTCTTTCAGATGGACCATGTTCGGCCCGTCGCTGGGCGCGTTATCCGGATCCTCGTGGGTTTCCATGAAGATCGCGGCAACACCGACTGCGAGCGCCGCGCGGGCGAGCACCGGGACCATCCGGCGGTCACCGCCGCTGGAGCCGCCGAGGCCGCCCGGCTGCTGTACCGAATGAGTGGCGTCGAACACGACCGGGTAGCCGGTCTTGGCCATTTCCGGCAGGGCCCGCATGTCCGAGACCAGAGTGTTGTAGCCGAAGCTCACCCCGCGCTCGGTCAACAGAATGTTGCGGTTCCCCGTCGCCTCCAGCTTGGCGGCGACGTTCTTCATGTCCCAGGGCGCCAGAAACTGCCCCTTCTTGACGTTCACCGCCTTGCCGGTTTCGCCCGCCGCCACCACAAGGTCGGTCTGGCGGCAGAGATACGCCGGAATCTGCAACACATCCACCGCCTCGGCCGTCGGCGCGCACTGCCAGGGTTCATGCACATCGGTCACGACCGGACAGCCGAAACGCTCGCGCAGCTCGGCCATGATCGGCAGACCCTTTTCCATGCCGATGCCGCGCTTGCCGGAAATGCTGCTCCGGTTCGCCTTGTCGAAGGAGGTCTTGTAGATCAGCCCGATACCGAGATCCCGGCAGATGCCGGTCAGGGCGTCGGCCATCTCGATCGCGTGCTCCCGGCTTTCCAGCTGGCATGGACCCGCGAGAAGCACGAACGGCAGGTCGTTGGCAATCGAGAGCGCACCGACCGCCACGCGATGCGGCGTCGCGTCACTCATCAGACCAGCCTCGACTGATCGACGGCGGCGGCGATGAAACTGGTGAACAGGGGATGCGGGTCGAACGGCTTGGATTTCAGTTCGGGGTGGAACTGCACGCCGACGAACCAGGGATGCGACGGAAGTTCGACGATTTCCGGTAGGCTCTTGTCCGGCGACAATCCCGAGAAACGCAATCCCGCCGCCTCCAGGCGCGCCTGATAGGTGTTGTTGACCTCATAGCGGTGGCGATGGCGTTCGCTGATCTGTCCCGCGCCATAGATTTCCCGCACCCGCGAGCCGTCCAGCAGGTCGCAAGGATAGGCCCCGAGACGCATGGTCCCGCCGAGATCCGTGTCGGCGCGCCGTTCCTCACGCACATTTCCCCGCATCCACTCGGTCAGCAGGCCGACCACTGGCTCGGCGCAGGGCCCAAACTCCGTCGACCCCGCCCCGGCGACGCCGCTCAGATTTCGCGCCGCCTCGATCACCGCCATCTGCATGCCGAAGCAGATGCCGAAATACGGCACCTGGCGTTCACGCGCGAAGGTCACGGCGGCGATTTTGCCCTCCGCCCCCCGTTCGCCGAAGCCGCCGGGCACCAGGATTCCATGCACGCCCTCCAAATGGTGGACCGTGTCCTCGCTTTCGAAGATCTCGGAATCGATCCAGTCAAGCTCGACCTTCACGGAATTGGCGATGCCGCCATGGGTCAGGGCCTCGGCCAGTGACTTATAGGAATCCAGCAGGCTGGTGTACTTGCCGACGATCGCAATCTTCACCGCTCCTTCGGGCTGGGCCACGGTCCGGGATATCGATTGCCAGACCGAAAGATCCAGTTCCGGTCCACCGTCAAGCAGACCGAAATGCCGGCAGACCTCGTCGTCGAATCCCTCGGCGTGATAGCTAAGCGGCACGTCATAGATCGACGGGACGTCCAGCGCCGCGATCACCGCCTCGGGGCGGATGTTGCAGAACAGGCCGATCTTGCGCCGCTGCTCGGCCGGGATATCCATATCGGCCCGGCACAGCAGAATATCGGGCTGGATACCGACGCTCTGCAGTTCCTTGACCGAATGCTGGGTCGGCTTGGTCTTCAGCTCGCCCGCCGATTTGATATAGGGCACCAAGGTCAGGTGCACGAACAGGGTCCGCTCGCGGCCCAGTTCGTTGCCCAACTGGCGGATTGCCTCCAGGAACGGCAGGCTCTCGATGTCGCCAACCGTGCCACCGATCTCGCAGAGGATGAAGTCCTCGTCCTCAATATCATTCTGAATGAAGGCCTTGATCGCATCGGTGACGTGCGGGATCACCTGGATCGTCGCGCCGAGATAGTCTCCGCGCCGTTCCTTGGTCAACACATCCATATAGATCTGGCCGGTACTGACGCTGTCGCTACGCCGCGCCGGCACGCCGGTGAAGCGCTCGTAATGCCCCAGATCCAGATCGGTCTCCGCGCCGTCGTCGGTCACGTAGACCTCGCCGTGCTGGAACGGACTCATGGTTCCGGGATCGACGTTCAGATACGGGTCGAGCTTGCGCAGCCGGACCTTGTAGCCGCGGGCCTGCAATAGCGCGCCGAGTGCCGCCGAGGCCAGGCCCTTACCGAGAGAGGAAACCACGCCGCCGGTGATGAAGATAAAGCGAGACATGGACGAGTTTTATATCGGAAAAATCCACATCGGGACACCGCAAATCGGCGGCATGATTCGCCCGGTTTTTGCGCTATTTCCGAAAACCGGAAATCTCTAAGTAATTGATTTTATTACTGAGAGACCGGCGCCGCCGGAGCCGCCGGAATGAGCGGTGCGTTGTCGATCTTGATCTCGTCGGCGATCGAGCCGCGACGGCCCGAATCGGCGATAATCGCCAGACTCAAGCTGGTCACGAAGAAGCAGGCGGCCAGAATCGCGGTCGACCGGGTCAACAGATTGGCGGTTCCCCGGGCCGACATGAAACCGCCCATGCCGCCCCCGCCGCCGATCCCGAGCCCGCCGCCCTCGCTGCGCTGAAGCAGGATGACCAGCACCATCGCGAGCGCGATCATCAGATGAATGGCGAGCAGGACTTCGGTCATGACGTTCCCCGAACGGCTTGCGTGGCGCGGTTGGCGCCAACGGATGGTTATGTAGCGCCCATGCGCGCGGATTTCCAGTGATTTTCGAAAAATCGGGAACTCGTGGTCTCTGTGCCGGAAATGCCGCGTCCCCCTCATGGCCCATGCCGATATCCGTCTTCAACTGGGAACACCGTTACCGTCGCCCTGGCGAAAGGCAGGGCCTTGCACTGATCGTGCGGCGTGACCGGTTCACGTGCTGGTGGCGATCGTCGATATGGTTACCTGGGAAATGCTTTGACGCCGGATGCC
>JAYOEU010000170.1:0-9294 GCA_038116915.1 Alphaproteobacteria bacterium
GCGAGATGTCGCGCTCGTGCCACAACGCGACATTCTCAAGCGCCGGGATCACATGACCGCGCACGAGCCGCGCCAGCCCGGTCAGATTCTCGGTCAACACCGGATTGCGCTTGTGCGGCATCGAGGACGAGCCCTTCTGTCCGGCGGAGAAGAATTCCTCGGCCTCGCGCACCTCGGTACGCTGCAGATGCCGGATCTCAATCGCCAAACGCTCCACGGAGCTGGCGATCACGGCAAGGGTCGCGAAGAACATCGCGTGCCGGTCACGCGGAATGACCTGGGTCGAGACCGTCTCCGGCTCCAGGCCGAGCTTGGCGGCGACGTGCTCCTCGACCCTGGGGTCGATGCTGGCGAAGGTGCCGACCGGTCCGGAAATCGCGCAGGTCGCGACCTCCCGCCGCGCCGCGACGAGCCGCTCGCGGTTGCGCGCGAACTCGGCATGATAGCCGGCAAGCTTGACGCCGAAGGTCGTGGGCTCGGCATGGATCGCGTGGCTGCGCCCGACGGTCGGCGTGAGCTTATGCTCGAAGGCGCGCTTTTCGAGCGCCGCCAGAAGCTTGTCCAGATCGTCAAGCAGGAGATCCGCCGCCTGGGTAAGCTGCACGGATAGACACGTGTCCAACACATCGGAGGATGTCATGCCCTGATGCACGAATCGCGCTTCCGGACCGACATGCTCGGCGAGGCTGGTCAGGAAGGCGATGACGTCGTGCTTGACCTCGGCCTCGATCTCGTCGATCCGCGCGACATCGAAACCGCCGCGTTCCCACACCGCCTTGGCGGCGTCCCTGGGTATCACGCCAAGCTCGGCCTGAGCATCGCAAGCATGCGCCTCGATCTCGAACCAGATGCGGAACCGGTTCTCGGGCTCCCAGATCTTGGTCATGGCCGGACGGGAATAGCGCGGAATCATCAGACGGATCCTGGTGGGTTTGGCGAGAGTGCCTTGTACCATCCGGGGACAATCCGTGCCACCACAACAACTCCCGGAATCGACCGTTCATTTCCGTCCCCCGGCGCGCTACCATCTTTCCCGTTGTCGATCCGCGCGGGACCCGGACCATGAACATTGACGGCACGCCGACCCGAACCATCTGGCAAGCCTTGGGCGGCGACGCCGTGGAGATCATCGACCAGACAAGGCTTCCGCACGAATTCATCGTCGCCCGGCTGACCGGCCTCGATGATGCCGCCCACGCGATCCGCGCGATGCTGGTGCGCGGCGCCCCCCTGATCGGGGCGACGGCGGGATACGGCATGTGGCTCGCCATGCGCGAGGACGCGTCCGACCGGGGACTCTCGAAGGCCTACGAGGTTCTTTTCGCCACCCGCCCGACGGCGGTCAATTTGCGCTGGGCGCTCGATACCGCGCGGGACCGGCTTTCGGCGCTGCCGCCGTCCGAGCGCCCGGCCGCGGCGCTGCGGCTGGCCCGGGAGATCTGTGACGAGGATGTCGAGATCAACAGGGGCATCGGAAGTGCGGGGCTGCCGGTGATCGAGGCGCTGGCACGGAAAAAGCGGAGGGGCGAGCCGGTCAATATCCTGACCCACTGCAATGCCGGCTGGCTGGCGACGGTGGACTGGGGAACCGCGACGGCGCCGATCTACATGGCCCATGACGCAGGCATTCCGGTTCACGTCTGGGTTGACGAGACCCGACCGCGCAACCAGGGCGCAAGCCTTACCGCATGGGAACTCGGCAACCACGGTGTCCCGCACACCGTCATCGTCGACAATGCCGGCGGTCACTACATGCAACACGGCATGGTCGACATGGTGATCACCGGCACCGACCGGACCACCGCGGCTGGCGATGTCTGCAACAAGATCGGAACCTATCTGAAGGCCCTGGCGGCCAAGGACAACGGCGTGCCCTTCTATGTCGGCCTGCCCTCGCCCACCATCGACTGGATGATCGAGGACGGGATCCGCGACGTGCCGATCGAGGAGCGCTCCGCCGACGAGGTGAAGCGGATGACCGGCCGGCTCGACGACGGCGGCATCGCAACGGTGCTGATCACTCCGGAGAACAGTCCTGCCGCCAATCCGGCCTTCGATGTGACCCCGGCCCGGCTGATCACCGGTCTCGTCACCGAACGCGGAATTGCCGAGCCGTCGGTCGAAGGGTTGCTGACCCTGTTTCCCGAGCGCCGGGCGGCGTAGGGACGGGCCGAGAGAGCGAACGAATGGAGCCACGAACATGACCGCCGTCCTCGCCAATGTCGATCTCGAAACCGCTTATGCCGAGGCCGAGGAGACCTTCCGGGCCCGCAATCCGAACAGCGCCGCCGCCAATGCCGCGGCCGCCGAGGTGATGCCCGGCGGCAATACCCGGACCGTCTTGCACTACGCGCCGTACCCGTTGGCCTTCGCCAAGGGAGAGGGCGCCCATCTCATTGATGCTGACGGGCACAGGCTGGTTGATTTCCTCGGTGAATACACGGCCGGCCTTTACGGCCACGACAATCCCGTCATCCAGAACGCCATCGAAACAGCGGTGCGGGACGGCATCGTGCTCGGCGGGCCGAACCTGATGGAGGCAAGGCTCGCCCGCGCCGTGGTCGACCGCTTTCCGGCGCTGGAGCTGGTCCGCTTCACGAACTCCGGCACCGAGGCCAATCTGATGGCGATCGGCGCGGCCCGCGCCTTTACCGGACGCTCCAAGGTCATGGCCATGCAGGGCGGCTACCATGGCGGCGTGCTGTATTTCGCGGCGCCGTCACCGGTGAACGCGCCGTTCGACATGATCCTGGTGCCGTACAACGACGCGGATGCCGCGCGGGATGCCATCCGCGCCGCCGGAGACGAGTTGGCCTGCGTGATCGTCGAGCCGATGATGGGCTCCAGCGGCTGTATCCCGGCATCGTCGGAATTTCTCTGGGCCCTGCGCGAGGCGACGGCGGAGACCGGCGCGCTGCTGATCTTCGACGAGGTGATGACCTCGCGCCTCGCTCCCGGCGGCCGGCACGGCGCCCTCGGCCTCACGCCGGATCTGATTTCGCTCGGCAAATATCTCGGCGGCGGCGTGTCCTTCGGGGCCTTCGGCGGCCGGGCCGATATCATGAGCGGCTTCGATCCGCGCACCGGCACCGCCTGGCCCCATGCCGGTACCTTCAACAACAACATCATGACCATGACCGCGGGTCTCGCGGGCTTGACCCAGCTCTTCACCCCGGAGGCCTGCCTCGCGCTCAACAAGAGCGGAGACGGTTTCCGCGACCGGCTGAACGGCTCCATTTCGGCGCGCGGCCTGCCGCTTCAGGTCAGCGGTATCGGCTCGATGAACACCGTCCATTTCCGGTCCGATCCAATCATCCGGCCGGTCACCGATCCAATCGGCAATCGCAAGCGCGACCTGTTGCATCTCGATATGATCAAGTCCGGAGTCTATCACGCTCGCAGAGGTATGATGAATCTGTCCCTGCCGATGACCGCCGGCGATCTTGATACCGCCGTCGCGGCCTTCGAGGAGTTTCTGGACAGCCGCCGCGCCTTGCTCGAATAAGGCCGATAGGACTCGCGAGCCGCGTTGCACGCTCCCGCCGCGCGCGCCTATGATGCGCCGCGTTCAACGGGAGATGTCTGATGGCGGTGGAAGTTCCCTATAACCGAAATTTCGAGGTGCCGTACGGCGCGCTTCAGAACGTGGCGCCGGGCATTCGCCGGATCACCGCCAACAACCCCGGCGCGTTCACATTCCGCGGAACCGGCACCTATGTGATCGGCGAGGGCAAGGTTGCGGTGATCGACCCGGGCCCGGACCTGCCGGAACATGTGGACGCGCTGCTCTCGGCCCTGAAGGGCGAGACGATCAGCCATATCCTGATCACCCACACCCACAACGACCACTCTCCCGCCGCCAAACATGTGAAGGCCGCGACCGGGGCTCCGACCTATGGTTTTGGCCCGCACGGCTCCGGCAAGGTCAAGGCCGGACAGCCGATTCAGGGCGGAGACATGGAGTTTACCCCCGATGAGGTCATCGGCGACGGCACGGTGATCGACGGCGACGGCTGGTCGGTGTCCTGCGTCCATACGCCGGGCCATACCTCGAACCACATCTGCTTCGCCTGGGACGCTCGAAAGATCCTGTTCTCGGGTGATCACGTGATGGGATGGTCGACCAGCATCGTCTCGCCGCCGGACGGCGACATGGGCGATTACATGCGCAGCCTCGACAAGCTGCTGGCTCGCGACGACCAAACCTATTACCCGACCCACGGCCCGGCGATCACCGACCCGCATCCCTATATCCGCGCCTTCATCGCCCATCGCCAGGAACGCGAGGACAAGATCCTGGCCTGTCTGAACGCCGGTATAGAGACCATCGCCGCGATGGTCCCCGAGGTCTACGCGGATGTCTCGCCGTCCCTGTTCGGGGCCGCCGCGCGCTCGCTCTTCGCGACGGTGATCTACCTGGTCGAGGAAGGCCGCGCCGTCGCCCTGGACGGCGTGACGGTCGAGGGGCGATACCGTCCGGCGTGATAACCGGCTCGGGAGAACACTCGTCCCGGGTGTCCCTGGTTGCTTGACGGGCACGTCCCGGTCCAGCAGGGTCTCTGCCTGCAAAATGACCGGACCTAGAGAATGCGATGACCCTGGACTATGTGCCGGACCGGGAACTGGAAGCCGCCGGCTTCACGATTCCCTATCCCAACGATCCCTTCGAGATGCGAAGCGGCCCGTTCTACATCGGCTTCGAGCCGGATGGCTCGACCATCGTGGCGCTTCGCGCCGGCGAAAATCAGTGCAACGGCAGCGGCGTGGTGCATGGCGGATGCCTGATGACGCTGGCCGATCTCGCGGTATGCTACGAGGCGATCGGCGGCGACGACGCGCTGCGGTCGCTGACCGTGTCGCTGACCGCCAATTTCCTGGCTCCGGCCGAGCGCGGCGACATTCTCAAGGCCTACCCCCGGGTCAACCGACGGACCAAGCGCATGGCTTTTGTCGATACCCGGATCATGAGCGGCGATATCTGCGTCTTCACCGCGTCCGCCGTGATCCGGGTCATCAGCAGGACCTAGCCGCCCGCCAGAACCGCGATCGCGGCGTGGTGCAGGGCCGGGCTTGCTGTCGCCAGAATCGCGCCCGAGGAGTCCAAACTCAGAGGGCCACCCTTCCAATCGGTCAACCTGCCGCCGGCGCCTTCCACCACCGGCGCCAGGGCGCAGATATCGAAAGCGTCGAGGTTCGTTCCGTTCAACGCCAGATCGATCGCGCCCCTGGCCAGGGAGGCATAGCCGAGGCAACCGGTATCGAACAGGTTCCAGCGCGTCGCCCGGCGCAATCTGTCGAAGCTCGCGATATGGTCCGCGTCGTAGGCATCCGGCCCGGAAAGCCCGGCGACGGCTTTGGGCAATATCGTGCAGCCGCTGGTGGCCACCGGCCGGCCGTTCATCCAGCACCCACCGGCCGCCAGTCCGACGGTGCGCTCGTCGATCAGCGGTTGTTCGATGACGCCCAAAACCGGCTTCCGGTTCCGGCAGAGCGCGATCAGCACGCCGAAGCCCGGCAATCCGGCGGCGAATTGTTTCGTTCCGTCCACCGGGTCGAGCACCCAGACGAATTCCCGGTCGAGGCCGACAGAGCCGAATTCCTCGCCGAGCACGCCGTGATCCGGAACCTCCCGCGTCAGGATGTTCCGCACCGCCTCCTCGACCGCTTTGTCGATCGCGGTGACCGGACTGCCGTCCGCCTTGATCTCCATGGACAGACGGCCGCGGCCCTCGCGGACGATGGCGCGCGCGGTATCGGCGAGACGCTCGGCGAGATCCTTGAAATCCTCGGCACTCATAGTGGCTGTCCTTCGCTTGCGACCGCCGGACGATAGCCGCGCGCCGGGGCAGGGGGAAGCATTTCGGATGTGATCGCGCGGGTATTGCCGACGTCGTCTCCATCGCCGACCTTGGTCGCCGCGCTTCACTCCGGCAAACCAGGAGCATCTCATGACCCAAGGCCCGCTTTCCGGCATCAAGGTGATCGAGTTCGGCCAGAATCTGGCCGGCCCCTATTGCGGTCAAATTCTGGCCTTCCTGGGCGCCGAGGTCATCAAGATCGAACGTCCGGAGGGAGACGACGCCCGACGGTGGGGACCACCCTTCATCAACGAGGAACCGGACGCGCCGGCGGTCGTCTTCGTCGCCCTCAACCGGGGAAAGCAAAGCGTCGTGATCGATTTGCGCGAGGCGGATCAGTGCAAACGGTTGGTCGACATGATCGCAGAGGCCGATGTCTTTGTGCACAATCTCAGGGTCGATGTTCCCAAGCGCTTCGGTTTTGACGCCGAGGGTCTGACCAAGCGGTTTCCAAGGTTGATCTATGCCAATCTCGGCGCCTTCGGCCACAAGGGGCCGTGGCGGGACCGTCCCGGCTATGAGCCGATCATCCAGGCGGTGGCCGGGCTGATGTCGGTGAACGGCGATCCGGTCGCGCCGCCGGCCCGGGTCGGGGTGTCGATCATCGATCTCTCGACCGGCATGTGGACCGCGATCGGCATCCTCGCGGCATTGGCCGGGCGGGCGGCCACAGGCAAGGGCACGGTGGTGGATACCTCGCTGTTCGAGACCGGTCTCATGTGGGTCTCGACCCATGCCGCGCAATACAGCACCAGCGGCGAGCCGCCGCGCCGGCTCTCCTCGGGGCATCCGTCGCTGGCGCCGTATCAGGCGTTCGAGTGCTCGGACGGGCCGCTGATGGTTTGTCCCGGCAATGAGCGGCTGTTTCAGAAATTCGCCGAGGTCCTGGGGCGCACGGACTGGCTCTCCGATCCACGCTACGCCACCAACACGGTACGGGTCGCGCGCCGGGATGAGGTCAACGGCATAGTCACCGAGATCATGAAGGAGAAGCCGCGAGCCCACTGGTCGGAAAAGCTCGACGCGCTGGGCGTGCCGAACGGACCGCTCAATACCGTGCCCGAGGTTCTGGAACTGGCCCAGACCGCCGCTCTCGGCATGATGTTTCAACCCTACGCCGATAGCGCCGGGCAATATCATGGGCTGCCAATCAGTTTCGACGGCCGGCGCGCCGGAGACGATTCCACGGCACCCGAACTTGGAGAAGATTAGCGCGAAGCCAAGTTTGCTTCGGCTCGCTCCGCCCGCAATTCCGCCACGGCCCGGCGGAGGATCTCGATCGAGGACCAGCAGAACAGGCCGGCCATGCCGGCGGCGACCATCAGGTCCGGAATGCCGGACGCGGTGACATAGACCAGGCCGGCGGCCGCAACCACGCCCAGGTTGCCGATCGCGTCGTTACGGCTGCACAGCCAGACCGAGCGGACATTGGCGTCGCCGTCCTTGTACCTGAGCAGCAGCAGCACGCTCGCCACATTGGCGGCGCAGGCGAGCATGCCGACCGCGCCCATCGTCATGGCCTCCGGCACGCCGAGCACCAGAACCCGATACCCGGTGGAGCCCAATACCCACAACCCCATCGCGGCAAGCGAGGCCCCCTTGGCCAGCGCCGCAAGCGACCGGGTACGCGCCGGGCGGCCGATCACCCAGAGGCTTATTCCGTAGGTCACGCTGTCGGCCAGGAAGTCGAGCGCGTCGGCCTGGAGGGCTTGCGATCCTGCAAGGTGACCCGCATAGGTCTCAAACGCGAACATCGCCCCGTTGATTGCGATCACCAGCCACAAAATCCGCCGGTACGCGGCCGACATTCCGTCGAAAGCCGCCTCGCCATGTCCGCAGCATCCCGTCATCGGTCCGTCCGTCCGGTTGCCAATCGCTCGTCGCGGCGCATTCTACAAGTTAAATAGATAATGGATTCAAGGGGAGAAATCCAAGCGGGTCGCCTCGACATCCACTACCGACCGGCTTCGTCGTCATAGCCGCGCCGCGCGCTGTAGAAGACCAACGCCATCAGTCCGCCGCCGATAATCAGGCTCGCGGCGGCGCCCAGAATAAGCGCCAGGATGCCGTGAAAGCCGATCTCCACCTCGCCGCCGTCATGAAACCAGATGCTCCACGCGCCATAGACTGCGGCCGCGAGCATCGCGCCTAGACCAAGGGTCAGCAGCAGAACCTGTTTCATCGGGTCCCCTCCGATCGGTATCAACCCGTTTATATGGGCGCGATGAAAAGCGGGAACACCGCCCCGCGACAATCTTATCACACGGCGCTATAACCTCCGCTTGAGCCGCGAACAAGATCAGGACGGATCATGCCCAAAGCCCTCACCCAGGAACAGGTCGACGCGTTCAACCGCGACGGCTATCTCGTCGTCGAAAACGCCGTTACGGTCGAGCAGCTCGGCAGGCTCCGGGCCGAAATGTCGGCCTGGGTCGAGGAAAGCCGGGGCCATGCCGAACCCTACGGCACCCCGACCATCGACGGCCGCCCGCGGTTCGACATGGGAACCGAGCACACGGCGGACCGGCCGGCCTTGCGGCGGGTCAACAATCCCTCGGACATTTCCGAGACCTGCTTCGAGGTCATGTCCAATGCGCGGACGGTGGACATGGTCGCGGATCTGGTCGGGCCGGACGTGAAGTTCCATCACTGCAAGATCAATCAGAAATGTCCCGGCGCGAACACCACGGTCTACTACCATCAGGACTTCGCCTTTACGCCGCATTCCAATGACGACGTGGTCACCGCGCTGCTGATGCTGGACGACGTGACCCTGGACAACGGCTGCCTGATGGTCGTGCCCGGAAGCCACAAGGGCCCGATGTACTCGCTTTTCGAGGGGGAGACTTTCATCGGCAGGGTCGACGCGGCGACCGAGGAGGCCTTGAAGGCTCAACAGGTGCCGGTGTCGGGCCCGGCCGGTTCGGTCTGTCTGATGCACACCCGGCTAGCGCACGGCTCCGCGCCGAACGCCTCGGATAAGCCGCGCGGGCTGTATATCTGTGTCTACACCGCCGCCGATGCGGTGCCGCTTGCCCGCAATCCGATGCCGAGCCCCAATGAAGGGTTGATCGTGCGCGGCAAGCCGAGCCTGTCGGCCCGGATGATGGATTTCAGGGTCGAGTTGCCGAAGCAGCCGAAGTCGGCCTCCTTCTTCACCGTGCAGGGTCAGGACTCGGCAAAGACCCGGGCGGCTGAGTAAGACGCTGCCTCACCCGCCTTTGACCGCCAGGCGTTCGCGCTCCGCCTCGATCATGCGCTTCACGACATCGGGCATAAGGGTTTTGGCGCTCCACCCGATGGCGTCGGCCGCGCGTGACGGATCAGCGCGGCTCACCCGCAGATCCGCGGGACGATGTAGCCGGGGATCGCTTTTCACATGATCGTGCCAGTCCAGATCCACCGCCGCGAACGCCGCCTCGACAAAAGCCTCTAG
>JAYOEU010000171.1:0-9175 GCA_038116915.1 Alphaproteobacteria bacterium
CTTTATCGAAGCTTCGCAGCGCGTAAACCAGATGGTCATCTGGGAAATCCGGGATCAATTTCCCCGCCGACAACGAGCAGATTTTTTTATATTCGTCATGAACGCCGTCAGATTCAGAATGTGTTCAAGGACATCCGTGGCCAATATCCTGTAAAAATAGTTGCCGTGTAAGGTTACCGATCCGAAGCGATCCGTTTCAAAGGTTTCGCCTATGATGTCCGGGTCTGACAAATCACAAAGAACATCCGGTTTCCACTTCGGATCGATATCCAAATTCAAATGATCTTCGAGAAAATTTTTGCCGCTTCCCACGTTGAGCAAGATCGGTGCGGCGGCTTTGTGCGATCGACCATCGGATGAGTGACGTTCCATACGATCCAGCGCATCGTTCAAGTTTTTGCCGAACGGCATGTCCCTAAATCCCTTTTTTCCCCGGTCCGCCAGCGCGGTTCTTTCCGCGTCGTCGCCGAGCAGACGTTCAACAGTTTCCATCAGGTTTTCTTTGGACGAAAAAAGCACCAGATCGTCAAAGCCGTCAGGAATTTCGGTGTCCGATGCCTGCTCACAAACGACAGCTTTGTTGTTGGCGAGCAAATATGAAACACGCACGGATTCCAAAATATGCGTAGCATGATAGTGTAAATTCAATATTATCCTTGATCTTTTAATGAACTATACAAGTTTTTCCTCGTAAATATCCTTTTTTATTTCCATTCTACAGTTTAATTTTGCCAACCACTCCAAAATCTCAGCGCGCCTGGCGTTCACGCTGCCGTAAAACAATACATCTATATCTTCCTCAACCTCGGTGGTTTCAAATTCCAGAATGGGGTGAAAGCCAACGGGTACATATTCGACCTGGGTGGCGATATCGTGACCGGCCATCCATTCCATATTCTTCCGGCTGAAATCCCAAACAACCGACCGCGACAGCAGGTCCAGATAGCCCGTGCTTGTCGTGGATTGCCCACTTGCGAGATGTTCAAGATTATAAATTATCGTTCTTTCCGGAAAGACCACCCCCTGTTTGCACGCCTCTTGGGCCCCGAGATGAATGGTCCATCGGCCTTCATCGAACCTGCTGTTACCGAAGTCCGCATCATGTCCCGAATCTTTCAGCGCCGCCCAAATGGACCTTGAGACCGTGTCCACCCGTTTGTCCCAGCAGCACACGGAAATTTCCATCATCAAAACCCACTGTTCGTTAGTCGCGGCGGAGCGGACATGACCCCGGCGCGGGATGTAAACCGCACCCGGTCATTCCGGCTGCGCGGCTCCGCCCATCACCCTTCCTCGGCCGTCTCCAGGCTCACTGGATCGAACGGCGTCGGCAGAACGCCGCGGGGCTTGATGTAGTCGTAGGGCGCGCGGGGCAGGAAGCGGCCCCAGCCGGGCTCGCAATGCACGTCGCCCTCGTTCCAGACGATCTTGCCGCGGCTGATGGTGACCGCCGGCCAGCCCGTCACCTCCAGGCCCTCATAGGGTGTATAGTCGGTATCGTGGTGCAGGATATCCTGGCTGATCGTCACCTCGCGCTCGGCATCCCAGATGCAGATATCGGCATCGGCCCCGACGGCGATGGTGCCCTTCTTGGGATAAAGCCCGAAAAGCTTGGCGGCGTTGGTCGAGGTCAGCGCGACAAAGGTCTGCAAGTCGATCCGGCCCTTGGCGACGCCTTCCGAGAAGGTGATCGGCATCCGCGTCTCGAGACCCGGCACGCCATTGGCGATCTGGCTGAACGGTGCGTTGTCGCCGGCCCAGAACTTACCCTCCAGTTCGTCGATGTTATAGGGCGCGTGGTCCGAGGTAACGTTGCCGATGGTGCCGAGATTGACGTGGTCCCACAACGCCTCCTGATCGCCCTCGGTGCGCGGCGCCGGCGAGCAGACGAACTTGGCGCCCTCGCGCTGGTCGCGGTCCAGATCGCGAGCGGTCAGCACGAAATACTGCGGGCAGGTCTCGGAGAACACCTTGAGGCCCCGGCGCCGGGCGCGGTGGACCTCCTCCGCCGCCTCCTCGCAGCTCACATGGAAGATCTGGATCGGGGTGTCGACCAGCTCGGCCAGCATGATCATCCGGTGCGTCGCCTCGCGCTCCACCAGCGGCGGCTTGCACCAGGCGTGATGCTTGGTGCTGTTCTTCTCCGCCGCCAGCAGCTTCTCGGTCATATACATGATCGCGTCGTGGTTCTCGGCATGCACGCAGACCAGCGCCTGCTTGCGCTTGGCGACATCCAGCACCCGCAGGATCTCGGCGTCGTTCAGGCGATTCTTCGGATAGGTCATGAAGATCTTAAGCGAGCGGTGCCCCTCGTCGATCAGTTGCGGCACCTCCTCGTTGATCACCGTATCGGTCGGGTCGCTGATGATCAGGTGAAATGTGTAGTCGATGCAGGACTGTTTGGCGCGCTCGTGATAGTCGCGTACGATCGGCATCAGTTGCTGGCCCTTCTCCTGGGCGGCGAAGCAGATGATCGTGGTGGTGCCGCCGCAGGCCGCGGAGCGGGTGCCGCCCTCGAAGCTTTCAGCATTGCGGCCGCCGGTGCTGGATTGCTGATCGATATGACAGTGGCTGTCGATGCCGCCGGGCATGACGTATTTGCCCGATGCGTCGACCTCGCGGGCGCCGGGTCCGAGATTTTCACCCAGCGCGACGATGCGCCCGTCCCTGACCCCGACATCGCATTTCGAGATTTCCGCCGCGTTGACCACCGTGCCGCCGCGGATCACCAGATCATAGTCACTCACCGCTCACCCTCCCTGGATCAGGCGTCGTAGCCCGGGTTTTCCCGGTCAAGCTTGCGCAGCAACGCCTCCCAGGCGAGCTGGTTCATCGAATCACCGGTCGAGATGTCGTCGTTGCCGTTGAACTGGGCGGCGGCATGCTCGCACACCTCCTTTGGCGGCAGAACCAGTTCGCCGCCGGCTTGGGCCGCGAGCTGCAGGGCGCAGGCCTTTTCCAGGCTGTGCATGATGGTGAAGGCCTCGGCGATGCTGCGCCCACAGGTCAGGAGGCCGTGATTGCGAAGCACCATGGCCTTGTTCCCGCCGAGGCTGTCGATCAGCCGGTCACGTTCATCCAGATCGAAGGCGATGCCTTCATAGTCGTGATAGGAGAGCGCGTTGTAGAACTGCATCGAGGTCTGGGCCAGCGGCAGCAGGCCGCATTTCTGGGCCGAGACCGCCATCCCGGCGACGGTGTGGGTGTGCATCACGCATTGCATCTCGTGGCGCGCCTGATGCACGGCGCTGTGAATCGTGAAGCCGGCGGCGTTCACCGAATAGGGCGAGTCCATGATGATCTCACCCTCGGTATCCAGTTTCACCAGGCTGGAGGCGGTGATCTCCTCGAACATCAGCCCGAACGGATTCAACAGGAACTGGTTCTCGGTGCCCGGAACCCTCGCCGAGATATGGGTATAGATAAGATCTGTCCAGCCATAGGCGGCCGTCAGCCGATAGCAGGCGGCGAGATTGACCCGCGCGCGCCACTCCTCAGGGCTGACAAGATCCCGGACCGAGGGCGTGGCGATGGGGGTTACGACGGACATGGCGGACTCCGGGATCAGGGGATGACAGGAACGCGTTGGGAAGAGCTCCGCCAGTGTGTGGCAGCCCCGGCGCCGCTGTCAACGAAAGCCACCGAAACGGCATCTCCAAAGACTACCCACAATTTGTGCCCGCTCCCGCATCTTGGGGTCGGATTGACAATAAGCGCAATATATTGGATCTTTACCCGTTGCGAAGCGATACTGCTCCGTGTCACGCGCGCCGAACGGGGGAACAACGATGAAAAGCTGCCGACCCATTGCCGTCGCGGTGGCCGCAGGCTTAGCATTGGCGGGCTGTTCCGGCGATTTCAGTTTTTCGAGTTTGAGCGAAAAACTCGGCTTTAGCGATAAGGAGGGTCCGCCCGCGAACGCGCCCGCGGTCCAGCTTTCCCCGGCCCCGGCGCCGATCTATGCCGCGGGCGATACCTTCGTCTATTCGGCCGACGGCATTCTGGTGCAGGAGCAGGTGGTCAGCGCGACTCCCGACCGGGTCACCTGGACCAACGATCAAGGCATGATCTGGACCACCTCGAACGACGTGGTCACGCCCCAGCTCTCCTGGTCGTCGGATCCCGAATTGGGACGCGGCCGCCAGACGATTATCGGTAATCCCGGCGCTCTGTTCCCGCTCAACGAGGGCAATACAGTCGCCTTCGGCGTGCGCGGCAACAGCGAGATCGTGCCGACGGGTTGGCGCGACGAGCATCGCTGCGCGGTTCTGGGCCAGATGGATATCGATGTCTCGGCCGGTCGCTTCACGACCTTCCATATCTCCTGCCAGCGCAAGGATCATGTCGAAGACCTCTACTACTCCCCGGTGGTCCAGAACTATGTCCTGCGCACCCGCGATTTCGGATCCTCGAAGTCACGCAAGGAACTGGTGTCCGTCGCCCTGAGTGATGACCGGACCAGGAATCTCCCGATCGCCGTCGCGCGCCCGGAGTCGAAGAAGGCGCATGACGAAATGACCAAGGACGGCGCGGTCATGCAACAGCCGATGGACAGCGACAAGCACTCCTCGATGGCGGCCGACGGCAAGCCCGGCGACGCCGCGATGGGCCATGACAAAACCATGCCCAGCACCGGCAATCCCCAGGTCGACGCCCTGATCGCCCGGCTCGTCACCCTCGCCGACCGTCTGGAAAAACTATCTGCCGGCGAACAAGGCCAGGCGATGATGGAGAAGCCCGACGGCAAGGACGGCAAAAAGGCGGACAAGGACAAGATGTCCTCCGGAAAATCCGCCGGCTCGGGCGGCAAATACGGCGCGCATCTGGCCTCGTACCGCACGGTGGCCGGCGCACAGCGCGGCTGGAAATCGCTCACCCGAAAATTCTCCAAGGAACTCGAAGGTCTGGAGTTCGGAACGACGGAGTATGACGCCGGCGACGGAAAGGGCAGCTATATCCGTCTCGTCGCCATGTCGTTCGCGAGCAGCGCGGAAGCAACCAATTTCTGCAAGGCGCTGAAGGCCAAGCGGCAATTCTGCGCCGCCACAAGGGCCCGTCCCTGACAGCAGCCTCCTGGCTCCGGTACCGAGGTGGTGACCGGTCATTGCAGGATGCTGTTCTAAAATTCCGAGTCCTCTCCCCCGAGGCTAGAGCATGCTTAAATTCGCCAGGGTTTTCGCCGGTGTCGACCCGTTGTTCGAAACGCACTTGACGGACTGCCTCAACATCTCCCGTCGCGCGTTTCCGGACAATACCTACTATGCCGACAATCTGAACGGTTATGCGCGCGGCGAGTCCCGCCGCGATCCCAGGCGGTCATGCTGGCCGCGATCAAGGGCCAGCGCGTGCTGGGGTTCTCGGTCTGCTTTCATTTCGCGGACCTCAAGGTGGCTTATCTCGACTATATCGCGAGCGACCCCAACCGCTCGGCCAGGGGGATCGGCGGGGCGCTCTACGAGGTGGCCCGCGACGACCAGAAGAAGCGCGGCGCGCGGCATTTCTTCTTCGACTCGATGCCCGACGAGCCGGGCCCCTTCGTGCTACCGGAGAACCTTCGGGAGAACCGCCGGCGCCAGGCCTTCTATGAACGTTACGGCGCCCGCCCGGTGATTGGCACCGCATACGACGAAGCCGACATTCCCTATAACAAGGGGGTCCATACGATCCTCATGTTCGACCCGATGGGCGATCCCAAGCCGCTGCCGCGTCGTGCCTTCCGCGCGGTCGCCTCACGGATACTGCTGGTGAAAAGCGGTCTCGAACAGGATCACTCGACGGTTCAGAAAATCCTCAAATCGGTCACCGATGATCCGGTCCGGATCCGCGCCCCCCGCTATGCCCAGTCCGGCCCGGCCAAGTTGCCACCGCTCGAACGGCCGATCGACGTGGTGGTCACCGCGAGCGAGGCGCCGACGGTCGAGCATTCCCCGTTCAAGGGTTTTTGGGAGCGGCCGGCCAGGGTTGCGGCCGTGCGCCGCGCCCTGGAGGGGCTGCCGGTCAAGGAGTATCAGGCAACGCGCTGGGAACTGCGGCACATCCAGGCGGTCCACGACCGCAAGATGATCGCTTTCCTCGAGGAGACGGCGACCCGCATTCCGGACAAGCGCATCCTTTACCCCGAGGTGTTTCCGCTCCGCTTCCCCGAGCGGCTGCCACGCAACTTCGAGATGAAGGCCGGGTACTTCTGCAATGACACCACCACGCCGTTGACCAACCAGGTCTATCCGGCGGCCCGGCGCGCCGTAGACGCGGCGCTGACCGGCGCCAAGCTGGTGGCCGACCGGACGGCGCCCTGGTGCTACGTCGTCGTCCGCCCGCCGGGCCACCATGCCGAGCGCCGCGTCTTCGGTGGCTTCTGCTATTTCAACAACGCCGCGATCGCCGCCAACTTTCTCTCGGCCCGTGGCCGGGTGGCGACGCTCGACGTCGACTTCCACCACGGAAACGGCACCCAGGACATCTTCTACGAGCGCGGCGATGTGCTGACGAAATCGCTCCACGGTCATCCGGGGGACTGCTATCCCTTTTTTGCCGGCTTCGAGGATGAACGCGGCGCCGGCGCGGGTCTCGGCTTCAATCGCAACTATCCGATCCGTCCGGGGGTCGACGACGCGGGCTACCTTGCGGTTCTGCGCCGGGCGATCCGCCGCATCCGCGCTTTCGCACCTGACCATCTCGTGCTCTGCCTCGGCATCGACATCATGCGCGGCGACCCGCTCGGCGGCTTTTTCGTCACCGGCAACGGCATGCGCATGATCGGCGAGGTGATCGGCCGCGAGGGTTACCCGACCGTCATCATCCAGGAAGGCGGCTACAACCTGCGCAATGTGCGACGCGGCGTGCGTGAGTTCCTGGCGGGCTTCAGCCATGGCTTCCAGCAGGCAGGAAAGACGACGCGGCGGCGGATCGGCTGACGCCTCCATCTAACGGACACGAGTGCCGGCTTCGCTCGTCCCGCCGAACGCGGCCTTCGGTCATCACATGATTTCCCCCGAACCGTTCCCGCGCCAAGCATGATAGAATCCCGAAGGTCCTCGTGCCTGAGGTCCCAGCCGAGGAGCCGAACGTGACAGATCACAACACCGTCCCAGCATCCGGCTCCGATCCATCCGGTACCGAGCCGGATACCGGGCGGAATTCCGTCCTGAGCGGGATCGCGCTCGCGGTGCTCGCGGGATTTCTGTTCGTCAGTTCCGATTCCATCGTCAAGCTGACGACCGGCGAATTGCCGGTGCCGATGATCGTCTGGGGCCGCTTCGCCGCGCACATGGTCTTCATGATGCTGCTGTTTCCGGGGCGCCGGTTCTTCACGCTGTTCAAGGTGAAGCAACCCGGTCTCGTGATCGGCAGGGCGGTGCTGCTGCTGATCTGCACCTCGCTGTTCTTTACCGCCATCGGCCATATCGGCCTCGCCGAGGCCAATGCCATCATGTTCGTCTCGCCGTTCTTCGTGGTGGCCCTCTCGATCCCGCTTCTGAAGGAAAAAGTCGGCATTCGGCGCTGGTCGGCGGTCGCGGTCGGGTTTGCCGGAATTCTGATCATCCTGCGGCCGGGCTTTCAGGAGGTGCATTGGGCCTATCTGCTGATCCTCGGCGTCGCCTTCTTCTACGGCCTCTTCACCATTCTAACCCGCACCCTGAGCTTCACCGAAACCGCGACGTCGATGTGGTTCTACACCGCCCTGGTCGGGTTTCTCTGTTCAACGCCGGTCGCGCTCTACAATTGGCAAACCCCGAGCCCGCAGGAATGGCTGATGCTGTGCGCCATCGGGGTAATCGGCGGCGGGTCCCACTATATCGTGATCCATGCCTATCACCGCGCCCGCGCCTCGCTGCTGGCGCCGTTCCAGTATGTGCAGATCGTCTGGGCGACGGCCTACGGCTTCCTCATCTTCGGTCATCTGCCGGACAGTTGGACCTTCGCGGGCGCGGCCGTGATCATCGCCAGCGGCCTCTATGTCTGGATACGGGAACGCCAGCTCGGCAAGAATCGGCGCAGCGCTAGCTGGCGCGGCGGCGGCCCGAGGTGAAGACTGTCGTCATTGAGCACAACATGATCAGCCCGACGCCGTAGAACACCCATTCCGGGCGCCCCTGGTCCATGACCCATCCGAAGCCGGTGGGCGCGATGCTGCCGCCGATGCTGAAACCGGTGGTGACGAACCCGAATACCTTGCCGTAGGCCCCGTCCGGCGTAACCGAGCGCACGATCATGTCGCGCGAGGGCATGATCATCCCGTGCATCAGCCCCTGGGCGATCATCAGGACAATGACCAGGATCACCGTCATCGGAAACGCGCCAACCGCCGCGATCATCGTGGCGGTGGCGAGGAAACAGAGCGCCGCGACCAGGTTGTGCTTGGTCGTGCGGTCGGCGATGAAGCCACCGATCAGGATGCCGACACTGCTCGCCACCAGATAGACCGTCACCGCCGAAGTCGCCGCTTCCTCGGCGATGCCGTGCAGTTCCCAAAGCGCGGGAATGAGGAAGCTGACCAGCCCCGTCGACCCCAGCGACAACAGCGTGAAGAACAGCAGACAGACCAGGATCGGCGGCGACATCAGCAATGCCACGCCCTGCGCCGCGTCCTTGATTGCGGTCTGACCGGCTCCGGATTTCGGCGCATCGCGGAAGTGCCGCGCATAGACGATCAGCGCCACCGCCGTTACCACCCCCGCGGCTCCGCAAAGCGCCAGTCCGTTGCGCCAGCCGACCAGATCACTCAGGAACAGGATGGTCACCGGCGCAACCGCGAACCCGGCATTGCCCGCGAAGGTATGCAGACTGAACGCCTGCCCCATGCGCTGTTTCGACACAGACGCCGAAAGGATGGAGTAGTCCGCCGGGTGATAGACCCCGTTGGCGCAGCCCGCGACCACCATGAGCGCCAGAAGCGTCAGATAGTTGGTGGAGAACCCCATCGCGAGGAAGGCCAGCCCCTCAGCGATCAGCCCGCCAATCAGAATCCGGCGCGCTCCGAGCCTGTCCACCAGGAATCCGAACGGCGTCTGGGTCACCCCGGTTGTCGCGCTGAAGACGGTCAGCAGCAATCCAAGCTGGGTGTACGAAACGTCGAATTCGGCCTTCAACTGGATGAACAGCGGAAACAGCAGGTAGATGTAGAAATGGCTGAAAAAATGGGCGACGCCGATCAGGCCGATCACCTTGAAGTCGG
>JAYOEU010000172.1:0-9043 GCA_038116915.1 Alphaproteobacteria bacterium
GCCGAACACCCTCCTCACCCGGCTTCCAGACCCCGTGGTTCCCACGGTCGTCATCGAGAACCTCGCCAAATCCTATGGCGCGAAGGAAGTCCTGCGCAACCTGTCGATGCGCGTCGATCCGGGCGAGATCATCTGCATCGTCGGCCCCTCGGGCGTCGGCAAGACGACGCTGCTGCGCTGCCTGTCGGGGCTGATGCCATCCTCGAAGGGCCAGGTCCGTGTCAGCGACGAGGTTGTGACCTCGCCGCGCCCGGAAATCGGGATCGTGTTCCAGGATTATCGCGGATCGCTGATGCCGTGGATGTCGGCGATCGAGAACGTCACCCTGCCGCTGCGCGGCAAAAGCATCCCGAAGGCCGAAGCACGCGAGCGGGCGCTGCGCTGCCTCGCCGAGGTCGGCCTTGCCGGCAACGAGGACAAATATCCCTGGGAGTTGTCCGGCGGCATGCAGCAGCGCGTCGCCATCGCACGCGCGCTGGCCTATGACGCCCACATCCTTCTGATGGATGAGCCTTTCGGCTCGCTCGACGCGCAGACGCGGTTCGATCTGGAGGACCTCGTCCTCGATCTGCGGCGGCGGCTGTCGATCAGCGTCATCCTTGTGACCCACGACATCGACGAGGCGGTCTTTCTTGCCGACCGGGTCGTCGTCCTGTCCGGCCAGCCGGCCACGGTGATCGACACGGTCGATGTCGGCTTCGGGCCTGACCGCGACCAGGTCGAAACCAAGTCGCTGCCGGAATTCTCGAAACTGCGGGGCAGGATCCTGAACGAGATCCGCCGCAAGCCATGATGACCACGACCACCAAGGGAGGAAAGACCATGACCAACGTAACCAGACGGACATTCACGGCCATCACCGGCGGGGCCCTTGCGCTGACGCTGACGATGGGGACCGCCATCGCGCAGAATAGCGAGCCGCTGCGGATCGCCTATGCGGCGGTAGGATCGTTTCAGCCATTCTTCATCGCCGAACGGATGGGCTGGTTCGCGGAAGCCGGCCTCACCGTGGAACTGACTCCGGGCGGGGCCCCGCAGGAGAACATGGCGCGGCTGATGTCCGGCGAAGTGCATATCGCGGGCAGTGGTTCGACGCCGGCCATCGCGGCCGTCGCGAACGGGGCACCCGTTCGCATCGTGTTTGCCAACCAGAACATCGGCGAAGTGCCGACCACCGGCCTTATCGTGCGGGCCGACAGCCCCTATCAGTCAGTCGCGGATCTGGCGGGCCAGACCGTCGGTGTGCAGGGGCTTCAGGGCACGGGCGCGTTGATGATCAATCGCAGCCTTCGGGATGCCGGCCTCCAGCCCGGCGCCGTGACGCTGACCCACATGCCGCCCGATACCCATGTCGACAACCTGAGAAACGGCAATGTCGAAGGGGTCGTGACCTTTGCGCTATTCTACGAACTCGCCGCGCGCAACCCGGATTTTCGCGTGATCGAGGCCGCCTACGAGACCGTCCGGGGCGCGCCCGGCATCGTCTATACCTCGAGCAACCGGACGCTTGCCGAGCGCGGCGATGACATTGCCACGTTGATCGAGGTTCTGGACCGCGCCAGCCGGTATGCCAACGAGAACCCCGATGATGTGCGCGCAATCGACCGCGAGCGGACCCGCCTTCCCCCTGCCTATCTGGACTCGCGCACGATCACACCCGCCAGTGTCACGCTGGATGTCGCCGCCCTCGCGGCACTGGCCGAGGACATGCACGCCTTCGGCTGGATCAATCGCGTGCCCAGCGTCGACGAGATCCTGTGGGAGCGGATGCCCCGCGACTGAGCACGGCCTGCCGGGCGGCACGCGCCGCCCGGCCCCTCGTTCCAAGGAGACAGCCCCGATGTCCGCCAGTTCCGACACTTCGATCACCGTGACCCTCCTCGGGACGGGGACGCCGCAGCCCGATATCACGCGCTTCGGGTCCGCGACGCTGGTGCAGGCGGGTGGCCTGACGCTGCTTTTCGATGCCGGGCGCGGCGTCTCGCTGCGGCTGACCCAGGCAGGGATCCGGCTGGGCGCGATCGATGCAGTCTTCCTGACGCATTTTCATTCCGACCACACGGCGGGCCTGCCGGATGTCTATACGTCTGGTTACATCCCCGGACCGTTCGGCAAACGCCAGGCCGCCTTGCCGGTCTATGGCCCGGAAGGCGTCGTCGAACTCGCTCAGGGCCTGATGCAGGCCTTTGCGGGGGACCGGCGCGAACGGGCGATCAATTCGATTCCCGCGGCATCGACCCTGCTCGAACCCCACCAGATCGGCGAGGGCGTCGTCTTTGAACAGAACGGCGTCACCGTTCGCGCCTTCGGAACCTATCACCACGATTTCGCGCCGACCTATGGTTACCGGATCGACCACAGCGGCCATTCGGTCGTGCTGTCAGGCGATACGGCAGTCGACCCTCGGGTTGCGCAGGCGGCCAGGGGCTGCGACCTACTGGTGCACGAGGTTGCCGCGATCCACGAGTCGATGGCGGACAATCCGTTCTTTCGCGATGTCGTGATGAAAGGCCACACCAGCCCCGAGGACGCCGCCGCGATCTTTTCCGAGGCGCGGCCCGGCCTCGCCGTGTTCACGCATATCGTGCAGCTTCCCGGCGGCAAGATCGGCCCCAGTGTGGACAGCATTCTGGCGCGCACGGGCGCAGGATATGACGGTGCGGTGATCGCGGGTTGCGATCTGATGATCCTCCGCATCGGCCGTGACGGTGTCCATGTCGAGCGCCCCGCCGCCTCGGCCGTCGCCCTGTCCGAGGCCTGACATGCCGCGCCCCGAAACGATCACCCTTGACCTTGCGTTGACCGAAGCCGGCCCGCTTCAGGCCGACCTTGTCCTGCCGGCCGGGGCTGGCCCGCATCCCGTCGTCGTCGGGGTCTCGGGCGGGGGATGGAGCCGGGGGCATCGCCGCTCGCTGGCCGCCTGGGGATCGTGGCTGGCCGAGAGGGGCTTTGCCTTTGCCTCCATCGATTACCGGCGCGCCCTGGGCGGACCGTCCTGGCCGGGCAACGCCGAGGATGTCGCAACGGCGCTGCTTGTGCTGGCGCAACGCGGCGCCGAATGGGGCCTCGACCCCACGCGGATCGTGGTGCTGGGCGTGTCGGCGGGGGCGCATCTGTCGGCGCTCGCACTTCTGTCGCGCGCCATCGATACGCCGCCGGTCGCGGGTCTTGTCGGCATCTACGGGGTTTACGACCTCATGGCCCATTGGCAGGCCGACACCTGGCGCAACGCGGCGCCGGGGACGGACAAGACCGAGGCCATGATCGGCTGTGCACCCTTCGATGATCCCGCGCGCTATCACCACGCCTCGCCGTTGCGGCAGATCACCTATGAGGCGGCGCTGCCGGTTCTGCTGATCTGGGGCACGGCGGACCGCGAGGTCCTGCCGGACCAGTCCGCCGCCTTTGCCCGCGCGCTCACGCAGGCGCGTTTCCCGGTCCGCACCGTCGAGGTGCCGGGGGCTGGCCACCTGTGGTTCTCGGAGGGGGGGCCGCAGGCCGAGGGGAGCCATTCGGCCCGCATCGCACCGGATCTCCTGCGGTTCCTGACCTCGACCCTGGGGGCTAGGGCATGAGCCGGCATTACGATGTCATCGTCGTAGGCTGCGGCCCGGTGGGGGCCTATGCCGCCAATCTGTTCGGGCGCGCGGGCCTGCGGACGTTGGTTCTCGACCGGGATACGGCACCCTATGCGCTGCCCCGGGCGGTGCATCTGGATCATGAAATGGTGCGCCTGCTGGCCGATATCGGTGTCTGGGACAGAGTGCAGGACCAGATGCTCGCTGCGGACGGGCATCTGCATATCGGGGCCGATGGCGGGATGATCCGCTATCTGTCAGCCGTCGATGGGCCGAAACCCTTTGGCCACGCGAACGATTATTTCTTCTACCAGCCCGAACTGGAAGCCGCCCTGCGCGCGGGGCTGGCACGGTTCGAGACGGTGACACTGCGTCTGGGTGCCGAGGTCACGGGAGTCACCCAGACCGATGACCGGGCAACAGTGGTCCTGCAAGACGGCGAGGCGCTGACGGCCGACTGGGTGATCGGCTGTGACGGGGCGCGCAGCGCGGTGCGCAAATCCATCGGCATCGCGCTGAATGATCTTTACTTCGAGGAACCCTGGCTTGTCATCGATGCCGAGGTAGACGGACCCATCGCCTTCCCCCCCTTCCGCGGTGTGCCGGACGAGGCGAACCTGCAACGGTTGTCCGTGATGCTCTGCGACCCGGCCCGGCCGGCGACCATCGTTCCCGGGCGTGGCAATCACAGGCGCTGGGAATTCATGCTGCTCCCCGGCGAAAGCGACGCCGACATGGCCCGCCCCGAAACCGCCGAGGCCCTTGTCGCGCCCTGGGTCGCGGGTGCGCCCTGCAGGATCATCCGGGCGGCGACGTATCGCTTCCATGGTCTCGTGGCCGACCGCTGGCGCCTGGGCCGGGTTTTCCTGGCCGGCGACGCCGCCCACCAGACCCCGCCATTCTTCGGACAGGGCATGTGCCATGGACTGCGAGATGCCTCGAACCTGGGCTGGAAGCTGGCGCTGGTGCAGAGGGGTGCCGCCGTGGCGCGGCTGCTTGATACCTATCAGACCGAACGCGATCCACAGGTGCGCCATGTCATTTCCCGCGCGATCGAGGTGGGCCGGACGATCTGCATCCTCGATCCCGACAAGGCCGCGCAACGCGATGCCGAGGTCAGGTCGCAGACCGGCATGCGGACAGCCGCCGAACTGATCGCGCCGATCCGCTCGGACATCGTCGCGCCGGGGGCCGGCGAGCGGTTCATCAATCCGCGCCTGGCCACTAGGTTCCTCGATGAGGCCACTGGCGGGGGCTGGGTCTTGTTGCACAAAGGCGACCTGCGGCTTGCACCCGGGGCCCAGACCCTTCTGGAGGCGCTAGGCGCCAAGCGTTTCGACATCGGCGCGCTGACGGATCCCGAAGGCCACCTTAGCGCGTGGTTCGCCGCACGGGGCGCAACGGCGGCGCTGATCCGTCCAGACTTCTACCTCGCAGCGGCGGGGGATGGCCCGGGCCTGTCGCGCGCGATCAGGGCGATGGGCGATGCTATGGGCCTTGCGCCGACTTCCAACCTCACTGACCAAGGATAAACCGGATGCGATTTGTCAGTTTCACCGTCGATGGCCGCGCGTCCTGGGGGCGGGTCCGGGGGGATTCGATCCTCGATTGCGGCAGTAATGCGCTGCCGGACCTAAAAACCGCCATCGCCCGCGATGCGCTGAGGGATGCAGACGGCCCCGCCATCGCCCGCGGCAAAGTCCGGTTGCTGCCGGTGATCCCCAACCCCGCAAAGATCCTCTGCGTCGGTCACAATTACGAAAGCCACAGGGTCGAAACCGCACGGGACAGGACCGAGCATCCGTCGATCTTCACGCGCTTCCCCGACACGCTGATCGGTGCCGACGATCCGATCCTGCGGCCCCGCGTGTCCAGCGATCTGGATTACGAGGCCGAGCTCGCCATCGTCATCAGCAGGGGCGGCCGGCATATTTCCGAAAGCGACGCCATGGCCCATGTCGCCGGTTTTGCCTGCTTCAACGATGCGTCGGTGCGCGACTGGCAATGGCATACGCGCCAGTTCATCCCCGGCAAGAACTTTCCCGGCACAGCACCTTTCGGCCCCGAACTGGTCACGCCCGACGAGATTGCCGATCTTGATGCCGTGTCGGTGGAACTGCACCTGAACGGCGACGTGATGCAGCGCGCGACGCTGGATCACATGCTGTTCCCGATCCCCACGATCATCGCCTATGTGTCGGCCTTCACCCCCCTGTCGCCCGGCGACGTCATCGCCACGGGCACGCCGGGCGGCGTGGGGTCCAAACGGACGCCGCCGGTCTGGCTGAAACCCGGCGATACGGTCGAGGTGCGGATTTCCGGCATCGGATCGTTGCGCAGCTCCGTCGTGGATGAGGGCTGAGCGATGTCGGCGCAAGGGCACAAGCCGACCTTTCCGATAGCGGGCCTGCGGTCAGTGGAGCTTTCGGTTCCTGATACGGGCCGGGCCGAGGCCTTCTATACCGGGATCTGGGGCCTGTCGGTCGCCGGGCGCGACCAAGGAAGGGTCTATTTGCGCGGCAGCGGCACCGAGGCCTATCTGATCGCCCTGCGCCAGGGCCCTGTCGCCATCGACAGCGTGACCTGGGCGGCGGCGGCACAGACGGATCTGAATGCCCTACGCGCGCGGCTGGTTTCGGCCGGGGGTACCGAGGCCTCCGACATCGCCGCGTTGGCGCTGCACGGGGGCGGAACCGGCTTCACGCTGAAGGACCCGGCCGGACGCCGCCTGCGCATCGTGCAGGGCGCCGCCGACAACACCCCTGATCCCACCGCGCAAAGCCGCCCGGTGCGGCTGGCGCATGTCAACATCAACACGACCGATATCGACCGCGACATCGCCTTTCTTGAGGCCGGCCTGGGCTTCCTTGTCACCGATCTGTCGGCACAGATGGCCTTCCTGCGGACGAACGCCGATCATCACGCCATCGTCATGGCCCGGGCCGCTGTCGATACGCTGAACCACGTCGCGTTCCTGCACGAGGATTGGGAGGACGTGATGCGTGCCTCAGGGCGGATGTGCGACGCGGGCTTTCCCATCGGCTGGGGGCCGGGGCGGCATGGCCCGGGTGACAATGTCTTCGTCTATTTCGTCGATCCCTTCGGCATCGTCATCGAACACACCGCCGAGGTCCTGCAGGTCGATCACGGCTACCGGGTGGGAACTCCCGGGGACTGGGTCTGGCCCAAAGGGCGGACCGATCAATGGGGCATCGCGCCCCCCAAGAACGACGCCTGCAAGGCGGCCCAGCTTGCCATTCCGTTTTCCTGAGGAGGAGAAGACACCATGCCAGATCAGATGAAGGCCTATATCCTGCGTCAAGGCCAGGCCCTGCAATCGCGGCTTGCCGCCGGGCAGATCGTGCGCATCCTCGCCGATGACGCGCAAACCGCCGGCGGTTTCGGCGCGCTGGAGATGGAAGGCACGATCGACAAGCAGCCGATCCCGCTGCATTACCACAACGACGCGCATGACACCTGGCTGTGCACCCGTGGTCGGCTGAAGGTCTGGTGCGAGAACGAATGCCGCATCCTGACGCCGGGCGATTTTGCCTATGTGAAGCCGGGCGAGGTGCATTCCTATCAGGCCATCGCGCCCCGGACAGCCTTTTTCGGAATCGTGGCGCCGGGGGGCTGGGAGGCGTTCTTCATGGTCGCCGGCGATCCCTGGGACGAACCGGGCCTGCCCGCCATCAACCATCCGTTCGATTTTTCCAAGATGGGCAAGGCCATGGCGATGTATGACGTGCATCCCGTGCAGGGCCGGACCTATGCCACCGCCACCGACTGGAGCGACGCCGACCGCACCATGCCCCGGGCGAACCAGTCCTATTTCCTGCAGGACGGCCACGGCCCCCGTGTGCGCACGCAGGGACATCTGTGCACCATGCTGCTGGGCCGCGAGACGGCGGATGGCAGCATGGAGATGCGCGTGATCGAAGGGCCGCGCGGCGCCGCCATGCCGGCGATGCGGCATGACGCGACGCATGTCTTCCTGCGGATGCTGGAAGGTCAGGTCCGCTTTGCGATGAACGGCGCGGAAACCATCCTGTCCGCCGGCGACAGCGCCAATATTCCGGCGGGCACATCCTATGCCACGCAGGTGATGACGGGTCAGGCGCGCTGGTGCCTTACCTCGGCGCATGGCAACGGTCTGGAGGTCTGGAACCGGCTGGGCCAGGAGACGCCCTATTACACCCCAGCCGCCACCTCAGAGTCGGACGCGGTCAATGCCGCCGACCTCACCGATGTCGATGTGACCCTGATCTGACGCCGCTACGCGTACACCCCTCAGCAAAGGACAACTCATGCCTTCGCCTTCCAGTTTTACGACGCTTGGCACCGGCGGCGGGCCGCGCCCTGACCCCCGGCGCGCCCAGCCTGCGCATCTTCTGATGATCGGGGACTCCCCTGTGCTTGTCGATTGCGGCGAGGGCGCGATGTCGGGCCTCGCCAAGGTCGGCATCGATTATCGCCATGTCGAGCACATCTTCCTGACCCACCACCACTTCGATCACATCGGGTCGCTGTTCGCGTGCCTCGGTCTGAACATGATGGTGCACCGCCGCGCGCCGCTGACCGTTTACGGCCCGCCCGGAACCGGGCAGATCGTCGACAGTCTGCTCGCGGCCTGCGACGTGCCGAACAGGACCGGCTTTGGCTCGACCGATCAGGCGCTGCCGCATCCGCGCAGCTTTACCCGGGTGCGGGAACTGTCGCCCGGGGACCTGGTCGAGATTCCGGGAGCCCGAATCACCTGCTGCGAAAACACCCACTACCGCCCCGAAAGCGACTTTGCCACGCCGGCAGAACATATCTCGCTGTCGCTGCGTTTCGACCTTGTGGATCGGTCGATCGTCTTTACCGGCGATACCGGCGTCTGTGCGGCGGTCGAGGCGCTGGCCCGGGGTGTTGACTTGCTGATCGGCGAAATGGTCGATGCCGAGGTCGTGCTGGAGCGATTCCGCAAATCCAACCCCGGCGTTCCGCCCGAGCGCGAGGACAAGATCCGGCGGCACATGCTGGAGCACCACCTCACGGCGGAACAACTGGGCGAGATGGCGCAAGCGGCCGGGGCAAGGACCGTCGTCGCCGTGCATCTGACCAACGGCGCGGCCACGCCGGACACCATCCGCACCTATGCCGCGCGCATCGCGTCGCGTTTCGGGGGCGAGGTGCGGATCGCCGAAGATGGTCAGAGCCATTAGACACCCCAACGGCGCGGCAAGGCCCCTGCCCTGCCGCCGCCCCCCCCCTTGCGGGTGCTCAACCCGCCGGCGCGCACCTCGTCGATGACGGCGCGCTGCGCTTCGAGGTCATGGAAGGCCTCGCTGGGGCGATCTCAGGCCTCGATCCCCTGCAAGTGTTGATTGTCACTGAGAACTGATGGGGTGGATACCCCCTCCCGACGGGAGCAAAGAGGATTCGAACCGCAGCGTCGTTCGCATGCCGAGCGGAAATACCTA
>JAYOEU010000173.1:0-8885 GCA_038116915.1 Alphaproteobacteria bacterium
CTAGTCCCGTCGTTCTGGCGCAGGCCAGGGCGACCGGGAAAGTCGGGCTTGCTCAGACCGGCGCGGCCTCGGCGATGGCTCTGAAATCGGCCTCTATCAGGCTGGCGCCGCCGACCAGCGCGCCGCCGACATTGGGGACGGCCAGGATCTCCCGCGCGTTGCCCGGCTTTACCGAGCCGCCGTAGAGGATGCGCATCTCGGCGCCGCCGCCGGCGATCTGTTGCAGAACCGCGCGGGCATGGGCATGAATTTCGGCGATATCGGCGGTGGTCGCGGTCTTGCCGGTGCCGATCGCCCAGACCGGCTCGTAGGCGACGACCGTGTTCGCCGCGCTCGCGCCCTCGGGCAGGGAGCCGCGCAATTGCGCATCGACGACCGCACTCGCCTTACCGGCGTCGCGCTCGGCCGCGGTCTCTCCGACACAGATGATCGCGATCAGGCCGGCGGCATGCGCCGCCTCGGCCTTGGCGCGGACCATCGCATCGCTTTCTTTGTGATCGGCGCGCCGTTCGGAATGTCCGACAATCACGCAGCCGCAGCCGATATCGGCAAGCATCGCCGCCGAAATATCCCCGGTATGGGCGCCGGAAACCTTGGTGTGACAGTCCTGCCCCCCAAGCCCCAGCCGGGAGCCCGCAAGACATGCCGAGACCGGCCCCAAAAGCTGCGCCGGCGGACACACCACCATGTCGAAGCCGCGCTCGGCCTTCATGTAGTCCGCAAGCGCCGATGCAAGGGCGACGCCCTCGGACTTCAACAGGTTCATTTTCCAATTGCCCGCGATGAGGGAACGCACAGCCATCACCCACTCCACCTTGAACGTCGCGCCATGAGATCGTAACCACTCGACCCCGGCTCGTCTAACACGCGTCTTTCGCCGCTCCAAGCCGCGATGACCGACCGGCTGCTTCAATTTCAGCCGATTCCTTGGGAAATAAGGAAAAACCGAGTTGCCCGCGCGGGGCCTCGACCGTAGTATGCCGCGCTTCGTGGCGCGCCCGGCAATGGCGCCGCGCGCCGTCGAAACCCCTCAAGGGAGCCGAATTCGGCCATGTTGCAATTCATCCGTTCCAAGGTCACGTCGATATTCATCAAGATCCTGTTTTGCGTCTTGATCCTGAGCTTCGCGGTTTGGGGTATCGGCGACATTTTTCTCGGCAGCCCGAGCGGCCGTGCCGCGATCGAGGTCGGCGACGTGACCTACAACTCCGCCGAAGTGCTGGAGCAGTTCGACCGCTCCAGACGGGCAATGCGCCTGCCGCCGCAATATGACGAGGCTCTGCGCCCGCAGATTTTGGACTCGGTGATCCAGTCCCTCACCGAAACCGGACTTTACGAGGCCGAAAGCCGCAGCCTCCGCATGGCGGTCGGCGAGGAAGCACTCAAGCAATGGGTCGCGTCCTCGCCCGCATTCCGTGATCAGCTTGGACAATTCAACCCCGACGTCTTCCGTCAAACGCTCTCCAATGCCGGATTGAGCGAGGCCGAGTTTTTCCGCACCCTGCAAAGCGATATCAAGCGTGACCAGATCAACGCCGCCGTCGCCGGCGAGGCGAAGCTCCCGAACACGCTCGCGGAAACCCTGTTCAAATACCGCGCGGAACGCCGCAGCGCGAAAGTGGTCTGGATTTCAGTCGACTCGATCAAGGATGTTCCGGAGCCGAGTGAGGCGGAGCTTGCCGCCCATTTCGAGAAGAACCAGACCGATTACATGGCGCCGGAATATCGCGCCGCCACCTACGTCGCCTTCAATCCCGACGCGCTGGCCAAGGAGATCCTGATCCCCGAACAGGAACTGCTGACCGCCTACGATACCCGGCAGGGCGAGTTCGTAACTCCAGCCACAAGGCACCTGGTGCAGTATATCTTCGCGGACGAGGCCGCCGCCAAGGCCGCCGTCGAGACGCTCACTGGTCCGCTGGATATCGACGGCATCGCGAAACTCCTGGAGACGGCGGCGGGTGCCGGCGGTGTGATCGATCTCGGCGAAGTCACGCCCTTCGGCTTGGTGGAAGAGAACGAGCGCAAGGCGGCGTTCGACACCGATCCCGGCAAGATCACCAGCCCGGTGGAAACCCCGTTCGGCTGGAAAGTGTTTCTGGTGAAGTCCGCCACGCCGCAATCGGTCCGCCCCTACGAGGAGGTGAAGGAAGCCATCCGCCTGGAGATCGCCCGCGAGAAGGCCCTGGATGCACTGTTCGAACTATCCAATTCCTTCCAGGACGCGCTGGCCGGCGGCGCGACCATTGCCGAGGCGGCGCGCACTATCAATGTCGAGACCCGCACCATCAAGGCTGTGGACGCCTCGGGCCGCGGCATGGACGGAGAACCCGTCAAGGGGCTTCCCCCCGGACGGCAGTTCCTCGCCACCTTGTTCGAGACCGCCAAGGACGCGCAGAGCGATCTGCTGGAATCCGACGATGACGGCTATTTCCTGCTGCGGGTCGAGCAAATCACGCCGACCCGGCAGAGGGACCTCGCCGAGGTCCGCGAGGCGGTCGTCACCTCCTGGCGGGCCGAGCGGCGGGCATCGCTCGCCCACGACCTGGCCACCCGCATCGCCGAGAACTCCAAGGGCGGGATCGGCCTTGCCGCCGCCGCAGCGGCGCTCGGTCATGCGCCGGTTTCCGTCGGACCGTTCGACCGCAACGGCGATGGTTATGACTCGAATCTCTATCCACCGGATCTGGCGCCGATCGTCTTCGATCTCGTCATGGGCGATGTGGGCATCGCCGAATCCTCCATCGGAAGCGCGGTGGCGGAGCTCTCCGAAATCATCCCCGCGGACAAGGACAAGCAGAAGGAAGCCTGGAACCGCCTGAACCAGGAGCTGAACACCTCGGCGCGCCAGGATTTCGAGGACACCTATCTTACAAGTCTGCGCGGCCGCCACCGGGTGCACATCGACCGCGGCTATATCGACTCGCTCATGGCGGAGTCACAATGAACGTTCTGCCCGCCGCCGACGCTTTCGCGGCAGCCCACTCGGAGAACCGTCCGCAGGTTGTCTGGACGACCCTGGTCGCCGATTTGGAGACGCCGGTCTCGGCCATGCTCAAGCTCGCCGACGGGCGGGCCAACGCCTTCCTGCTGGAATCCGTCGAGGGAGGCTCGGTTCGCGGCCGCTTCTCGATCATAGGCATGCGTCCGGATCTGATCTGGCGCTTCAAGAAGCATCAGGCGGAGATCAATCGTCAGGCGCGCCTGGATCTGGAGGCCTTCGAGCCCTGCGCGCTGGCGCCGATGGCCGCGCTCCGCGCCCTTGTGGAAGAATCCAGAATCGATCTGCCGCCGGAACTGCCGCCGATGGCCTCCGGGCTGTTCGGTTATATGGGCTATGACTCGGTGCGGCTGAGCGAGGACATACCAGACGACAACCCGGATCACCTCCAGGTGCCGGACGGACTGTTTCTCAGGCCCACGCTGATCTGCATTTTCGACCGGCTCGAGGATATCGTCACCATCGTTACCCCGGTCTGGCCGAATGACGGCATGACGGCCGAGGCCGCCTATGCCGCCGCCCGCACCCGGCTTGCCGACGCGGTCGCCGACTTCCAGCGCAGCCTGCCCTACCGGCGCGAAAGCGGGTCCGGCGAAAGCGAGATGCCGGAGCCGTCTTCGAACACCACGCGCGAGCAATTCCACGCGATGGTCCGCAAGGCCAAGGACTACATCCAGGCCGGCGACGCGTTTCAGATCGTGCCGTCGCAGCGCTTTTCGGTTCCCTTCACCCTGCCGCCGATGGCGCTCTACCGCTCGCTTCGGCGTCTCAATCCGTCGCCCTATCTGTTCTTCTTCGATTTCGGCGGCTTCTCGATCGTCGGCTCCAGCCCTGAAATCCTGGTCACCCTCCGCGGCGGACGGGTGACGCTGCGGCCACTCGCCGGCACCCGGCGCCGGGGCGCCAATCCCGAGGAGGACCGGGCGCTGGCCGAGGAACTGCTGAGCGATCCCAAGGAGCGGGCCGAGCACCTGATGCTTCTTGATCTCGGGCGCAATGATGTCGGCCGGGTCTCGAAGATCGGCAGCGTCGATGTGGTCGAGCAGTTCGTCATCGAATATTACTCCCACGTCATGCACATAGCCTCGCATGTGGAGGGCGACATCCAGGACGGGCTCGATGCACTCGACGCGCTGGCCGCGGGCTTTCCGGCCGGGACCGTGTCCGGCGCGCCGAAGGTACGGGCGATGGAGATCATCGACGAGCTGGAGCATTCGCGGCGCGGCGTCTACGCCGGCGCCGTCGGCTATTTCAGCGCCAACGGCACCATGGACACCTGCATCGCACTCCGGACTGCGCTGGTGAAAGACGGGACCATGTATGTGCAGGCCGGCGGTGGCGTGGTCGCCGACAGCGATCCCGAGGCCGAATATCAGGAATCGGTGAACAAGGCGAAGGCCCTCTTCCGGGCCGCCCAGGAAGCCGTGCGCTACGCCGCGCGCACCGGCTGACGCACTTTCGACCTATTCCGCGGGCTGCGGGTTTTCGGCCCGCACCGGCTCCGCCCCGTCGTCGCCGCGGCCCGGCAGCATCCAGGCCGCCAGCGCCGCCATGACGGCAAATCCGGCGAGCACCACGAACAGCATGACGAAGCCGCCGGTTTCCCTGTGGACCCAGGCGATCAGCGGAACCGCCGCCGCCGCCACGCCGAGGGTGAGCACGAACTTCACGCCGAAGGCCGTGGACCGCCATTTCGGCGGGGAGTAGCGCGCGAACAGGCTGTTCTCCGACGGCGAGCCGATGGTGTTCGAGACCACCATCGCCGCCGCCACCGGCAGCAGCAGCGCGGTATCCAGTCCGGCGGCGATCAGCAGCAACGGGATCTGCAAGACCCAGCAGGTCAGGTAGACCCGCTTCAACTCGAACCGGTCCGCCAGCCACCCGCCCACCAGCTGGGCCGCGCCGGAGGTGAAATAGACCGCCGAGACCAGCGCGCCGACGCCGAGCAGACCGCCGCCCAGAAAGTCCGAAAGGCGGGTCTCGAACATCTTCGGCAGCGCGAAGGACGTCGCCTGATAGATCAGTCCCGTGCAGGAAACCGTGATCAGCAGCATAAGCGCGCCGCGCTTCATATCACCCTTGCTGGCCTCGCGCGGCGCCGAGGACATTTGGATCTTGTCATCGACCATGCGCCCGGTGGCGATCAGCATCCAAAGCGCTATCCCCACCCCGATGCTGACCAGACCCGGCAAGATGAAGGCGGCGCGCCAGGACCAGAAATCCGTCAGCCCACTGGCAAGAAGCGGCGCCAGCCCCACCCCGATACTGCCAAACACCCCGTTCAGGCCCAGCGCCCTGCCCCGGTTGGCGACCTTGCGCACCACCCAGGCGATGCCCACTGGGTGATAGATCGAGCCGAACAGCCCGACCAGCGCCAGGCCCGCGGCGATCTGAAAAAGAGTCGCCGCCATGCCGGTCAGGACCGCGCCGATACCGGTGCCGATGAAGAACACCACCATCATCCGCGACGCGCTCCACTTGTCGCCGAGATAGCCGGCCGGGAGCGCGGCCGCCCCGAACAGAATATTGCCGACCAACATCAGCGCGATGAGCTGATGGTACGGCGCCGAGAACTCACCTTCCAACGCCAGCACGACCGTCGGATAGATCAGCATGAAGAAATGCGAAAACGCGTGCCCACCGCTGGAAAAGGCGAGCGTGAGCTGGCTGTTGCGATCGGTCATGTCTCAACGTTTCCGGTGCGGGTGGAACGGTGTCCGGGCGGGCGTGCAACAATAGCGTCATGACGCGTCCGGGAACAGGCTTGCGTTTGCCGCTCCACACCATGGTTTGACAGAAACGCACATCCGGGTAGGATCGGTTACATGCTCCGCCGCGCGCTTCCCTTGCCGTCGAATGACGACGCCTCGCCTGCTCCCGAAAAACGGCCCCGGGATGCCGAGCCGTCACGCGCGCAACGCGCATGGCTGCGGCGCGGCCTCGGACAGCCCGGAGGCAAGCTTCCGCTTTTCGATCAGAACGGCCAGAATGTCAGCCCGCGCCTGGTCCAGGCCTGCCTCGACAAGGGTTGGGCCGAACCCTGGTTCAGCAATCCGCTGAAGCCCGACTGGCTGGTCTGCAAACTCACCGAGACCGGGCGCGGCATCGTCAGGCAATAGCCTTCGCCCTGACGGCCGGGAGGGTTCAGCCGCGGATCATTTCCACCAGCAGCTCGTTGTAGCGGTCCGCCGCTTCGAACTGGGTCCAGTGGCCGGCGCCTTCGACGACCTCGATCCGGGCGTCGGGCCGTTCGTCATGCAGCATCTCGATCCGCATGCCCAGCGTTCCGGTCGTCGTGCGGTCGCGGTCTCCCCAGATCGCGTTCACCGGGCCGAGGATGTTTTCCAGGGCGTCCATGAGCCGCATGGTCATCGAGATCGGCCGTGACAAGGTCCGGGCGCGCAGAGAGTTGGTCCGCTGGATATGGATCGCAAGCTCTCCGACGTTTTCTGGATCGGCGAGCATCAGCCAGCCCATGTTGTTGGCCGCCGCCGCCCTGAGCTCGGCGTCATCCATATCGGCGTGGATCTTGATCATCCGGTCGGGTCCGCGCTCGCGCGGGCCGAAACCCGCCGCGCCGACGATATTGAAGCTGCCGAGCGCCGGGCCCAGCAATTCCGCAACCACCGCGCCGATCACCGAGCCGAAGGAAAAGCCGCCGACATGCACCCGCTGGTCTGGCTCCACCAGCGTCTTGATGCCGTAATGCACGATCTCGGCGAGACCGTCGGCGGTATAGGGCGGCCCCGGATCCGAACTGTCGCCGAGACCGGGAAGATCCGCGACGATGACCCGGAACCCCGCATCCGCCAGGACCTCGACATTGCGGCACCAATGGTTCCAGGCGCCGTGCCCGCCATGCAGCAGCACCAACGGCTCGCCGTCGCCCGGACCCCAGATATGCCAGACCATGGCGCCGTCGGCTGAGAGCGTCTCGCGCCGCTCCGCCTTGCCGGCGATGCCGGCGAGCCAAGCCGCCGGATCGGCTTCCGCCTCGGGAATAAGCGCGCGCATCAGGCCTCGCCGGGTTGCAGTTTACGGGTATAGGTCGGGCTGATCACCATTTCATTGAGGGTCACCCGGCCGGGCAGCTTCATGATGAACACAACGATATCCCCCATGTCCTCGGATTGGATGAGACGGGCGCGTTCCTCCTTAGGCACCGGGATCGGACGGAAATCCAGGATCGGGGTTTCCACCTCTCCCGGGCACAGCACACAGGCGCGGATACCGTTATTGCCCTCTTCCATGTTGATCAATTGATTGAGCGCCATGACCGCGTGCTTGGAGGCGCCATAGGCAACCCCGGCGCGCGGCGAATAGTTCACGCCGGCCTTGGACGAGGTGGTGATAATGGTGCCCTCGGTCTGGCCGCGCATCACCCGCAAGGCCGCATCGGCGCAGTTATAGACGCCCTTCACATTCACATCGATGACCTCGTCCCAGCCAGCGAGATTGCCGCCGCCCCAGGATCTGTCCTTGACGTTGATGCCATGATTGTTGAACAGCAGGTCGAGTCGGCCATGCCGGGCGTGAATGTCGGCCGCCAGGGCCCGCATCCCGTCGCGGTCCATTGCATCGCCCTGGGCGATCTCGGCATGCCCGCCGGTGGCCTTGATTTTCGCAGCCACCGCCTCAAGCGGTCCCGCCCGGCGCCCGGTCAGCACGGTTTTCACACCCTCGCGCGCAAGCGCCAGCGCCGCCCCCTCGCCGATGCCGGTACCAGCGCCGGTAACCCAGGCCACCATGCCGTCGATATTTCTCATTCTCGCCACCCCAATCCATGTAAGAATTGCCGTCCCTTACCACTCCCCCGGCCTTCCGGCCAAATGGCGATGCAGAACGAAATCAAAGAGGCCGCCCCGTGACCGACACAAGGCGCCAACGGCTCATCGCAGCATGGGACGGTCTTTCCGGCAATGCCCGCGGATCGCTTTGGCTGCTGGCCGGCGGACTCTTCGCGACCGTGATGGTGACCGGCATCAAATTCGTCGGCCAGCGCCTACCGGTGCTCGAGATCCTGTTCTTTCGCCAAATGTTCGTCTTCATGCTTTTGAGCCCGGTCCTGGTCAAGGAATTTCCCGGCGCCTTTCGGACCAAACGCCTGAAACTGCATCTTTCCCGTTGCGCGATATCGATTGTCGCCATGACCTCCGGTTTCACCGCGATCGTTCATCTTCCACTGGCCGAGGCGACGGCGATCAGCTTTTCGCGCGCCATGTTCGCGACCCTGCTGGCGATCATCGTCTTGAAGGAAGTGGTCGGCATCCGCCGCTGGAGCGCCACGATCGTCGGTTTCCTCGGCGTCCTGGTGATCGTCCGGCCCAGCGCCGAGGGGATCAATCAGTATGCGCTGCTGGCCCTGTTCTCAGCAGCCCTGGTGGCCTGCAATCTGATCATGACGAAAAGCCTGTCCGCGACCGAGCGGCCAAGCACAATCATGGCCTATCACGCCGGAACCCTCACGGTTGCCTATGCGATTCCAACCTGGTGGCTCTGGATCGAGCCGAGTTGGACCGAGATGGGTTTTATCGTCGGCGTTGCCCTGCTGATGTCGATGGTCCAGTACTGCACCATTCGCGGTTACAAGGAAGCCGAGGCCTCCGCCGCGCAACCTCTGGAATATGTCCGCCTGATCTACGCCGCCGGCATAGGGTTTCTGGTCTTTTCGGAAGTTCCGACCCTGTGGACCTGGGCTGGTGCGTCGCTCATCATCGCCAGCTCAATCTACACGATGCGGCGCAACGCGATGAAAAGCCGTTAGACACGCGCCCTTTACGGTCGTTCCGCGGGAACCGGCGCGCGGGTATTTCCAGTTTAGCCTTCCACAAACGCGAAGTGGCGCCCCCGAGGGGGCGCCACCCGCTTGATCGTCTGAGCGACG
>JAYOEU010000174.1:0-8861 GCA_038116915.1 Alphaproteobacteria bacterium
GGCATATCCGGCATCCTGGTCACGCCATTCGACGCGGCGGGCGAGATCGCGCCGGCTCGTCAAAAGCCGATTGTAGACCGGGCGATTGCGGCGGGTGTTCACATACTGACCGCCAACGGCAACACCGGCGAGTTCTATGGACTGACCACCGACGAGGCGATCGCCATGGTCGAGGCTTCGGGACAGCATATAGGTGGGCGCATCCCGATGATCGCCGGCGTCGGCCGCGGCATTCGGGACGCCTGCCGGCTGGCCGAAGCGTCGGCGACGGCAGGGGCGAGTGCGCTCATGATCCACCAGCCGCCGGACCCGTTCGTCGCGCCGGAGGGTATCTCCGACTATATCCGCGCGGTTCACGAGGCGGGGCAAGAGCTGCCGTTGGTGCTGTACCTCAGAAACGACACCATCGGTATCCCGGCGATCGCCGCGATTACCGCCATCCCTGGAGTGGTGGGGGTCAAATGGGCCACCCCTAACCCGATGAAGCTCAGAGCGGCGATGGATGCCTCTCCCGACCACATCATCTGGGTCGGCGGTCTAGCCGAGGTTTGGGCGCCGGTCTTCTACGCGGTTGGAGCGCGCGGGTTCACCTCCGGTCTCATCAACATCTGGCCGGAGCATTCGGTCGTCATCTCGGCGGCCCTTGAGGCCGATGACTTTGCGAAAGCGCGCCGACTGATCGCGGGTATGCAGGTGTTTGAGGAAATCCGAGCCGAAAATCAAGGTGGGGCGAATGTCTCCGGCGTGAAGACGGCTCTGGCGATGATGGGCGAGGATTGTGGTGCCGCCCGTCCGCCGGCGATCTGGCCGCTATCCGAGAGTCAACAGGGTCGGCTGAAGGTCTTTTTGGCGGCGAATGGCCGCATTTAGCTATCCGGCGGGCCTTACCGGCACATGTAAGACGGAACGGTGCGGTACTGTGGAACCGCGGTGCCCCTGCCAGGTTTCCTCATAGCAGGCGACCGTGCCACATATATCTGCAAGAGACCCTGCCACGTCTTCTGCGTGGGCGCGCTGACGATTGCCCATTGAGTTGCCCGTCGTCAGATTAATTGGAAAACGAGCCAGAGCCTCTGTTACGGGATCACAGCTCCTGTTCCAGTTAATCTGACGACGGACAGGGCGGAAATCCCCAGAGCTGCCAGTAGATCATGGGCTGGACGTATTCGAGGCCGGCGCCGCTCAGATAACCGTAATTCTGCGAGACCTCCTTGAACTGCGGTGGCAGCAGGTAGCCGCCCCAGGCGACTTCGGGGTGCGTTCCGCGAATGTCGGAGATCACCTGCTTCAGCCAGTCGGCGATGCTTTTTTCGCGCAGTCCGCCCCAAATCGCCCGGGCCGCCGGGTCGTCGAGGCCGTCCCGGTCAGGGGACCGGCCGGTCCGGGCCTGGAACGTGTCCGCGAGCGGGCCGGTGCCGCCGTCGAGCCAGTTGTCGTATCGCAACCAGTCGAGTGAAACGCCATCGAAGGCGTAGGTATCGAGCAGCTTCTTCAAGAGACGGGCTTGGCGCGCGCGTATGCCGGGATGGGCCGCGTCGGTGAAAACAGAGCCATCGCCGCCGATGTAACGTGCCTCCGGAAACTCGGCGGCGGCGAGGGAGTCGTGGAAGACCGGCCACCAGGCCCAGATCTCGATCCCCATCTCCTTGGCGCGCGCGAGCATTTCGACGAGCCAGTCGGAGTTCTCCCAACCTTGCGTCGTGCTCTCTCCCGGCAGAGCGACCAGCAACTCTCCCGATTGCAGAGTCCGTCCGGTCCGTTGGCTCTCGAAATTGTCCTCGTCCTGCTTTACCAGGATGTCGATCCGAACGACGCCGGAACGCTTGGCCTGTTCGAGGATCCAGACCCAGCCTCCTTCCGTCACGTTTTCGGTCGTCCGGACCGAGATCGCGAGATAGCTCTTGGCCTCCAGGTCAAAGGGGCCGGCTGCGGCCCCTACCGGCACGGCGGCGACGATCAGGAACAGTATTCGTAGCAGCCAGAGCCGCAGGCCGGTGGCCCAGCGTCGGAGGCTGCACCGTTGTGCGAAGCCAGGCCGATTATTCGGCGGCCGGATTAAACTTGCGGATCGTGCTGCCCAGACTTCACCCATTACCAGCCGCACCCTCGCAATACTATCTGCTCTTAGTCCGAGCGCCGGCTAAGCGCGCGCCGGGCATCAATGCCCGGAAAATCGGCGCCGCCGCTCTTGGAGCCGACAGCACCCTCCCCGCATCCTGGCGCGGGCAAAAAAAGGGAAAAGGTTTCGGACAAAGTCATCGGTGGAGACAATCGATCAAATTCGGGTGCTTTTCTGATTTTTACAAAGCGCATGGATATTGGCGCGTTGGGCGGCGCACCAAATCGCACAAACGCTTCTATCTCGTCAATCCGTTTTTGCTTTTGTGATAAATTGTCGGAAATGGAAGGTTGACCGGATTCTTCAATCAACCGGCGGCCGTGGGGGAGGCATGTCGATAGGGGACGGCTACTAGGCCGCTCTTTCGAACCGGAAGGGTTCGAGATTGTCCACGAATTGCGACACGCAATGGTCCCAGTCGTAACCGGCGGCGTAGTCGCGACAGGTGTCTCTTGAACATTCCAACGCACGCTCCACCGCGATTGCGAGATCCTCGTGGAGATGGCCCACCGGGCGTTTGCCGACTACGTCGAGCGGGCCGGGTACCGGATAACCGGCGACGGGCGTGCCGCTGGCCAGGGCTTCAAGCATGACCAGGCCGAAAGTGTCGGTCTTGCTTGGGAAAACGAAGACATCCGATGCGGCATAGGCACGGGCCAGATCATGGTCTCCCAGGGCGCCGAGAAACACCACATCCGGATACGAGGCTTTCAACTTCGCCAAAATCGGGCCGTCCCCGGCGACGACCTTGGTTCCGGGCAGGTCAAGATCCAGGAATGCGGGGATGTTTTTCTCCACGGCGACCCGACCCGCGTAAAGCGATATCGGCCGTGGATAGTTCCAGTACGGCTCGTCGCGCGGCTTGAAAAGGGCCGTATCGACGCCTCGGCTCCATCGCACGATATTCCGGAACCCCCGGGATTCAAGGTCGTTCTGAATGGTCTGGGTGGACACCATGCAACGCGCGCCGCCATTGTGGAACCGCCGGAGCATCGCGTAGCTCCAGTCCAGAGGAAGCCGAACCCGTGCGTGCACATATTCCGGGAACCGAGTGTGATACGCGGTCGTATAGGGGAACCCTCGGGCAAGACAGAACTTTCGGGCCGCGATCCCGAGCGGTCCCTCCGTCGCCAGGTGTATGGCGTCAGGCTTGAAGCGATCGATCTTCTGGGTGAGCTTGTTTCCCGCCATGATTGCCAGGCGGATCTCGGGATAGGTCGGACAGGGAACGCTGTTGAAATCGCTCGGCGCGGCCACTTCGATTGTGTGCCCGCGTGCCTCCATTTCCTGGATCATCCGGCCGAGGGTTCGTACCACCCCGTTGACCTGCGGTTTCCTCGCATCGGTAACCAGAAACAAGCGCATCCCGAGCCTCTCACGCAAAAGACAGTTCCCGAATCTTCGTCCAGTCGAGGATTTCCAGCCGGCCGTCCAAGTGCTCGACCAGGGCGGTGCAGCTCTCGACCCAGTCGCCATCATTGCAATAGACAACGTCACCGATCCGCTTCACTTCCGCGTGGTGGATATGGCCGCAAATGACGCCGTCCATGCCGCGTTCGCGCGCTTCCTCCGCGATGGCGGCCTCGAAACTCGCGATGAACTCGACCGCCTGCTTGGCTTTTAGCTTCAGGAAGGACGAAAGCGACCAGTAAGGATACCCAAGGTGCCGGCGCACCCGGTTGAAATGCGTGTTCAGCCACAGAACGAAGGAATAGGCGCTGTCGCCGACCAGGGCGAGCCACTTCGAATAGCGGATCACCATGTCGAACTGGTCGCCGTGCAGCACCAGGAACCTGCGCCCGTCGCGCATGGTGTGCACGCATTCGTCATGGACCTCGATCTGGCCGAAGGTCAGGTCGAGGAATTCCCGGAAGACCTCGTCGTGATTGCCCGGAAGAAAGACCACTTTCGTGCCCTTGCGGGCTTTTCGCAGAATTTTCTGCAGCACGTCGTTGTGCGCTTGCCGCCAGGCCCATGACCGTTTGAGACGCCAAATGTCGATGATGTCTCCGACCAGATAGAGATTTTCGGATTCCGTATGTTTCAGGAAATCCAGCAGAATCTCGGCCTTGCACCCGTTGGTCCCGAGATGGATGTCAGAGATCCAAATGGATCGGTACCGAAACGCGCCCGACAGAGCATTCATGATGTATCCTTGCCCGCATTCATCCGGTACCGGCGGATTGCGCCACGGCGAGTATCGAAATAAGTGATTCGGTACCAATGAAATAATTAAATTAAAATGACACTAATAATACGATTTCTTTTCGTAATATTTTTGTAATAACTTTTTGTTACAGCATTAATCACGTCGGTTTTTTCAATTCGAATAATGTGCTAGAGAGTTGCGCGGCTTGATGCCAACGAAGTTCTCCAAAGTCATGATCATCTACAATCCCACCGCCGGCCGCCGCCGGCGGCGTGCGCTTTACCGGGTTCTGCGTGAGTTGCGCGCCTTGCAATGCAAGGTGTCACTGCGGGCGACGCGGGCCCGCGGAGACGCCGAGGCATTCGCGCGCCAGGCCCGGCAGTCCCGTGACCTGGACAGGAGCGCGCTTGACATCATCGTCGCGGCGGGAGGTGACGGAACCATTAACGAGGTCATCAACGGAATGGTCGGAGCGGACCTTCCGCTGGCAATCATTCCCCTCGGGACGGCCAATGTTCTGGCGGCTGAAATAGGTCTGTCCCAAAACGCCGCACAGATCGCGAAAACGATTACCGAGGGCGATCTGCAGCAGGTTCACATGGGCTCCGCGAACGGCCGGGTCTTCGCAGTGATGGCCGGTGTTGGAATGGATGCCGAAATCGTCGCGGAGGTCTCAAACCGATTGAAGCGATGGCTGGGTAAGGGAGCCTACGGCATCGCGATCCTGCAGCGCCTGATGCGGCCGATCTCGGCCAGGTACAGGGTCGCCATTGGTGATCAACTCTACGAAGTCGCGTCCCTGGTCGTGGCCAATGGCCATTATTAAGGCGGGCGTTTCGTCTGCGCGCGCGAGGCGCGCCTGGCCGATCCAGTGATCCATGCCTGTTTGTTCAAGAAGGGTAGCCGGGTCGCGGCGTTGGGATATCTTGCGTGGCTCGCGCTCGGGCGGCTGGAAAAGCTGAAGAGCTATCAGGTCGTTCCCTGCACCGAGATCACGGTTTTTCCCGCCGATGGTGCCTCGAGTTCCGTCTTGGTGCAGGGCGACGGAGATGTCATCGCGGCGCTGCCGGCCCGTTTCGAGCTTCTACGGTCGTCAGTACTGCTCGCGGTTCCCGCTCAACGGGGATAGCCCTTGCGCGCACCGGATCGAGCCCGCCGAACTCTTCTTGGGAAGCCTTCGCCGCGTCCGCGCCTACATCATCGTCGTCGGAAGATAGGTCGAGATCGCCGGAAAGAGGATGAGGATCAGCAGCACGACGAGCTCGATCACGACAAAGGGGAGTATCCCGAAATACATATCGCTGATCGATACGCGTCCCTCGGAGGCCGAGACGACCGCGAATAGGTTCAATCCCACGGGCGGTGTGATCACCGCGATCTCGATCATCTTGCAGAGGATCACGCCGAACCAGATCGGATCGAGCCCGTACCCTTTCACCACCGGAAAGATGAACGGTACGGTCATCACCAGCATCGACAGCGGGTCGATGAACATGCCCAGCAAGAGATACATCAGCACCATCAGCACGATGAACATATTGGCCGACAGGCCGCTGTTGATGACGATATCCGTCAATTCGGTGACGAAGCCCGAAATCACCAGGAAGCGCGAAAACAGCAGGCCGGCGATGATCAGGATGAAAAGCACCGCCGTCAGTTCCGCCGTCTGCTTGAAGGATGCCCAAACGTCGCTCGTCGTGATCCGCCGGCGCACGATCGAGATGAATAGCGCGCCGACCGCTCCCAGTGCTCCGGCGGCGGTCGGGGGCGTGACACCCGTGTAAATGCCACCCAGAACGATGAACACCAGCGCCAGCATCGGCCAGACGCCCTTAAGGCCGGTCAGCTTCTCGCGCAGGGTAAACCGGCTGACGCTCGGCGGCGCCCAGTCCGGCCGCAGCCGGACAAGCAGGGGAATGACGCCGACATAGCAGGCCGCCGTCAGGATTCCCGGCAGTATCCCGGCGATGAACAGGGCGCCGATGCTTTCGTCCGTCAGAATGCCGAAGATGACGAAGGTGAGCGATGGCGGGATCAGCGCGGCGAACGTGCCCGCGGCGGCAATGCATCCGGCGCTGACACCCTTGTGGTAACCAAGCTGCATCATCTCGGGCAGCGCGATCCTGGTGAACATCGCCGCGTTCACCACCGTCGAGCCGGAGATCGCGGCAAAGCCTGCCGAGGCCACGGCCGTCGCCATGAACAGGCCGCCACGCTCGGCCTCCATCCACCGGTTCACCGCCGTATACAGCTCGGAAATAATGCCCGAGGCCGAGGCGATCGCCCCCATCAGCACGAACATGGGGATGACGGCGAAGGCGTACTCGCTCGCGGCCGCGTAGGGCAGGCTTTGGAAGGTCATGACGGTATAGGTGGCGCCGGTCGTCAGGAACATGCCGGCGGCGCCGACCAGACCGATCGAAAACGCGATCGGAACGCCGGCGGCGGCCACCGCGAGGAGTGCCGCGATGGCAACCGCGCCCATGATGAGTGGATCGCTCACGGCTGATCGTCCGAAGTTTCAGGCATGCCAAGACACAGGCGCACGAATTGCCGGAAGGATTCCAGCATCGCCATGCCGGAGCCGAAGCAGACAAGGATCTTTCCCGGCCAGATCCAAAATGAGATCTGTCCCATGGACCGTTCGTCGACGGCGACGCTCTGCTCTGCCGCGATATAGCCCCGCCACGTCAGAAAGCCGAAAAACAGCATTGCGGCGATCAGCGCCAGCCCCAGCGACGCCTTTGCCGCCCAGCCCTTGAGTTTGCCGGAAACGATATCGACCGTGATATGCGCGCGCCGGCGTTGCGCCTGGGCGAGGCCGAGAAACACAAGGATGGCGAGGCCCGCCTCGGAGAATTCGACCGTGCTCGGGACCGGATGGTACAGGAGCGACGTGCCGAATATGTCAGCGGCACCGACGGCCGCGAGCAGTCCGATGATCAGCGCGGCGATCGCCAGCGCCAACGAGCAGAGCCGCTGGATGGCAAGGTCGGCCGCGACCGCGATTTTCTGCATGGGCAACTCCAAGCAACGCGAAACCCCGGGGCCGGTGGGGCCCCGGGGTGATGCCTCAATGCCGCGGCTTACGGCCGGGCGTGCGCCTTGTAGTAGGTCATGATCTCTTGCGCATAGGCCTTGGCTTCATCGCCCAGACCTTGGCCGGCCATAGTCTCGACCCAGAGATCAACCATGTTCGGCACGGCGGCTTCCAGCTTGGCCTGATCCTCGAACTTCACCAGTTCGGCGCCCTGCGAGAGCATGGTCTTCAGCGCGTCCGCCTCGACCTGCTCGGTCTGGTCGGTGGCGAATTTAGTCGCGTCCTTGCCGACCTCGACCAGCAGCTTCTGGGCGTCGGGCGTCAGGGAGTTGAACTTCGCGAGGTTCATGGTCAGCGGATAGGCGTGGATGCCGCCGAACTTCACGTCGATGATGTACTTCGCCACCTCGTGCAGCTTGTAGACCAGGAAGTTCGCGTTGGTGAGGTACGAGCAATCCATGGTGCCGCGCTTCAGGGCCTCGTAGTTGTCGGTCGGCAGCACGTTCACCGGCGTCACATCGATGGCCGCGAACATCTTGGGCATGTAGTTGCCGAAGGTCCGCACCTTGAGCTGCTTCAGATCCTCCATCGTGCGCACCGGCTTGGTGCAGATCAGCTTGTAGTTCGGCAGATAGCGGTAGAGCAGCGGCTTGATGTTGTTGCGCTTGAACTCCTCGATCTGCGACTTGTTGGTCGTCTCGGCGGCGATCGCGGCATTCATCGCCTGTTCGGGATCGAAGAACGTCATCGGCAGGCTGTTGGTCATCGCCGCGAAGGGAAGCTGCGAGGTGAAATAGCCCTGGACCATCGAGCCCATGTCGACCGCGCCGCTGGAGACCAGGTCGAGGATCTCGTTGGATTTGCCGAGCGAGCCCGAATAGAAAAGCTGGACCTTCATCTTGCCGCCGGACCGCTTCTCAAGCTCGCGCGCGAAGAACTCGGCGGGCTGTTCCATGTAGAGCGCCTTCGGGAAGCCCGTTGCGTGTTTGAAGGTGACGCTCGGATAATCCTGGGCCGATGCGGCGCTGCCAAGGGCGGCGGCCAGTACCAGGCCGCCAAGCGTCGCGGACAATTTCCTCAACATGGTCGATTTCCTCCGTCGGTATCCGTTCTTTCCCGGGCGGTCACAATGCCGGACGGGTTTGGCGGATTTGTTGGACTAGGAAACGGGATCGGCGAAACCCGGCAACGTTACCTCGGTTTCGCCGGAGACTATACCCGGCTTGGAGCGGGTTGAGGATCGCGTGTAGGATCAAATTTTCCCGGTGCGGCTTGCGTATCGGCGCCCACGCGCCGAAGATGACCGCTGGATGGGCGGTTCCGACATACGCCCTGAATTTCCATGAGCTTGCGGCCTTTGCCGCCTTTGGAGTGGGACGTTCCCATGCCCGGTACCGTGATACGACCGATCGAACACCGAGCCGCCTGGACGGTTTCGGAATTGGGCGGTAAGGACGCGATGGCGATTGACCTCGCCGCGCGCCATATCAGGGCGTTCGAGGACGGATTGGCGGCCGTAAAAGCGGCGGGTGTCGGCCATGACGGGATATCCA
>JAYOEU010000175.1:0-8824 GCA_038116915.1 Alphaproteobacteria bacterium
GTCGTTCCGGTGATTGATGCCATTGAAAGTCCCCATTAGCGCGTCGAGCCGACCCAGTTGATGTCAGACTGCCCGAGATTAGTTTCAAACCCGGAAGGATCCGTTAAATCGAAAACTCTCGGTCCGCCAAACACACGAGGCACAAGCCTCAAGTGGGGCGGAGTCTACACGATCATCACCACACCATTACACCGGGCCTCGTTTCGGCGCAATACCTTAATCGGTACGGGCTTCACTCAGGTGAACTCAGATGAATCAAGTCCGTTCCCAATCGCGCCAGACCGTGAGCGTCGCAAACGGTGAGGACGGATGCGGCGGGTTTGCAAGATTGGGTTTTCCAATTTGCCAACCGTCACCGTTGATCCGCTTGCTTTGTCCACGCCTGCATCCAGATTTTTGCGAATCGAAAGGAACATATGAATATTGAATTATTGCGCGTAAAATATTGATGAAAAACAGAAATTCCGGACAAAATTGACAAATCGGCGCACCTTCGACTTTGTCTTGATGCGGACGACATCATGAATTTGAACTAATCGAGACGAGGGCCGGTGATTCGCGCGGAAATGGCTGTGCAAGACACATGAGAGTCAATACGGGATGTCCTCAAATGGCGCGATCGTTGAGTTCACACCGGAATTGTAAATTCGCACAACGCCCGCGGCTGATATGGAAAATGGTGTGTCATTTTCGCAAATCCGGGGTTTTGAATTTACTCCTGCCCCGACGTCTTCATGCAGACGGCCGGATCCGCGAGGTTGCAGACGAGGCTGTCATTTCAGAGCGGCGGCGATCCGCGGGAAAATTTCCTGCCATTCCCCGTCTGGGGTTCCTTCGGTTGGTGAGCGCGCTTCCGGCCAGTACAGTTTACAGTCCGGCAGCCACGGAGTTGCCTCGGTTTGACGCTGAAACCTCCAGTCCTCTTGATAGTGCCGAAGCGCAACATGGCAAGACCGTCCAATTCCGTGGCAAAGAGCGACATTCACGTTTGCGATGGAAACGACATGGTCCAACACGGCAATCAGGGCGGCGAGACCATCGATATCGTATAGGGGATCAATATCGGGAAAACGCTCAAGGGTTATGCCGAACAGGTCGCGGACTCTGGTGAATTCGGTCTCATCGGCATCGTATTGCAAATTGACGAATGTCGCGTTCGGTATTTCCAGCACCGGGCGCCAGAGTTCAAGCGCCGCTTGGAAGGACTGATTTGGACTCTGTTTCCGGCTGCGCCAGGAGATTCCAATCGTCGGCCCACGGCCGAAGCTCTCGAGACGGCCCCGCAACTCCGCCATGCGGCGCGTCTCCGGTTTGAGATACCCGCGGGGCGCTGGCGGCGACCGGCCAGCCAGTCTTTTGTTCTCGAGCAACGGCAGACTACCCGCTGCGATCTGCCATGCCGCGTCGATTGCCTGGCGCCGCGGCGGATCTTCGCGAGGGATGACCGTATCGGCCAGTTTCGAGCGTGTGAACAATCCGGTCAGGCGCGGATCGCACTCAAGCACGGTCCGCCGATCGGTAAACAGACGTCCCGCGTAGCCGGCAAACCAGATTTCATCGCCCAGACCTTGCTCGCCCCAGATCAGAACGGTTTGCCCGTCACGATTCGATGATGTTTCATCCCATATCCGCTGAGGAAAACTGGGTTTGGGCGCAGCCCGCCGATGCGACAGTTTTTGACCGGACCTCCAGCGCTCCTCGTAGAGCGCCAGGCCTTCCTCGGCCTGCCCGGTTGCGAGCCGCGCGTGCCCGAGATTGTACTTGTAGATCGGATCTCGCGGGTCTATCGCAAGAGCGCGCTTAAAAAGCCGCGCGGCCGCCGGGAAATTTCCGGCATACCGTGTCCATACGCCGACATTGAAGATCGCAATGGAGAGGCCAGGATCAAGCGTTGCCGCTTTTTTGTAGCGATGCAATACGGACTCCGTTCGACCGCGCCGCTCCAGCACGACACCGGCGCCGTTTTGAACCACCGGGATGAGGGGCAATCCATACGCGAGCCTCGGTAGAACCGATCGTACCGAATCGATTTTTGCCATGCCGTCGATTTCAGGCGTGCTGGCGAGTTCCGCCGCCGCTGTCGAGTGAACGGGATCGAGGATCAGGAGCATCGCCAGGATTTGCACCCGGGTTTCTTCCCCACCGATCCGACGGGCAGCGCGGACCAGGCCGTCGATGCCAATCTCCGATAAAACGGTTTCTTTGAACGCTTCGAATAGAATTTGACGTGCCGTGCGGGGGTCGCCGGCGTCGTTCACGAGCAGCGCCAGCTCAAGCAATGGTCCGACGCGTTCGCCATGGTTTCGGCAGGTGTTCCACCGTGCCAAACGCTCAGCACCGGCTCGATCGCCGATTCCGCCGCGCAACAGTAAAAGACGGTCCGCCGCCGCCGACAGACCCGGGTCGAGACACAATGCCCGGCGCAAGGCTGGTTCCGGATTGCCGGCAACACCGGTGGAAAGCCATAGATTTGCTGCGTTGATATGCAGGCGCGGTTCGCCCGGTGCGATCATCATTGCACGGCGCACGGCGAGACCGGCAAGGCCGGCACGATCCATGGAGCGGAACGTCATCGATAGCCGGGCGTAGCCATTGAAGCGGTCGGGAGTTGCCAGGATTCCCTTATGGACCCCGAAGGACCGGCTACCTGTCAATTCGGGAGGAAGACCCTTCATGGCCGTGTCCGGACTTTCCTGTCCCGGGATCACACTCCCAGCCGGTTCGATACCGGCCGGTCGTCGAGGCGCATCCAGCCGCCGTTTTCCATGCTCGCATAGATGGCGTGCAGAAAGGACAGGGTCTTCAGGCCTTCCTCGACCCCGACCGCCACGTCACGGCGTCCTTCGGAAAGGCAGCGCAGCACATCGCGGATATAGGGCCCGTGGCTGAGCCCGTAACCGGTGGGCACATCCTGGGAAAACCGCTCCTTGACCTTGGAATCCTCCGGTTCCGGCGCAACCGGAGCCCAGGTCTCGATCAGGTTCATTGCGACCCCGCCAACCTTGGCGAGTGCTTTTTCGCCGACAAGATGAAGCGATGCTTCGAAATCCCGAGGCCTGGCCGAGGTTGTCGCCTCGATGGTGCCCAGCGCGCCGCTCTTGAACCGCACCACGGCGACGGCCGTATCCTCGGCCTCCAGTTTGTTCAGCACGGCCTGGCCGCTTGCGCAGACCGCCTCGACCGGACCGCCGAGCCAACGCAGGGCATCGAGGTGGTGGATCGCCTGTTGCGAAAGCACGCCGCCATCCATCGACCAGCGGCCGTGCCATTCGTCGTTGTAATAGGACTGCTCCCGGCACCAGTGAACCCGGACACCGGCGGTCACCAGGCGTCCGAACCGGTCGCCGTCGACCGCTCTGCGCAAGAACTGGAGCGCCGGATTGAACCGGTTCTGCTTGATTTCGGCACAGATCAGGCCACGCTTTTCCGCCGCTTCTCCAAGCCGTTCGGCATCGGAGATCCGAAGTGCGATGGGTTTTTCGACGATGATGTTGATTCCGGCCTCAAGCAGGGCAAGTGCATGTTCCGCGTGATTGCCGGATTCGGTAAGGATGCAGACGATATCAGGCTTGGCCTTGATCAGATCGTCGATACCCCGCATGGCTTCTGTTTCCAGCGCACCGGCAAGGGTTTCGCGTTTCGCCGCGACCTTGTCGGCCACCGCCACCACTGTTGCGACGTCGGTCAATTCGTCGCGAAACACCTCCAGATAGCGCGCCGAGACCCGACCGCATCCCAAAATTCCGACCCGCGCGCGATTGGATGACACTGTTCTCTCCTCTTTTCGGCGTGGCAAATTCAGCCGTCGCCCATCGTCCTCAGAGGCTCCAGTAACGAAGCGAGCCTGGTAAAATGGCCGGATCGAAGGCGGATTTCACGTCCACCAGGACACCGCCCTCCTTCAGCAGGCCGACCAGCCGGTCGACCGGCATCTCCATATAATAGGTATGGGGAACGGTCATCACCAGCGCGTCCAAACCGGTAAGCTCTTCCCAGGGGCGCAGCTCCACCCCGGTTTCGGTCAGCAGGAGTTGGCGGTCGGCATGCGGGTCATGGGCCAGAACCTCTGCACCGAAGCGGGCAAGTTCCCGTGCGATCGTCGGCGATTGGCTGTTGCGGAAATCCGAAACATTTTCCTTGAAGGTCAGGCCCAGCACACCGATGCGGGCGCCGCTGATCGGCCGCCCGGCCTGCACCAGGAGGTCCATCGTGCGTTGCGCGACATGATCCGCCAGCCCGGAATTCAATCTCCTGGCGGCACGAATCACCTCGGGATAATAGCCGAGCCCCTCGGCGCGTGAGATCAGGTAATAGGGATCGACGCCGATGCAATGGCCGCCGACCAAGCCCGGCGTGAAGCGCTGGAAATTCCATTTGGTGGCCGCAGCATCGATTACATCGGACGTCCGGATGCCCATCCGGTCGAAGATCATCGCCAATTCGTTCATCAGGGCGATGTTGATGTCGCGCTGGACATTCTCGACGATCTTGGCCGCCTCGGCGACCTGGATGGATTTGGCTTGGAACAGACCGGCGCCGATTGCCGGACCATAGATCGCCACCACCCGTTCGAGGGTCGCTTTGTCCTGGCCGGAAACGATCTTGACCACCGATTCGATCGTATTGTGCCGGTCTCCGGGATTGATCCGTTCAGGCGAATAGCCGAGTTGGAAATCGATCCCTTGGCGCAGGCCGGAGATTTCGGCGATGAGGGGCCCGCAGACTTCTTCGGTCACTCCCGGATAGACGGTGGACTCGAGAACCACCAGATCACCCTTGTTGATGACGGTGGCGATATCCTCGCAGGCGCTGCGCACAGGCGTCAGATCGGGGCGGCGGTCCGCGTCAATCGGGGTCGGGACGGTGATAATATAGGTGGTCGCTCCCGCTATATCGGCCTTGTCGGACGTGAAAATCAGGCTTGCCGGTGCGTCCAGTGGCCGGCCGTCGGTCTCGTTGCGGTCGATCCCCGCCCGCAGGCCCTCGGTCCTGGAGGCATCGACGTCATACGCGATCACCTTGGGATGATGCCGCCCGAGGGCAAGCGCAAGGGGAAGGCCGACATATCCGACCCCGATCACGGCGATGGCGGTTTCCGGCATGGCTCTCAGAATGCCCCAGGCAGGCGGTGATGATGCATCGTCGGGCGTTTAGGCGCGGCACCGGAAAAAGTCAATCGCGCGGGCTCTTTGATTTTTACCCTGCGGAATGATACCAGCATCGCCACACCCCTGGTCGCGAACGGCCAATCCGGGGCAAGCCGGGGGCCGACGGGCTCTGGAGGAACCATGCGCATCGGAAATCTGAACAGCGACGAGAAGGTCATCGTCATCGCCGAGATCGGCAACAACCACGAGGGATCGTTCGACGTCGCCCGGGAAATGGTCGATCGCGCCGCCGAGGCCGGCGTGGATGCGGTGAAGTTCCAGACCTTCAAGACAGAGACCTTCGTCGCTCCAACCCAGGTCGAGCGCTATAAGCGCATGCAGGGATTCGAGCTGACCCAGGATCAGTTCGCCAAGCTCGCCGAGCGCGCCCACGGCGCCGGGATCAAGTTCATCTCCACGCCGCTGGACATGCCGAGCGCGGTTTTCCTCAACGGTATCGTTGATGCGCTCAAGGTCGCCTCGGGTGACAATACCTTCTATCCGCTGATCGATTATGTCGCCGGGACCGACAAGCCGGTGATCATCTCGACTGGATTCGCGGATGAGCCGGAAATCGCGCTCGCGGCATCAATGGTGGAGAAGGCACGCGCCGGCCGGGCCAGGGGAGTGGAACTGGCGCTGCTGCACTGCGTGTCCGCCTATCCGGTCGAGCCGAAGGACGCCAACTTGGGCGCGGTGCATCGTCTGGCCCGGCGCTTCGGCGGGGTCGCGACGATCGGCTATTCCGATCACACGCTCGGGACCCAGGCGGCAACCCTGTCCATCGCGGCGGGCGCCCGGATCATCGAAAAGCATTTCACCCTCGACCGGAACTATTCGGATTTCCGCGATCATCAGCTTTCCGCCGACCCCGCGATGATGGCGGAATTGGTGAAGGCGATCCGCGAGGCCGAGGTTCTGATGGGCTCGGGCGATCTCGCGCCACGGCAGGTCGAACGCGATAGCGAAGTGCCGGTGCGCCGCTCCATCGCCGCGGCCCGCGCGATGAAGGCAGGCGAAACCGTCGGACCGGACGACATCATGTGGATACGCCCCGGCGAGCAGATTGCGCCCGGCCGGGAAGCCGAGGTGCTTGGCCGCACGCTCGCAAAACCGGTTGGCGCCGGTGTATTGTTCACCAAGGCTGATTTCACCGGCTGACGCCGTTCCAATCGTGGGGGCGGACAACGCCCTTCAGACTGACCAGAGAAAACCGAATGTGTGGCATCGCCGGAGCCATCGGCCCAAGAGAGATTTCACAGGATCGGATCGAGCGTGCCTGGCATCTGATGCGCCGGCGCGGCCCGGATGGAACCGCCAAGCATGTGGAACGGGTGGCAGGCAGCATGGTCACGCTGCTTTTCGCGCGGCTGGCGATCATCGATACCGACCCCCGGGCGATGCAGCCGTTTCACCGGGACGGACTGGTGATCGTCACGAATGGCGAGCTCTACAACTACATCGAACTGCGTGAGGAACTGAGGGAGCTCGGTCACGTCTTCACAACCGAGGGCGATACCGAGGTGATGCTCGCGGCCTGGCAGCAATGGGGCGAGGGCGCGCTCGACCGCATGGAAGGCATGTGGGCCTTTGCGCTGATCGACCGGCGCCAGGACCGGGTGATCCTCTGCCGTGACCGGTTCGGCGAGAAGCCGCTTTATTTGTGGCGCCATGGCGATACGCTCTATTTCGGCTCTGAGCCCAAGTTTCTGGCGGCGCTGGCCGGGGCGAAGCCGGACGTGAACCTGGAGCAGATCCAGCGCTTCCTGGTGAACGGCTACAAGTCCCTCTACAAGCAGCCGCGCACCTATTTCAAGGATGTCTCGGAGGTGCCGGCATCGCACTATATCGCGCTGCGCGGCCCCGGGCCGGTTGAACCAAAGGCCTATTGGTCGCTCGAGTACAAACCGGCGGCGATGACCGGACGGCAGGCGCTGGACGGCGCACGGGAGCGGCTTGAGACCGCAATGAAGATCCGCTTGCGCTCGGACGTTCCGGTCGCCTTCTGTCTTTCCGGCGGGATCGACTCAACGACCCTGTCGGGTCTGGCTGTCAAGCGGTTCGGCCATGACCTGCACGCCTTCTCGATCATTGACGACGATGAGCGCTACGACGAGCTCGGCAATATCGAGGCCCAGGTGGCCTTTCTGGGCTGCGCCAGTCATAAGGTGCATACCAGCACCGAGGGCTTCTTCGAGAGGATGCGCGACCTGGTCGGCTATCACGACATGCCGATCGCAACGCTGACCTACTACCTTCATTCGTTTCTCTCCGAGGCGATCTCCGAGGCCGGCTACCGGGTGGCGATCTCGGGCTCGGCGGCGGATGAGCTGTTCACCGGCTACTACGATCACTATGCATTCTGGTTGGCGGAGATGAGCGGGAGGCCGGAGTTTCCAAAGCTCGTCGAGGACTGGCGCGGCAGCTATGGCGCCTATGTGCAGAACCCGGTGCTGCAGGATCCTCTGGTCTTCGCCAAGGCGCCGAACGAACGCGGCCATATTTACCTGAACGCCGATCTGTTTCAGCAATGGCTGACCGAGCCCTTTACGGAGCCGTTCGAAGAGACCCGTTACGGCGACAATCTGTTGCGCAACCGGATGTGCAATGAGCTGTTCCGCGAGACGGTGCCGGTGATCCTGCATGAGGACGATCGTAATTCGATGCGCTATTCGGTCGAGAACCGCTCGCCCTATCTCGACCGCTCGCTTGCCGAGTTCATGTTCTCCGTCCCGGCGGAGCACCTGATCAAGGACGGGTACGCCAAATATCTGCTGCGGGCGTCGGGAGAGGGCGTGGTCGCGGACTCCGTCCGTCTCGACAAGCGCAAGCGCGGCTTCAACGCGCCGATCGACAGTCTGGTCGACCGCTCCGATCCGGACACCCGCGAGCAACTGCTTTCCGACGGACCGATCTTCGATATCGTGAAACGCGAGGCGATCGAACGCTTCATTGATGGTAGCATGGCGGACAACAGTTTCTCGAAGAACCTGTTCAGCTTCATCTCCTCGAAGCTGTTCCTCGAACATCACCGGGACTGGTTGCCTTGAAATATTGCGTCCGTTGCATCCTGCCAGACACCCGCCCGGGGATTTTCCTGGATGACGACGGTGTCTGCTCGGGCTGCCGGGGCCATGACGACAAGGAACGGCATATCGACTGGCTGGCGCGGGCGAAGGCCTTCGATACCGTCGTTGCCGAGGCCAAGGCACGTTCCGCGGGTTATGACTGCATCGTGCCGGTCAGTGGCGGCAAGGATAGCTGGTATCAAGTGATCACCTGCCAGCAGTATGGTCTGAAAGTACTGGGCGTCACTTGGCGGACGCCGGGACGCACGGAGATCGGCCAGCGCAATGTCGAGCGGATGATCGACCGGCTTGGCATCGATCATATCGATTTCACCATCAGCCCGGATGTGGATCGGCGGTTCATGATCGCCGCTTACGAGCGCAAGGGCGCGACCGCAATCCCGATGCACATGGCTTTGTTCGCCATCCCGACGCGGTTGGCTGTCCAGCTGCGCGTTCCGCTGGTGGTCTGGGGCGAGAACCCGCAGCTTGAGTTCGGCGGCGCCGAGGCCGATCGACTGGCGACCGAGCTTGACCTCGACTGGATCGCAAAACACGGGGTGACCAACCAGACCAGCCGCGAGGACTGGATCGGCGCCGAGGGGCTGA
>JAYOEU010000176.1:0-8763 GCA_038116915.1 Alphaproteobacteria bacterium
CGGCTTGAATTCCTTCACCTTGAAGGGGCCGGTGCCGATGGTGCCGAAATTCTGCTTGGTGCAGGTCGGGGCCTTGGCGCCCATGCAGTCCTTGAACTGGGCCTGCTGGATGATCGGCGCCTCTGAGCCGACGAACGGGCCGTACGGGAACGGCTTCGGCACCTTGAAGGTAATGGTGACCGTGTGATCGTCCACCGCCTTGACGGATTCGACATCCTGGAACCGCTCGGCGGCGTTGCAGCCACCGGCCGGATCAAGACAGTAGGCGGCGGTGAATTCCACATCCTTGGCGGTGAACGGCGAGCCGTCCGACCACTTGACGCCCTTCTTGAGCTTCCAAGTGATCGATTTCAGATCCTTGGAGACCCCGCCATTGGCGACGGTCGGGACCGCCTCGGCCAAGGTCGGAACCATGTTGCCGTCCTCGTCGTAATGCGCCAGAGGCTCGATGATCAGCGAGGACGCGTGGATATCCTTGGTGCCGCCGGAAAGGAACGGGTTCAGGATCGACGGTGCCTGCCAATACAGGATCTTAAGCTGGCCGTCAGTGCCGCGATCGGCATGTGCCGCCGTCGCGAACATCGCGGCGGCCGCTGTGGCCAATAGAAATGTTCGTGCCTTCAACATGTTGAAAAGCTCCCTCTGTTGAACGCGGTGTTTCGGTTTCCTCCGAGCTCCCCGCGTGTGTTTCCCGACTGGATGGTTTCTCCTCCCATGCTCCGGGTCCGAGCGTTCCGTGGCCTCATTCCGCAAAATGACAGGCCACGTAACGGCCGGGTTCGATTTCGCGCCACTCCGGGTCTTCGACCCGGCAGATATCGGTCGCGATTGGGCACCGTGTGCAGAAGTTGCAGCCCGCCGGCGGGTTGGCCGGGCTGGGCAGATCCCCCTTCAGCACGATGTGTTCCCGGGTCGCCTCGACGGCGGGGTTCGGTATCGGAACCGCCGACAGAAGCGCCTGGGTATAGGGGTGTTTCGGCGTGCCGTAGAGCGCCTGGCGCGGCGCCAGTTCCACGATCTTGCCGAGATACATGACCGCGACCCGGTCGGCGATGTGCCGCACCATCGATAGGTCGTGGCTGATGAAAAGATAGGTCAGGCTGAACCGCGCCTGCAGATCCTCGAGAAGGTTTACCACCTGGGCTTGGATCGACACGTCCAGCGCCGCGATCGGCTCGTCGCAGACGATGAAATCCGGGTTCAGCGCGAAAGCCCGGGCGATGCCGATCCGCTGGCGCTGACCGCCCGAGAATTCATGCGGATAGCGGTTGGCGAAAGCGGGGTTGAGCCCGACCGCGTCCAGCAGTTCCTCGACCCGGTCCTCACGCTCCGATCCGCTCAGCAGACCGTGTTCGTCCAGAGGCTCGGAGATGATCGAGCCGACCGTCATCCGGGGGTTGAGGCTGGCGTGCGGATCCTGGAAGACCATCTGCATCCGAGGCCGGATCTTGCGGAGCTTTTCGCCCTTGAGCGGCGCGATATCGACGCCGTCGAGAAAGATCTTGCCTTCCGTCGCCTCATACAGCCGCAGCATCACCCGTCCGGCGGTGGACTTGCCGCAGCCGCTTTCGCCCACCAGACCCAGGGTCTCGCCGCGCTTGATGTCGAAGGTGATGCCGTCGACCGCCTTGATGGTTCCGATCTGGCGGCGGAACACGCCGGCATAGATCGGGAAGTGCATCTTCAGGTTCTCGACCCGCATCAGCGGGGTGGCGGCGTCCGACCCGCTCGCCCCGGCGGCCCGGTTCAGGGTGTCAGTTGCCATCGTGCGGCGCCCCCTTGTCCATATCCCACCAGCAGGCGACGTCGTGGCTCACCCGATCCGCGGCCCATCCGCCATTGATCGAGCGTATCTCCGGATTTTCGTGATGGCAGCGGTCGAACGCGAACCGGCAACGCGGCGCGAAGGGACACGAAGTCGGCTCCGCGTCGAGGCTTGGCGGCTGACCCGAAATGCTTTGCAGTTTCTCGGCCCGCTCGCTGTCCAGGCTCGGCAGGGTTTGCAGCAGGGCATGGGTGTAGGGATGCCGCGGCGCCGCGTAGAGATCCTCGACCGCGGCATGTTCGACGATCTGTCCGCCATACATCACCACCACCCGGTCGGCGATCCCGGCGACTACGCCGAGATCGTGGGTGATCCAGATCATCGACATGCCCAATTCCTGGCGCAGTTCCCGCACAAGTTCGAGAATTTGCGCCTGGATCGTAACGTCCAGCGCGGTGGTCGGCTCGTCGGCGATCAGCAGCTTGGGGTCGCAGGCCAGAGCGATGGCGATCATCACCCGTTGCCGCATGCCGCCGGAGAACTGGTGCGGAAAATCGTCGAGCCGGTCGGCCGGCGAGGGAATGCCGACCAGGTTCAGCAGAGAGGCCGCCTTCTCGCGCGCCTCCGCTTTGGAAAGGCCCATATGCTTGCGGAGCGGTTCCATCAGTTGAAAGCCGACGGTGAAAACCGGGTTAAGCGACGTCATCGGGTCCTGAAAGATGAAGCCGATCTCGCCGCCGCGCACCTTGCGCAGTTCGCTCGGTGACAGGTCCAGCAGATCCTGGCCCGAAAACATCACCGTGCCCGAAGTGATCCGCGCCGGCGGCATCGGCACCAGCTTCAGCAGCGACATCATGGTCACGCTCTTGCCGGAACCGCTCTCGCCGACGATGCCCAGCAATTCACCCTCGCGCAGGTGAAAGCTGACGCCGTTCACCGCGTGAACCGCGCCGTCGCGGGTGCCGAAAACGGTCCGCAGATCGGAAACCTCGAGGATCTTTTGGCCGGTCGTGGAAACTGAACGCATCGTCATCCATTTTTCGCCGCGCGCGGCGGCCTCGGTGGCAAGGCGAAAGTCTAGTCTGATTGCGAGGCGGACTTCCACACCCATTTGCCGACATAAAGCACGAATCTGTGAAGTTTTCGCGGATCTTGACCCGGATGCGAGTCTCGCCAACCCTTGATGCACACCAGAAGCCTCCGGGAGCGGCAACATGGCGTCTGAAAGCGGCAAATATTCCGGCTGGATCATCACCACGGTCGCCGGCAACGGATCCATGGGTTTCTCCGGTGACGGCGGCCCCGCGATCGAGGCGAGCCTCAACAATCCGTTCGACGTGATCTTCGATTCCTCGGGAAACCTGATCTTCACCGACACCTTCAGCCACTGCATTCGTCACGTCGACAAGGCGAGCGGGGCGATCCGCACCATCGCGGGAACGACGGAAAAAGGCTATTCCGGCGACGGCGGCCCGGCGGTTGCGGCGCGCTTCAGCGAACCCTACGGCATGGCGATGGACGGCGAGGGCGCGCTCTACGTCGCGGATCGGCTGAACGCGGTCGTGCGGCGGATTGACGGATCAGGGATTGTGACGACTTTCGCCGGAAGCGGCGGGAAAGGCTATTCGGGTGACGGCGGACCGGCGGATAAAGCCGGGCTGGTGGAGCCGAACGGGCTCGCCTTCTCGCGGGATTTTGCCCGGCTTTACATCGCCGATGTCTCTGACAACCGGGTCCGCGCGGTGGACATGAAAGCCGGATCATCCGGACGGTCGCCGGTACCGGCGCGGCGGCTCATGACGGCGACGGCGGGCCGGCGATCTCGGCCGGCGTATTCGGCGCCCGCGCGGTCGGCGTGCGGCCCGGAGACGGCGCGCTCTATGTGCTGGAACGCCAGGGCAGTTCCCTCAGGCTCATCGATCCGGCATCCGGCGTGATCACCACGGTCTCGAGCACCGGCGAGACCGGCTATGGCGGCGACGGCGGTCCGGTTGCCGCCGCGATCTATGACCGGCCGAAGGAATTGACGGTGGACCCGGACGGCGATGTGCTGATCGTGGATACCGAAAACCACGCGATCCGGCTGATCGACTGGCGTGCGGACCGGGTGACGACCGTTGCCGGGACCGGAGAAAGCGGCTTCAACGGCGACGGCATTCCCGCCGTCGAGGCGAGCCTCGGGCGTCCGCATGGTGTCGCCGTCGGCCCCGACGGCGCGATCTATATCGGCGATACCGAGAACCACCGGATCCGGCGGGTCGCCCCAACCCGATAGTATCAGCCGTCAGCGCAGCGGGAACCCCATTGCCCGTAAAGTCGCGGCCAGACGCTCGCGTCCGTTCATCGACTTGAGCGGGCCCAGCCGGTCGAGCACCCGCTTGCTCCAGGAAACCGCGCCCATTCCCTGACGCTGGGAGAAATCGGTCATCAGCCGGTCATAGGATGCCCGCAAGGCGGGCTCCTCCGGATTGCCGTATTTCTCGGAGAAAACCACCGCCGGCTGCGGCAGGCGCGGCTTGACCTCGTTCTCCACATCGGGCGCGGCATGGCCGACACAGAGCCCGAATACCGCCATTGCCTGGTCCGGCAGGCCGAGCAGTTCCCGCACCCGCATCGGATCGTTGCGCATGGCGCCGATATAGACCGTCGAGAGCCCCAGGCTTTCGGCGGCCACCACCGCGTTCTGGGCCGCCAGGGCGGCATCGACGGCGGCAACCAGGAAAGTCTCGAAATGCGGAGGCGCCTCCAGGGTCACCTTCTCCTGATCACCGAGCCGCTGGTTGCGCGACAGATCGGCGATCCAGACCATGTAAAGCGGACACTGTTCGATATGTTTCTGGTTGCCGGCGATCGTCGCAAGTTCCGCCTTGGTCGCGGGATCGCGCACCACCACCGCCGACCAGAGTTGCAGATTCGAGCTCGATGCCGCGGATTGCGCCGCTGCGATCAGGGTTTCCACCGTCCCGTCGGGCACCGGATCAGGCTTGTATCCCCGGATCGAGCGGTGCGAGAGCAGCAGATCCAGATGCTCGTTCCAGGGGCCAACCGGTGGGACGGCGCCCGGACCGTAGCGGCGTTTCAGGGCTTCGGTCTTGGGAGCGATGACGGGTGTCGAGATGTTCATGAGATGATTTCCGGTGGTGAGGGCGCCCGCGATCAGGCGGTGAAGTTCCAGGCCTCGGGGATCATGCGGTACCCGTCACCCTCGCGCGTCATGTGGGCGAAGCCGGGGAAATGCAGATGCATCCCGGCGACCAGCAGCTTGTCGGCGACGGCCATGTCGAAGGCGCGGCGCCGAGTGGCGATCGCGGCGGCCTGATCGGTATCGAAGGCCATGGTGACCTCGGGTCGGCGCACCTGAATGTCCGGCACGTGGCAGATATCGCCCCAGATCAGCAGCGCCTCGCCGCCGGACTCGACCAGATAACCTGTATGTCCGGGTGTGTGGCCGTTCAGCGGCACCGCGCTGACATGCGGGAATACCTCGCCCTTGGCGGTCTTGCGGCGGTCCTGATAGGGCGCGATCTGCCGGCGCGCTTCATCGAAATAGCGGGTCTGCTGGGTCTCCGGAGCCCGCGACCTGGCGCCATCGTCGTGCCAGTGCTTGACGTCGACCTCGTCGACCACGATCTCGGCCTCGGGAAACAGCCGCTTGCCGTTGGCGTCGGTCAGGCCGTTGGAGTGGTCCGGGTGCATATGGGTCAGCAGCACCGTGTCGACATCCTTATCGGCGATTCCGACCGAACTCATCAGGCTCGGCAGCTTGCCGAGGGTCGGCCCCATGGTCTCGCCCGAGCCGGTATCGACCACGGCAATCCGCCCGCCGGCCTGGATCATGAAGCAATTGACCGAGATGCGCGGCGGCGAGGGCTTGAAATCGCTTTTCAGGATCGCCTCGGCGTCGGCCTGCTCGATCCCGCGCAGCACGGCGAAGGGCGCGTCGATATAGCCGTCGGAGATCGCGGTCACCAGAACCTCGCCGATGCGGCGGCGATACAGGCCCGGAACCTGGGTGTCTTGCGGAGCGGTCATGGGGTTCACCTTTGAAAGCAATCAGTGTGGTTGGAGCAGATTTAAGGGGACCTTCGCACGAATATCGCCCACCGGCCATCACGGGAGCGGTAAACTGCATGCCATCGAGGCACGGGCCTCGGCGGCTTGAGGGGACCCATGGCTTCATTCGACGCGGTCATCATCGGCGCCGGCCATAACGGCCTGATCTGCGCGGCCTATTTGGCGAAAGCCGGCCGAAAGGTGCTGGTTCTTGAGCGCCGTGAGATCCTTGGCGGCGCTTGCGTCACCGAGGAAATCGCAGGCGCGCCGGGGTACCGCGTGTCGACCGGCGCGGCCCAGCTCGGCAATCTGCCGCCGGCAATCATCCGAGATCTGGATCTCGCCTCCCACGGATATGAATTCATCCTGCCGGACCCGGTCTCGGTCTTTGTTCAGCCCGGCGGGGATGCGCTGACGATCTGGCAAGACCCGGCCCGCACCTTGGAGGAAATCAGCCGGTTCTCGCCCCGCGACGCCGAGGCGCTTGGCGCTTATCAGCGCGATTGCGCCCAATTCTGCGAGATCATCGAACCGGAGCTGGAGCGCAGTGGCGCGCCGAACCGGGCCGAGCTTGAGGGGATTTTCGAACGCGCGGGCCGCCGCGATCTCTATTCAGCTTTCATTGAGGGCAGCATCCGCGATCTCCTCGGCGCGCGGTTTGAAAGCCCGGCGGTGCAAGGCTTCCTCGGCCTTACCGCCACCTTCGGCACCAATGCGGGCCCAAGCACGCCGGGAACCGCCTATGTCATGGCGCATCATCTGTTCGGGGCGACCACCGGAAGGCGCGGGGTGACAGGCTATGTGCGCGGCGGGATGGGCGGGCTCGCCGACGCGCTCTCCGCCGCCGCCGTCGGTTCCGGGGCAATGCTCAGGCCCGGCGCCGAGGTGGCGCGGGTGATCGTGGAAGACGGAACCGCCCGGGGTGTCGAACTCACCGATGGAGAGCGGATCAAGGCCCCGGTGGTGATCTCCAACGCTGATCCGAAGCTCACCTATCTCGGGCTCGTCGGCGCGGCCAATTTGACGCCGGATTTCGCCGCCTCGATCAAGGCGATCAACACCAACGGCCCGGCATTGAAGGTGAATTGCGCGGTCTCGCGTCTGCCGAAATTCCGCGGCGCGCCCGACGGAGTGACGCCGGCGCGGGTGACGATCTGCCCCGGCCCGGACTATGTGGAGGCGGCCTGGGCCGAGGCGCGGCGCGGCTTCATGTCGTCCCGGCCGTTCATGACCGTGCACATGCAGTCGGCGGTCGATCCGAGCCTCGCGCCCCAAGGCCGGCACACGCTGACCTGCTATGCCCAGTATTTCCCCTATGAGCTGGACCCCTCCTATGGCGGCTGGGACAAGGCCCGGGCAGAGGCCGGCGCGATTGTGCTCGACACCGTCGCCGACTATGCGCCCGAGATCCGCGAGGTCGTCACGGCGATGGAGGTGATGTCGCCGCTGGATCTGGAGCAGCGCTTCGCGATGACCGGCGGCCATCAGTTTCACGGCGACATGCTGGCGCCGAACCTGTTCGACGGCCGTCCGGCGCCCGGCGGTCGGGACTCGCCGGGACCGATCGAGGGCCTCTATCTCTGCGGCACCGGCACCCACCCCGGCGGCTGCATCTGGGGCCTTCCCGGCAAGCGCGCCGCCGAGGCGGTCTTGCGGGATCTGGGGTAGGTTTGACTCGAGGTGATGGTTCAATTGCGGCTAAAAATTTATTTCGAATCCCTGGACTTGATCCAGGGTCCATTCCGCCGAATCCAAGGCCCGTGCCAGAGTCCGCAGGAATAGGCCTTGGCTTTCGCCAGGGATACGCGCGTTGTGAGTGTGCGTAAGAAACTTGGTCCGCTCGCCGGGCGCTTGGAACCCGGAACCCGTTTCCGCCTCGGAACTTTTTCCCGTCGCCCTGGCGCAAGGCAGGGCCTCTCACCCGGGTTTTCAACTTTCGTTGTTTGGTGCAAAGGGCCGGAGGACTGGCACCAGAAACCGTCATGCTTTGGCATCGATGCATGGCCCTGCCTTGCGCCAGGGCGACGGGAAAGCGGTTGGCGGCACGGGACCGGCTTTCGCCGGGGCGACGGGGCGGGGTTTGGTCGGCCCCGAGGGCGCTCGCGGCTCCGCCTCTACCCCATCGCATCGCGAAGCAGCAGCGGGATGACCAGATCCTCCTCGTCCGAGAGATGCCGCTCCAGCAATGGGGTGAAGCTGGTGAACCAGTCGCGGTAGGCGCCGGCGTCGCGGGGCTCGAAACCCGGCTCCGCCGCCGCGCTGAGCAAGGCGTTGGAGCGGTCGGCGAACTCGGCCAACCAGTCGGCGATGAGGTGATGGTCGCGGTCGAGAATTTCGAACCCCCGCGCCAACGCGGGCTCGCGACGGATCAGGAGCGGGAAATAGTGCCCGTCCTCGACCTGGTGATGGCTGTGTAAATGGTTCAGCAGCATGCCGCCGAGGCGCGCGAGACGGTGCCGGAAATCCTCGGGCTTCATCTCGGCCGAGGCGAGCGCGTCGGCATCCGCCGCGATGCGCGAGACCAGCTCGCGGAACATCGCGTGGCGGGAAAGCCAGTATTCGGTGAGGCCCGCGAAATTCGGATGCCCCGGCCACCCGCTTCGCGGCAGGGCGCCGGTCAGCAGCGGCAATTCCTCGGGCAGGCCGCTTCGCGTGCCGAGACTCCAGACGTCCTCGGTGGGCAATACCGGCGTGTCAGTGTCCCCGGATGTCATTGTTCACGGTATGATCACCGGACATCCAGCGCTTCAGATGAGCGTGCGGATCCGCCTGGTGGGTCTGCTGGATGGTGGCGACATCCGGATGGTCGACCGTCAGCTCGAGCCTCAGGTTGTTCGGATCGTAGACATATAGCGACACGCAATAACCATGGTTCTTGAGCTCGGTTGAATAGCCGGCATCCTCCAGGCGCTTCTTGACCAGGGTCTGGGTCTCGGCGTCGCATT
>JAYOEU010000177.1:0-8760 GCA_038116915.1 Alphaproteobacteria bacterium
GGCATGTTCTGCGCGCTGGACATGCTGGTCTTCTATATCTTCTTCGAGGGCGTGCTGATCCCGATGTTCATCATCATCGGGGTCTGGGGAGGCGGGCGACGCGTATACGCGGCGTTCAAGTTCTTCCTCTACACGCTGCTCGGCTCGGTCCTGATGCTGGTCGCTATGCTGACCATGTATTTCGAGGCGGGCACCACGGACGTGCCGGCCCTGATGGCGTTCAAGTTCGCCGCCGATATCCAGCCCTGGCTGTGGCTCGCCTTCTTCGCGTCCTTTGCGGTCAAGGTTCCGATGTGGCCGGTGCACACCTGGCTTCCGGACGCCCATGTCGAGGCGCCGACCGCGGGATCGGTGATCCTGGCGGGCGTCTTGCTGAAGATGGGCGGCTACGGGTTCCTGCGGTTCTCGATCCCGATGTTTCCGGAAGCCTCCGACATGTTCGCGCCGCTGATCTTCGCGCTCAGCGTGATCGCGGTGATCTACACCTCCCTGGTCGCGTTGGCGCAGGAGGACCTGAAGAAGCTGATCGCCTATTCCTCGGTCGCCCATATGGGGTTCGTCACGATCGGCATGTTCACCCTGAACGAGCAGGGCGTGCAGGGCTCGATCTTCCAGATGCTGAGCCATGGCATCGTCTCCGGCGCCCTGTTCCTGTGCGTCGGCGTCGTCTATGACCGCATGCACACCCGCGAGATCGCGGCTTATGGGGGCCTCGTCAACCGGATGCCGCGCTATGCCCTGGTGTTCATGATCTTCACCATGGCCTCGGTCGGCCTGCCCGCGACCAGCGGTTTCGTCGGCGAGTTCCTGGTGCTGATGGGGGCCTTCGAGGTCAGCACCTGGCTCGCCGCCTTCGCGGCCACCGGCGTGATCCTGGGGGCCGCTTATATGCTCTACGTTTACCGCCGGATCATCTTCGGGGTTCTCGACAAGGAGAATCTGAAAGGCATTCTGGACCTCTCGCCGCGCGAGATCGCGGTTTTCGCGCCGCTGATCGTCCTGGTGTTCTGGATGGGGATCTATCCCGCCTCCTTCCTCGACATGATGGCGGTGTCCGTCGACAACCTGATCGCAAATTACAAGGTCGCGCTGGCCGATGGCGGCGTGACCGTCGCGAACCGCTGAGCCGGAGACTAGGAAATGGATCCCACCTTGGTTCCCGCGATGGCCTCGGCGACGCCGGAGATTTTCCTGGCGGCGGCGGGAATGGTTCTGCTGATGCTCGGCGTGTTCCGCAAGGAGGATGCCACCGCAACGGTCTCCTGGCTTGCGATCGCGAGTTTCCTTGCCGCCGGTGTTCTGGTGATCACCCATGGCGGCGCGACCGAAACGCCGGCCTTCTTCGGCATGTTCGTCACCTCCAAGTTCGCGCAATTCGCGAAGATCCTGATCCTCGCCGGTTCGGCGCTGTCGATCATTCTGTCCAATGACTACATGCGGCGCGAACAGGCCCAGCGGTTCGAATATCCGGTGCTGATCGTCTATGCCACGGTCGGCATGATGATGATGGTGTCCGCCAATGATCTGATCGCGCTCTATATCGGTTTGGAATTGCAGAGCCTGGCGCTCTACGTGGTCGCCTCGATCCGGCGCGACACCCTGCGCTCGACCGAGGCGGGGCTGAAATACTTCGTTCTCGGCGCGCTTTCCTCGGGCATGTTGCTGTACGGCTGTTCGTTGATCTACGGGTTCGCCGGCAGCACCGACTTCACCGCGCTTGCCGGGACTTTCGCCGGCTTCAAGGAGCAGCCGGTTCCGGTCGGTCTGGTGTTCGGCCTGGTGTTCCTGATCGCGGGTCTGGCCTTCAAGGTCTCGGCGGTGCCGTTCCACATGTGGACGCCCGACGTCTATGAGGGCGCGCCGACCCCGGTGACGGCGCTGTTCACCATTGCTCCGAAAGTGGCGGCGATCTGCCTGTTCCTGCGCGTCATGGTCGGTCCGTTCGGCGAGCTGATCGAGCAGTGGCAGCAGGTGATCGTGGTGATCTCCATCCTCTCCATGGGCCTCGGCGCCTTCGCGGCCCTGGTGCAGACCAACATCAAGCGCCTGATGGCCTACAGTTCGATCGGCCATATGGGCTACGCGCTGGTCGGCGTGGCGGCGGGCAACGAAGCCGGCGCCAGCGGTGTGCTGATCTATCTCGCGGTCTATCTGTTCATGAATGTCGGCACCTTCGCCTGCATCCTGGCGATGCGCCAGCAGGGCCGGATGGTGGAGGGGATCAGCGATTTGGCGGGTCTGTCCAAAAGTCATCCGATGATGGCGCTGGCGCTGCTGGTCTTCATGTTCTCCATGGCGGGCGTGCCGCCGCTTGCCGGGTTCTTCGGCAAGTGGTTCGTGTTCCTGGCCGCGATTGACGCCGGGCTCTATACCCTGGCGATCCTCGGCGTGATCGCCAGCGTGGTGAGCGCCTTCTACTATCTGCGGATCGTTAAGATCATGTATTTCGACGAGGCCACCGAGCCGCTGGACAAGTCCGTGCCGGGCGAACTCAGGGTGATCATGTACGTCGCGACCGCCGTGACCTTGCTGTTCTTCCTGGCGCCGAGCCCGATCGTCGAGGTCGCCAACGCGGCAGCCGCGGCATTGATGGGAAGTTGAGGCACGACCGCATCCGCTCCGGCCGATCCCGAGATCCTTTTGCCGGGACGAGGCGCGGGCATGTCCGCCACGCTTGACACAATCCATCCGTCCCCGGTGTTGCCGGGGAGAGTGCGGATCGAGGCCCATGCGGTTCTCGACAGCACCAACCATCTGGCGAAAAGTCGCGCCCGCGAGGGGGCTCCGGCTTGGACCGTCATCCAGTCGGCCGAGCAGACCGCCGGCCGGGGACGGCGCGGCCGGGAGTGGCGGTCGCCGCCGGGCAACCTCTATACCTCCACGATCCTGCATCCCCCGACGGCGGTAACGAGCTGGCCGCAACTCTCTTTCGTAGCCGCGCTTGCGGTCGCCGATACGGCACGCGCACTTGCGCCGAAGGCGACGGTGACCGTGAAATGGCCGAACGATGTTCTGGCGGACCGGCTGAAGGTGAGCGGCATCCTGCTGGAAACCGTCCACGGACCCGCCGGCGGGGCCGTGGTGGTGGGGGTCGGCATCAATCTAGTCTCTCATCCCCCCGATACCCGGTACGGCGCGACCAATCTTGCCGTGCTTAGCGGTGAATATCCGCCGGTGGACAACGCGGCGGCGCATTATCTGATAGCACTCGCCCGCTGGTATGATATCTGGAGCGAACGGGGCTTCGAGGAGATCCGGGCGGCCTGGACGGAGATCGCCCATGGCCTTGGATGCGAGGTTCGCGTGGATGGCGCCGCCGGCGGGTTTTCCGAGGGCCGCTTGAAGGGAATCGACGAGGAAGGACGCCTGTTGCTCGGAACGCGGGACGGTGGCGTGGAGCGGATCGCCGCCGGAACCGTGAGTTTCGGGACGCCTGGAGAGGCCTGATGCTGCTGACGATCGATTGCGGGAACACCAATACCGGCTTTGCCATGTTCGAGGGCGAGGACTGCGTCGGCTCGTGGCGCACCTCAACCAACACCTCGCGCACGGCCGATGAATACGCGGTTTGGCTGACCCAGTTGCTCGCCCTGAGCGGCCTGTCGCTCAAGGATATCGACGATGTCATCATCGCCAATGTGGTGCCGGAAACGGCGTTTAATTTGAAGACCCTGTGCCGGCGCCATTTCGGGCTGACCCCGATGGTGGTGGGCACCGGAAATGTCGACCTCGGAATCGATATTCGCATCGACAACCCAAGAGAGGTCGGCGCCGACCGGGTTGTCAACGCCATCGGCGCCGCCGCGCGCTATGACGGCGCGCTGATTGTCATCGATTTCGGAACCGCGACGACCTTCGATGTGGTGGAAAGCGACGGCGGTTATGCCGGCGGCGTCATCGCTCCCGGCATCAATCTCTCTCTGGAGGCGCTGTATCGCGCGGCGGCACAGCTTCCGCGGATCGTGATCGAACAGCCGGAGTCCTCCAGAAACTCGGACGAGCCGACCCGGATCATCGGCAAGAACACCCGCGAGGCGATGCGCGCCGGCATATTCTGGGGCTATGTCGGGCTGATCAACGGCATCGTCAGTCAGATCAAGACCGAGTACGGCGCGCCGATGACCGTCGTGGCGACCGGTGGCCTCGCGCCGATCTTCCTGTCCTCGACCGACGCGATCCAGCACGTCGACCCGGACATCACGCTGCGGGGGCTGGTCCTGATCCATCAGCGCAATAAGCGATGAGCGAGTTGGACGATTTCCGGGCCGATCCGGACGAGCTGCTGTTCCTGCCGCTTGGAGGTTCCGACGAGATCGGGATGAACCTCAATCTCTACCACTACGGCGGCAAGTGGCTGATGGTGGATCTCGGCATCACCTTCGGCGATGAGACCACGCCGGGGATTGATGTCATCATGCCGGACCCGGGCTTCATCGAGCGGCGCAAGCGCGACCTGCTCGGCCTCGTGGTGACACACGGCCATGAGGATCATATCGGTGCCATCCCCTATCTCTGGGAGCGGCTGCGCTGTCCGATTTACGCGACGCCGTTCACCGCGACGCTGATCCGCCGCAAGCTGGCGGAGGTTGATCTGCTGGGGCTGGTCAATCTCGTCGAGGTGCCGCTTTCCGGCACCCTGGTGCTCGGGCCGTTCGAAGTGGAGTTCATCGCGCTCACCCATTCGATCCCCGAACCCAACGGGATCGCGCTCCGCTGCGCGGCCGGGACCATCCTGCATAGCGGCGATTGGAAGTTTGATCCCGATCCGCAGGTCGGCGAGGTGACGGATCACGACGCGCTCGACCGTGTCGCCGAGGAGGGCGTGCTGGCGATGATCGGGGATTCGACCAATGTCGATGTTCCCGGCCATACCGGCTCGGAAGCCGAGCTGGTGGCCTCGTTTACCGAAATCTTCGCAGCCCAGCCGAATCGCATCGCGGTCACTTGCTTTGCCTCGAACGTCGCCCGGCTGCGCTCGGTCGCGGTTGCCGCGCGGCGCTGCGACCGGCAGGTCGCCCTGGTCGGCCGGTCGCTCTGGCGCATGGTCGATGCCGCCCGCGAGAATGGATACCTGCTCGACATCCCGGATTTCGTCGCCGAGGCGGATACCGGATACTTTCCGAAGGACAAGCTGGTGATGATCTGCACCGGCAGTCAGGGCGAACCAAGGGCGGCGCTCGCCCGGATCGCCGATCAGGCGCATCCCCAGGTCTCGCTGGACCCGGGTGACACGGTGATCTTCTCATCGCGGGAGATCCCGGGAAATGAAAACGCGATCGGCCGGATCCAGGGCAAGCTGATGAGCCGCGGCATCCTGGTCATCACGGAACGCGAGCATCATGTCCACGTCTCCGGCCATCCGGCCCGCGATGACATGATCGAGATGTATCAGATGATCCGCCCGGAGATAGCGATCCCGGTTCATGGCGACGCCCGGCATCTCGCCGAGCATGCCAAGCTTGCCCGGGAGTGTCAGGTGCCGCAGGTCCAGGTTCCCGGCAACGGCAGCGTCATCCGCTTGGCCCCTGGGCCGGCCGAGGTGATTTCCTGGGTGCCGGTCTCCAGTCTGGCGGTCGATGGTCCGCGGCTGCGCAGGCTGGACAGCGAGGTGATCCGCGACCGCCGAAAGCTGCTGCATAACGGCGCCGTCGCGGCGACTGTCGTCCTTGATGCCAAGGGCTTTTGCCGCGGCGATCCGATGCTGACGGTCACCGGCATCACGGATGGTGACGACGAGCGCGAGATCAACGGACTCCTGGTCGAAATGGTGCGTGACGCGGTGGAAGGCCTGCCGTCCAGCGCGCGCACGGCGGACGATGCGGTCACCGAAGCGGCCCGGCGCGCGGTTCGCCGGGTCCTGCGGGGGGAATTCGGCAAGCGGCCGGTAACCAGCGTGCATGTGGTAAGAGCATAGGGAGACGGAAAGATGATCGGACGGCTGAACCATGTCGCGATCGTCGTGCCGGACCTGGCGGCGGCGGCGGCAACCTATCGGGACACTCTCGGCGCCAGGGTGAGCGCCAGCGAGGATCTTCCCGATCATGGCGTGACGACGGTGTTCGTGGAACTGCCGAACACCAAGATCGAGCTGCTGCACCCGCTCGGGGAGGGGTCTCCGATCCAGGGTTTCCTCGACAAGAATCCGTCCGGCGGGATGCATCACATCTGTTACGAGGTGGACGACATCCTTGCCGCCCGAGACAGCCTGAAAGCCGCAGGCGCGCGCGTCCTGGGTGACGGAGAGCCGAGGATCGGCGCGCACGGCAAACCCGTCCTGTTTTTGCATCCCAAGGACTTCATCGGCACCCTGGTTGAACTTGAGCAGGTCTGATGCCATCTCGGCGCAAGGGAGGGGCTCCATGGATATCGCGTCCGGCATCGTCGTCTATGTGCTGCTGTGGTGGTGGGTTTTCTTCATGTCCCTGCCATTCGGCGTGAAGCGGCCCGAGACCGTTGAAATCGGGCATGAACCCGGCGCGCCGGAAAAGCCGCATCTGTGGAAAAAGGCTGCCGCGGCAACAGTGATCGCCGCAGTTCTGTGGTTCGCGGTCGACTGGGTGATTGACGCCGAACTGATCTCGTTCCGGGACATGGCCAAGAAGATGTAGGCGGCGGCGGATGGCGTCGGTCCGAGCACGCGGACAAAAAAAAGCAAGGGCCTTTCGGACCTTGCTCTCAGCGTGCCCTTTTTTTACCAATCACGCGTCCGGAGACGGTGCTTGGCCTGGGTTCCTCCCTTAACTCGGACCAGCCTTAACGCATGGGCGTCGGCGGTTCATCTTATTGAAGGGGACGATAGTATCACTGGAACAATTGGTCACGTAGAATTCGCGAAATCGTGACAAAAAATACCGATTGTCGGGTTGGCTCGCGGATATTGGAGGGATTATGGCGCGTTTGGAACCAATCATCGGCGGAATCGCCGCGTCTTGTCTGGTGCTGCTTGCCGCAATCGGTTCGGCGGGGGCGGCGGAGGCCAAACCCGGGACCGCCGAGATCACGGTGTCACCCAAGGATTGCCGCCGCCTGGTCGCGCATGTGCCCTCGGCGGATGTCGCCTACAAGCCCGGCGTCGATGCCTATGGACGGCCGGTCAAACCGGCGGATCTGCCGGGGACCCAGGTCATCAAGGCGCCGGACAAGATCACCTTCAACATCACCCACGATGCGCTGAAGGGTTTGGGCTTGTCGGGCACGTCCAGCCTGCTCTCGGGTGAGGCGACGGTGGGGGAGGTCTCGTACGACATTTCCTCGGGGCGGATGGAATTCAACGGCCAGCCGCTCAATGATCCGGAAATCGCCGCCCTGGCCGCCGCCTGCAAGAAGGTGAAGTAGCTGGAGCGCAGGATGCGGAGCCAATCAGGCCGGCTTCAACCGAAGCCGGCCTGATTGGCGGCGAAGGGGTCAGGCTCCGGTGAAGGCCTGAAGACCGGTTTGCGCGCGGCCCAGGATCAGGGCGTGCACATCATGGGTCCCCTCGTAGGTGTTGACCGCTTCCAGATTCATGACGTGGCGGATGACACCGTATTCATCGGACACGCCATTCCCGCCGTGCATGTCTCGGGCGACCCGGGCGATATCCAGGGCCTTGCCGCAGGAATTGCGCTTGGCGAGCGAAATCGCCTCGGGCGCGCCGAGGCCCTGGTCGAGCAATTGGCCGAGGCGCAGGCAGGTCTGCAGGCCGATGGTGATCTCGGTCTGCATGTCCGCGAGCTTTTTCTGAACCAATTGGTTGGCGGCCAGGGGACGGCCGAACTGTTGGCGGTCGAGCGTATAGCTGCGGGCGGCGTGCCAGCAGAACTCGGCGGCGCCCAAGGCCCCCCAGGAGATGCCGTAACGCGCCTTGTTGAGACATCCGAACGGTCCGGACAGCCCCTTGACGTTGGGAAGCAGGTTCTCCTCCGGGACCATGACCTCGTCCATCACGATCTCGCCGGTGATCGAGGCGCGCAGCGAGAACTTGCCCTCGATCTTCGGCGCGGAAAGACCTTTCATTCCCTTTTCGAGAATGAACCCGCGGATCACGCCGTCATCGGTCTTGGCCCAGACCACGAAGACATCGGCGATGGGCGAGTTGGTGATCCACATCTTGGCGCCCGAGAGAAGATAGCCGCCGTTCACCGACCGGGCCCGGGTCTTCATCCCGCCGGGATCGGAGCCGTGGTCGGGTTCGGTGAGGCCGAAGCAGCCGACCCATTCACCGCTCGCCAGCTTGGGAAGATACTTCTGCCGCTGTTCCTCGCTGCCATAGGCGTGGATCGGATGCATCACCAAGCTGGACTGAACACTCATCGCCGACCGGTAGCCGCTGTCGACACGCTCAACCTCGCGGGCGACAAGGCCGTAGCACACATGATTGACCCCGGCGCAGCCATATCCCTCGATGGTGGAACCGAGAAAGCCGAGCTCTCCCATTTCGTTCATGATCTCACGGTCGAAATGCTCGTTCCGGAAGGCGTTCTGCACCCGCGGCAAAAGCCGGTCCTGGCAGTAGTCCCGCGCGGCATCCCGGACCATGCGTTCTTCCTCGCTGAGCTGCTGATCCAGCAGCAGAGGATCGTCCCACTGGAAGCCCGGCCGCGAGGGTTTGGGCTTGCCCGTGACGGTCGAAGCGGCTTCGGCGGCGGCGGAATCGGGGCTCATCACGATCTCCAATCGATACGGTAACGTCGTTTCCAGAGGTATATACGTCGCCGGCCCGCCGCGCGACCCTGTTCTGCATTAACCGCCAAGCGATGCCGTATCGCGGCCGCGTAAGGC
>JAYOEU010000178.1:0-8746 GCA_038116915.1 Alphaproteobacteria bacterium
TGGTGATCAGCCCGCTCGCCGCGCCCTTGCGCTCCAGCACCGCGTTGGTGGCGACCGTGGTTGCATGCAGTATCCCGCCGACGGCGCCTGGCTCCAGGCCGGCCTGATCCAAAAGCGCGGCAAGTCCCGAAAGAACCGCCGCACTCGGATCTCGCGGCGTGCTCGGCACCTTGAGGAAATGAGTCCCGGCTCCGCCCGCGTCGTCATGCAGGACAAAGTCCGTGAAGGTTCCGCCGATATCGAAGGCGACGCGGATCATGCCGGGCTCCCACTCTCATCTCCCGACAGGGTAGTGATGGCAGACCGGCTGACAAGAGGGTTGGACCATCGTGACGGCAGGAATTCGACTGTCTTGAAACGAAGCACCGTGGTCAGATGATCTGCAGGTCCCGCGCCAGGATCAGGGTTCCGACACTGATCAGGAGGAGCCCACCAACAATTTCGGCGGCTCGCCCCAGCGCTTCGCCAACCACGCGCCCGACGACCATCCCTATACCGCTCATGAAGAAAGTGGCCAAACCGATCGACAGCGCCGGCAGCCATATGTCCGCATTCACCACCGCCAACGTGACGCCGACGGCCATGGCGTCCAGACTTGTGCCGATCGCCGTCAGAACAGTCATCCCGAGCCCGTGCCGGCGGACCGGCCGACTGTGGGGCGCCCGGGTTAGGCCGTCCCGAAACATCCTGATCCCGATGATGGAAAGAAGCCCGAACGCCACCCAGTGATCGACGGCGGCGATGGCCGCACTTGCCGCCAGACCGATCGTCCAGCCGATGACCGGCGCAATGGTCTCGACCGATCCGAAGATCAGGCTGGTCCGGAAGATTTCAGCAAACCGGACACGGTGCGCGCCGGCACCCTTGCTCAGGCTCGCCGCGAACGCGTCGGCGGACATGCTCATGGCAATGGCTGCGGTTGAGAGCATCGAGGGTTGCCTCGGCGGGCGTTGGCGAACATGCGCGCACGCCCCGCCCGTCGGAAGCCCACGCACATGTCGGTCTCGCCAAACGGAAATCCGTCGCTTGCGCCATGCACCTTCGGTGCAAGCATGTTGACGCAAGCTCTTCGCGAAGGAAGAAGGCTACTCCCCAACATCGATGATGCAATGATGCACGATTCCGAAGGCAAAGTCAAATTAACGCAATACTTTCAATATGTTAGTATACACTAAATTCATCCGGACAGACTAAGAATGGTACCCGGCACTGCGTCCCGGTATCACCTTACCGTCCCCGCTGTCGGGTCGGACCGTTTGCCGCGCCCGACACCCGGCGGCTCCTATTGGGAAGACAATGGCCGGATACCCGTGTCACACTCAGGCAACGGATACGGGATTTGGTCTTGGAAAGTATTGACGTTCCAATTGTCGACGGCGCTCCCCGGTTCAACGACCAAACCGCCGTGGAGTTTAAGTTTCACGGCTACAGGATGCGGTTCCCGTCCCAGCACATATTGCTGTCGGTGGCCGATGCGAACTCAAAGCTCCATCAGCCCTATCGCGAAGCCGGGCTCGCTCTGATCTGTTCCGCGCTTGATGAACTAGTGAAGTCCGGGACGGTGATCGATGTCGGCGCGAACGTCGGCGATTCCTGCGCCGTCATCCACAAACACAGCTCCCTTGAAATCCTGTGTCTCGAGCCATCGGAATTTTTCTTTCCCTATTTGCAGCGCAATATCTCGGACCATTTCCTGGACCGGGCCGTCGCGCGGCAGGAATTCGTTGTCGCGAACGACGGAGATCTTCCAAAAAAGCTCTGGCATTGGGCCGGAACGGCGAAACCCACCGACGAGGCCGAGGAGACCCGGATCACGTCCGTATCGATGGCCGGCCTGATCCGGTCGACGCCGGACCCGCTTCTGCTGAAAATCGACACCGACGGACATGATCTCGATCTCGTTGCCGCGGCGCTGGGCGTTGGCGGCGCGTTTCCGATCTACTTTGAATTCGAGTTTCAGACGAAAACACAGGACGTTTTCCTGGCGCATCTGAGGAAAATTGGGGAGGTCTTGAACAAGGCCGTGGCGAGCGGCTATCGCTCGGCCTATCTGTGGGATGATCCGGGGCGCTTCTTTGGCAAGATTTCCCTCGAGCAGTCTCGCGAATTCATCAACGCGGTCAACTACATGGGCCATCTCTCCCAGCGTCCGTTCTGGGGTTTCGACATCTGTCTCGCCCACGAAAAGCAGCGGGATTTCATCGAAGCGCTTGATGCGCGGCTCTCGAAAGACATGTTGATCGATCTTCCGGACGGCTAGAGTTTCGGTCGGGAATATGCCCTGGTCCTGGGCGATGCTAATACGAATTACACCCCACCTTCGCGGAGTCCCGTCATGTCCGTCACCGCCGATCTACGCGCCCTGATCAAGGCCGGAACCTTTCTGCACCTGCCGTCGGTCTATGATCCAATCACCGCGCGGCTGGTTCAGCAGGCGGGCTTCGAAGCGACTTATGTGGGCGGCTATGTCTCGGGCGGCTCCAAGGCGACGACGGAGCCGTTGCTGACCATGACCGAGCAGGTGGCGATTGCCGGAGAGGCCGCGGCGGCTGTCTCAATCCCAGTGCTGGCCGATGCCGGCGCCGGCTTCGGCGAGCCGTTGCACACCATGCGCACGGTCCGCGAGTTCGCCCGCGCCGGAATCGCCGGCATCCATATCGAGGATCAGCTTTTCCCCAAGCGCGCGCACTATCACAAGTACCAGGTGCACGCGATCAGCCCGGAGGAGTTCGCCACCAAAATCCGCTATGCTTGCCGAGCACGGGACGAGACCGATCCCGATTTTCTAATCATCGCCCGCTCGGATACCTGCCGCGAGTTCGGTGTCGAGGACGCCGCCGGCCGGATCAACCTCGCCGCCAAAGCCGGCGCCGATATGGGCCTGCTGTTCCCGCGCTCGCCCGAGGAAGCGGCCCGCGCGCCGAAGATCTGCGATGTGCCGTTGGTCTATGTGCAAAGCCGGGGGAACCGGGATGGCCGCCCCCTGTTCTCGCGCCAGGAACTGACGGATATGGGCTATGTCATGTGCATCGACGCCCAAGTGGTGCTCGCCACCGCCTTTGCCGCGCAGCGCGACATGCTGAAGGAACTGCGCGCGACGGGTGATTTCACCGGTCTTTCGCCCACCGATTTCGTCCGGGCGCGCCAGGAGATCGAGGATATCATCGGCCTTGACGGTTATTATCAGATTGAGGCCGAGACGGTGGAGAATTCCTAATCATAAATATCAATAATAATCCCTATCTTACTGTTAATATTATTTTTTATCGATTGACACTCCCGGCGTCTGCATCGCTTCACTCACCGGCTTGACGGCGTCCAGGTCGATCTCGGGACGGCGGAACAGCTCGCCCGCGGCCGATTGGTAGGCCGCCGCAATTTCCAGCGCGGCATCGTCGCGCAACCGGCGGGCGATGATCTGCATCCCTACCGGCCGCCCGTCACGGGTCAACCCACAGGGGACGGCGGCCATCGGCAGGCCGGTGACGCTGAACACGTAGGTCGACAGGAACACATCCTGGAACCGCTCCACCGGCTTGCCGCCGACGGTCTTGGGCAACGGCTCGTCCAGACGGAACGGCGGCGCGCCGACACAGGGCGCGGCGATGAAGTCATAACGCTCCATGAAGCGGCGCACCCGGTGCCAATAAGTAGTACGGAGCTTCTCCGCCCGGGTGACGTCGCGCAGGGACATTTCCAGAGACGGGGTGATCTGGTTGATCAATTGCTGGGTCATCAGGGTCTTGTGGGCGTCGAACCGGTCGGCATAGCGCGCGACCATACCGAACGCCCGGGTGCCGGAGACGATCTCGCGGATGTCCGAGGTATCGAAGCAGTCCTCCTCGACGATGCAGCCGAGGCTCTCCAGCCGCGCCAGGGCGCTTCGGATCAGGCTGTCCACCTCCGGGTCGAGCGGGATGACACCGAGATCACCCGCATAAGCGACGCGGAGCCCCGTCATCGCCGCCTCTCCCGATGCCGCCGCTCGATAGTCGAGGCCATCATCCGGCAGCGAACTCGGATCGCGGTCGTCCGGCCCCGCGAGCACCGACATGGCGAGGCCTACATCGCCGACGTCGCGGGTCATCGGGCCCTGGACATGTTGGACCAGCGTGTCCCAGCCATAGTCGGTCGGATAGAACGGCACCCTCCCCGGGCTCGGCCTGAGGCCGGCAAGATTGTTGAACGAGCAGGGAATTCGGATCGAGCCACCAAGATCGGTTCCCAGCGCCAGCGGCGCCATGCCGGCCGCGACCGCCGCGCCCGATCCGCCGCTGGAACCGCCGGCGGTCACGTTCACGTCCCAGGGGTTGCGGGTGGTGCCGAAGATCTTGTTGGTGGTGTTGATGTCATGCGCGAATTCCGGCGTGTTGGTCTTGCCCAGCAGAACCCCGCCCGCCGCCTTCAGACGTTCAACGGTGATCGTGTCCTCTTCCGGCACGTCATGCTCAAGCAGGAGCGAGCCGAAGGTGGTGCGCAGTCCCTTGGTCTGCAGGATGTCCTTGACCAGGAACGGAACCCCTTCCAATGGCCGCGCCGCCTCCCCCGCCGCGCGCCGACGATCAACCGCGCGAGCCGCGTCCAACGCCGCGGGATTGAGCGTGCAGACCGCATTGATCACCGGGTTCACGGCCTCGATCCGGGCGAGAAAAGCCTCGGTCACCTCGACGGCCGAAACCTCTCCTGAGGCGACCGCTTCGGCGATCCGGGCGGCGGTCCTATCGATTATTGCGTCACTCATCGGGTCTCTCCGGCGGAAGCGGCGGGTTTCTTGTTCCAGGTTGAGCCGTCCATGCTCAAAGTCCGCCGCGCAAACCGCCAGCCCGCGGCTGTCCGGGTCAGAAGATCCTCATAGATACCGCAATCGGCGATCGCGGGCAGATCGCCCGGCATGCCGTTATAGGCGATCAGATAACAGCGCCCACGCACCTGTCCGTCCTCCCGCAACTCCAGATGCAGATTGCCGTTCCAGTGCCGGCGATAGCGGCCGCCCCGGTTGTCGCGGTCGCGCATTTTGTGCGCCTTCAACGCCTCGCGGCCCCGCACCTCTATCCCGACCTCAAGCGACAGCATCTCTCCGTCCTCGGTGAAACAATCGGCGTATCCGTCGATGTCGCACGCATCGCTGGCAAGGTTGTAGAGCGCATAGAGATTCCGGATCTCCAGTTGATCCTCGACCGAGAGTTTCGCCTTGCCGGCCATGTCACGCGCCTCCCATTGGGACAAACACCATCACCGACAGGGTAATCCAGCGATGGGAGGTTTGAAATCGCCGCGATCCGTGCATGATCACGGCAACCGAAATCGGACATCCAAGGGAGGAAATTCATGGCTCGATTATGTGAAGGACGGGTCGCCATCGTGACCGGCGCGGCGCGCGGCGTCGGGCGCGAGCATGCGTTGGCTCTGGCAAATCACGGCGCCAAGGTGATCGTAAATGATCTCGGCGCGGCCGTGGACGGCACCGGCGCGGATCGCGGCCCGGCGCAGAAGGTTGTAGACGAGATCAAGGCGATGGGCGGCGAGGCCGAGGTGAACGGCGATGACGTCAGCTCTTTCAACGGCGCCAAGAACATGGTCGACCAGGCGGTCTCCAGCTTCGGCAAGCTCGACATCGTCGTGAACAATGCCGGCATCCTGCGCGACCGCATGCTGGTCAACATGACCGAGGAGGAATGGGACGCGGTGATCCAGGTGCACCTGAAGGGCACCTTCGCGCCGTCGCGCCACGCCGCCGCCTATTGGCGCCAGCTTTCCAAGGATACCGGCGACAAGGTGCATGGGCGGATCATCAACACCAGCTCGACCTCGGGCATCTACGGCAATGTGGGTCAGACCAACTATGGCGCGGCCAAGGCCGGCATCGCCGCCTTCACCATCATCGCCGCCCGCGAGCTCGGCAGGATCGGCGTGACCGTCAACGCGGTTTCGCCGACCGCCTATACGCGCATGACCGACAATCTGCGGGAATATTCCAAGGAAGACATCGAGGTCCGCGACCCGAGCTGGGTCTCGCCGACGGTGGTCTATCTTTCGAGCCTCGAGGCCGGCGACATCACCGGGCGCGTCATTCAGGCCGGCAGTGGCCGGGTCGCGGTCTGCGAGGGCTGGCGGCGCGGCGCCGAGATCAAGCAGACCAAGGACGTTGAAGCGCTCGGCGTCGCCATCCGCGACATGATCGGACGGGTGCGCAAGAATTCCGGCATGGACGGACTGGAACTCGACTAGATAGCAATTTGGACGAATGGCGCCATATCAGACCCTTCGAGACGGCGCCAAGGCGCCTCCTCAGGGTGAGCGAACATCAACGATGTGAGAACTCATCCTGAGGAGCCGTAGAGGTCCTAAACCGCGCGCAACCGATCAAGCGCCGCCTCGAGCTTTTCCTTCTTGCCCTGGTCCTCAGCAAGACGGTCACGGTTTTCAGCGACGACTTCTTCCGGGGCGTTGGCGACGAACTTCTCGTTTGAGAGCTTCTTGGCGGTCTTATCGATCTCGACCTGAACCTTGGCGATGTCTTTTTCCAGGCGCGCACGCTCGGCGGAAAGGTCGACGACGTCCGTGATCGGCAGCACGATCGTGGCCTCGTCAATGACGCTTTGCACCGCCCCCGCCGGGATCGCGCCCTCCAGACCCTCGGCTGATTTCAGTCGGCCGAGATGCTGAATGATGTCACGGTGCGCCGCGAGACGGGCCTTGGTCTGGTCCAACATGCCGGCAAGGCGAAGATCGATTTCCACCTTCGGCGCGATATTCATTTCCGATCGGATGGAGCGCACTTCGCTGATCAGACGGACGACCCAATTCATCTCGGCAACCGCCGCCTGATCGAGTTCGAGGCCGGAAAGGTCCGGCCATGGCGTGGTGATGAGCGCCGCCTCGCCGCCCAACCGCTCCCACAGCTCTTCGGTGAGATAGGGCATCAGCGGGTTCATGACATTCATGATCTGACGGAGCACCCACGCAGTGGTCGCCCGGGTCTCGGCCGCCGCGGCCGGGTCACTCCCGGCGAGAATCGGTTTGGTGAACTCCAGATACCAGTCGCAGAAAGTGCCCCAGGCGAACTGATAGATTCCGTTGGCGGCCTCGTTGAAGCGATAGTCCTCAATAGCGCCCGCGACCTGGGCCGCCGCCTTGGTCGCCTCACCGACGATCCAACGGTTTGCGATCTCCTTGACCTTGGAAGGATCGAACGCGGGGTCATGGCCGCAGCCGTTCATCTCGGCATAGCGCGCGGCATTCCAGAGTTTTGTGGCGAAGTTCCGGTAGCCCTGAATACGCGTTTCGGCGAGCTTGATGTCGCGGCCCTGGGCCGCCATCGCGGCAAGCGTGAATCGGAGCGCGTCCGTGCCGTACTTCTCCACGATGTCCAGCGGGTCCATGACATTGCCCTTGGACTTGGACATCTTCTGGCCCTTCTCGTCGCGGACCAGGGCATGGATGTAGACGGTGTGGAACGGCACATCATCCATGAAATGCATGCCCATCATCATCATCCGGGCGACCCAGAAGAAGATGATGTCAAATCCCGTCACCAACACGTCGCCGGGATAGTAGCGCGCCAATTCCGGGGTCTTTTCGGGCCAGCCGATGGTGGAAAACGGCCACAGCGCCGAGGAGAACCAGGTGTCCAGCACGTCCGGATCCCGGGTCAGCGGCTTTGCCTCGCCATAGTGGGCGGCGGCGGCGGCGTTGGCTGCGTCCTCGTCCGCCTCGACGAAGACCGTGCCGTCCGGGCCGTACCAGGCCGGAATTTGGTGCCCCCACCACAGCTGGCGGGAGATACACCAGGGCTGGATGTTCCGCATCCATTCGAAATAGGTGTTTTCCCAGTTCCTCGGCACGAACTTGGTGCGCCCGGTCTCGACCGCCTCGATCGCCGGCTTTGCCAGGGTCTTGGCGTCGCAGTACCACTGGTCGGTCAGCCACGGCTCCAGCGGAGCGTTCGAGCGGTCGCCGTGCGGCACCGTGTGGACGGTATCCTCAATCCGGTCGAGCAGCCCTAGCGCCTCGATATCCGCGACCACCCGCTTACGCGCCTCGTAGCGCTCCAGCCCCCGATAGGGCTCCGGCACGTTCTCGTTCAAATGGGCTTGCTGATCCAGGATGTTGATCATCTCTAAATCATGCCGACGGCCGACCTCGAAGTCGTTGAAGTCATGGGCCGGCGTCATCTTGACAGCCCCGGTGCCCTTTTCCATGTCACTGTATTCATCCGCGACGATCGGGATTCGCCGGCCGACCAGGGGCAGGATCGCGTGCTTGCCAACGAGATCGCGGTACCGGTCGTCGTCTGGATGAACCGCGACACCAGTATCACCAAGCATGGTTTCCGGTCGGGTCGTGGCGACGGTGATGAAGCGGCCTTCCTCGCCCTCGATCGGATATTTGAAATGCCAGAGCTTGCCCTTGACCTCGATCTGCTGCACCTCAAGATCCGAAATCGCGGTCAGAAGCTTCGGATCCCAATTCACCAGCCGCTTGTCGCGATAGATCAGCCCCTGACGGTAAAGTTCGACGAACACCTTGATGACCGCGGCCGAAAGCCCGTCATCCATGGTGAAACGCTCGCGCTCCCAGTCCGCTGTCGCGCCGAGAGAGCGGAGCTGGTTCATGATCATTCCGCCGGACTCGGCCTTCCAGTCCCAGACCGTCTCGATGAATTTCTCGCGCCCGAGATCGCGCCGGTCAATGCCCTTTTCGCCCAACAGGCGCTCGACCACCATCTGGGTCGCGATGCCGGCAT
>JAYOEU010000179.1:0-8679 GCA_038116915.1 Alphaproteobacteria bacterium
GTACCATCCTGACCTCCGAGGCGCCGCGGCGCGCCTGATCCCGTCACCCGCTAGAAGTCCGTCGGAGCGCCGCCCTCTTCCTTTCGCCGCGCTACAAAGGCCTTTAGTTCCTCGTCGATCGCCGGGTCGATCGGCGGCGCCTCGAAATCCGCGAGGATGCGTTTCCAGATCCCGTTGGCGCGCTCCGGCGTCTGGATCGCGCCGCGCTCCTCCCAGTTTTCGAAATTCGACCAGTCGGACAGGAACGGCTTGTAGAACGCGGTCTCGTAGCGGGCCTGGGTGTGCGCGGTGCCGAAGAAATGACCACCGGGCCCTACATCCTTGACCGCTCCAAAGGCGATTTCGTCGTCATTCACGAGCGTCGGACGCATATAGACGATCATCTGCTGCAGGGTTTCGCAGTCCATGATGAATTTCTCGTACGACGCGCAAAGCCCACCCTCGAGCCAGCCGGCGGCGTGATAGACCATATTGACCCGCGCCGAAATCGCGGACCACAGCGAAAACGCGCTCTCCCAGGCCGACTGGCTGTCCGGCGTGTTGGCCGCGCAGGCATTCGAGGCCCGTAGCGGCAGGCCGTAGAACCGCGCCATCTGGCCGGACATCTGGGTCGCGCGCATATATTCCGGAGTTCCGAAGGCCGGCGCTCCGGTGCGCATGTCGACATTGGAGGTGAAGGTGCCGATCGCCGTCGGACAGCCGGGCCGGATCAGTTGCAGCAGCACGATCGCAGCCAGGGCCTCAGCCATCGACTGGGTCACCGCGCCGACCATGGTCACCGGCGCCATGGCGCCGGCAAGGGTGAAAGGCGTCACCACCGTCGGCTGCCCGCGCCGGGCGAGACGCATCGCGCCATCGAGCATCGGATAGTCATGCTTCAGCGGCGAGGTCGAGTTGATGTTCGAGTACATCCTCGGCGTCGCCTCAAACTCCTGGTGCGACAGGCCGCCGGCGATGCGGACCATCTCCATGACGTCCTCGACCCGCTCCTTGCCGAGGCAATAGGCATGCGCGACCTTGTCGGTTAGCGTCAGCTTGTCATAGAGGCAGTCCAGATGGCGGATCGACGGGTGGATGTCGATCGGCTCGACCGGATAGCCGCCAGCGAAATGCAGGCAGTTGAAATACTGGGTCAGCTTGATCAGATCCTGATAGCTCTCGCGGGTGCCTGTACGCCGGCCGCGATCGAGGTCCGAGCAGTTCGGCGGGCTCGATACATTGCCGAAAACCATCCGGTCGCCGCCGATCTCGATGACCCGGTCCGGATTGCGCGGCGTGATGGTGAAGTTTGCGGGCACATCCTTCAGCGCCTCCATCACAAGGTCGCGGCCCATCCGCACGTTCTCGCCGTCGACGATGCAGCCGGCCTTGGCCAGTATCCCGACCGCCTCCGGATTCAGAAACTCGATGCCGATCTCTTCCAGGATCCGCATCGCGCCGTCGTGGACGGCTTGGATGCCTTCCTCGCTCAAGGGTTCGGTCGGACGGTCGGAATTGACCGGGATGGACCAGGGAAGTTGCTCGATCACCTGGCCCTTGCCGCGGGTATTGCCGGCCCGCCCGCCGCCGCGCCGGCCACGCACGCGGCTTTTCGGTTCCGCCGAGTTCGTGCTCATGGGTCTGAAACCTCCCGAGGGCTGCGACAATGCGGCGATGGTATGTCCCGCCCGCAACCCGTAATCGTCGGAAACCGACAGTTAGTGAGACGAGAATCCTGAGCCCACCGGCGTCACCCCTTCCCGCTACCAGTTGGTGACGTCCTGATCCTCACCGCTGCCGCCCTCGCGCTGGTCCGCGCCCAGGGTGAAAATATCGACGGCGCCATGCTGGCCCGGAGACCGGTATCTGTAGGGTTTGTTCCACGGATCAACGGCACCGTCCGCCTTCTTCAGGTACGGACCGTTCCAGCGGTCGACACCGTCCGGCTTCACCAGCAACGCCGCCAGGCCCTGCCGGGTGGTGGGGTAGGCGCCGACATCGAGCTTGTAGAGATCGAGCACCGTCTCCAACGTCTGGATCTGCAGTCTCGCGGCCTTGGTCTTGGCACCGCCCAGCAGCCCCATGAGCTGCGGGCCGGCAAGAGCGGCAAGCAGTCCGAGGATGGTCAGCACCACGAGAAGCTCCAGCAATGTGAAGCCGGCCATGGATGCGCGAGCCTTGGCGCGCCGTCTCGCCTCCCGTGTTTTCGCCATGCTCCGCCGCGCTTTCCTTTCAATCGTCGTTCCCACACTTTAACGCGGGACTCCGAACCCGCGCCAGAGCCGCGGCACCAGGTCAGATTGGACGGTGATCGACCGTCTCGCCACGCCGAACCTGCCCAGGCATGGGCCCTCGCTTTCGCCAGGGATACGGCTATCGGGACGGCGCGGCGGTTTCCGCCGGACGTCCCTTGCAGACCTATCGCGGCGTCAGGTGCCTCGCATCCGGAGCGGCCTGATGATCCATGGCGCGCAGAATGGTGGCGTTCATCATGTAGACGCTCATGACCGCCGTCAGTTCCAGAAGGCCGTTTTCGCCGAACCGCGCCCGGACCGCCTCGAAGGTTTCATCCGCGACCCGCGGCGCTTCCAGAAGCTCGCGGCCATAGCGGATGATCAGCGCCTCGTCATCGGTCAGCCCATCCAACGGCCCGTAGGTATCCACCGCGTGGATCGCCTCCTCGCGGGTGCCGGCGGCGTGGCCCAGTTTGACATGGGCGTTCCAGATGTAATCCGCGTTCGCCGCCCGTGCCGCCGTGCAGATCGCTAGTTCCGCCTCGGCCTGGGTCAGCGAGGTGTGGTAGCGCAGATGTTCGACCAGATCCGAGAGCCGCTCGCCCGCTTTGCCGGCATAGGTCAGATAGCTGCTCGGCGGCGGCATGCTGCCGCGGGTTTCCTTGACATAGCGGATGGCGGCACGGGTTTCCTCGGAAAACCCCTCGGCATCGCTCGGGATCGGCAGTCTTGCCATGATCATGACCTTCTCTGTTCCATATCCAAAAACCTGCCGGCGCCAGACCTGATCTAGGGAGCGCAGATGATCACCCCGCGTTCCGTCAGAGACCCGATCTCCTCGGCCGTGAAACCGGCTTCGGCAAGGATCTCGGCACTGTGTTCGCCGATGCGCGGCGGCTGGCGGATCAGGCCGGGGCGTTCGCGTTCGGCGCCGAATTCGATCGGCAGGGCCGGCAGCCCGGCAAAGGTGCCGCCGTCGCCGCCGCCGAAGCGGGAGACGAACACATCCACCAGCCCCTTGGTCGCCAGCAGATGCGGGTCGTTGAACAGATCCGCCGGCTGCGCCACCGGAGACCAGGAGACGTTGCAGCGCTCGCACCGCGCCTCGACCTCCTTTTGCGGCAGCTTGCCCAGCACCTCCTGGAGGGCCGGGATCAGCCAGTCCCGCTCGTCCAGCCGCATCACGTTGGTGGCGAGGCGCGGGTCCTTGGCAAGCTCCTGCAGCCCGAATTCCTCGACAAACCGGTCCCATTGCTGGTCCGAGGTGACGCCGATGAACAATTGGCCGTCACCGGCGGTCTGAAACACCTCATAGATCGCCCAGGCGCCGCGCCGCACCGGCATCGGCCGCATCTCAAGGCCGGTCGCCGCCATGCCAGCCATATGGGTGCTCATCAGAAACACCGCGCTCTCGAACAGCGAGCTTGAGACCCGCTGTCCCTTGCCGGTGACGTCCCGCTCCCGCAGCGCCGCCTGCACAGCGATCACGCCGAACATCGCGCCCATGATGTCGATGACCGACGCGCCGGCCCGGAGCGGCCGTCCCGGCGGCCCTGTCATCCAGGCGAGACCGGACTGAAACTGCACCACCTCGTCCAGCGCCGGACGATGTTCATAAGGGCCCGCGAGATAGCCTTTGAGCGCCAGGAAGATCAGCCGGTCATTCAACGGCGCCAGATGTTCGTACCCGCATTTCTGCTTTTCCATCGTGCCGGGGCCGAAATTCTCCAGCACGATATCAGCGCCCGGCACGAGGCGGTGCAGGACCGCCTGTCCCTCGGTTCTTTTCAGATCCACCGCGAGGCTGCGCTTGTCACGGTTGAAGCCGGCGAAGAAGCCGGCCCCAAAGCCGCCCAGCCGCCGGGTCCGGTCACCGTCCGGGGCAAGTTCCACCTTGATCACATCGGCGCCGAGCTCGGCGAACAGCAGGCCGGCGGTCGGCCCCATGACGGTATGCGAGAATTCGAGAACCTTGAGCCCGGAAAGCGGCGTTGCCGTCATTAATGGGGGGCCCCGCGGCGGAACGCGTCCAGGCTCCCGGCATGCAGCAGCTCGCTCGGCAGCTGATGGCCGACGATATCCTCGGCCATGCGCCCGACCTCGATCAGGTTGTCGAGATCGACGCCGGTCGAAATCCCCATCTCCTCGCAGAGCAGGACCAGTTCCTCGGTCGCGATATTGCCCGCCGCCTTGGGCTGGCCGGCGAAGGGACAACCACCGAGGCCGCCGACCGTGCTGTCGAACTGCGAGACCCCCATCTTGAGGCCCGCATGGGCGTTCGCGACCGCGAGCCCCCGCGTGTCGTGAAGATGCAAGGATATCGTCATCTCGGGCCAGCGGTTGCGCACCGTGCCGATGACCTGCTCGATCCGATGCGGCGCCGCCCAACCCATGGTGTCGGCAAGCGAGAACAGATCGATCTCGGACCCGGTTTCCTCGGCGATCCGCATGCCGTCCTCAAGCGTCTTCACAACCTGGGCAGGCGCGATATCACCCTGATAGTTGCAGCCGAAAGCGGCCATGACGCCGATCCGATTGACCTGGATTCCCGCCTCGAGATGTTTTTCCGCCTGGCGCTTCATAGCCGCCAGATTCTCGGCATGGGTGCGGTTGAGGTTTTTCTTGGTGAAGCCTTCCGACGCGGTCAGCGAGATCGACCCGGACAGGGTGAGCTTGCCGTCGAAGGCGCGGGCCCGATCGAGGCCGTTGCCGTTGAAATAGAGCCCGGTGTAGTGCACTCCCTGCTTCGGCGTGAACCCCTCCACCACCGCCTCGGCATCCGCCCAACCGGGCACCAGCCGAGGATTGACGAACGAGCAGGCCTGAATGTGCCGAAGTCCGGTTTCGGACAGCGCATCGATCAGTTTCACCTTGTCGGCGGTCGAAATCGGCCCCGGTTCAATCTGAAAGCCCTCGCGCGGACCTTCCTCGTGGATTTCGACACTAGACGGCAGATCGGACATGACGGGGCCTCCGGTTGCAATGGGTTGGCGGACTGTAGCACCGGACACCGAGGACACCATAGAGCGCCGATCAGGAATCACGTATCGGAGGCTCGTCCCCCGAATCCGTACGGATTCAGCCCCTCCGCTTTCGTCGCCCCGCATTTGTTGCGGGGCCGAAGCCTAAAGCTTTGGAACCAGACGGCTGGTGGAGCACTTCCGATGAAAAATCAAGCAAATACAATAATTTGAATGATCTTCCCGGGGTCACGTTGATTGGCTTCAGGCGTCGATCCCGCATCGAGTGCGGGATGACGCTCAAATAGCGGATGGTCGTTCAATGCCAATCCGAACCCCGGCGGATCGTTATCCGACCCGCTTCAGGAAACCGAGCAGCGCATCGTTGAAAACCTCCGGCGCCTCGATGTTGGTCAAATGCGCGGCATTCGTGACGATTTCCAGTTCCGCACCAGGGATCGCCTCTTGGATTACCCGCGCGTGGCTCGGCGGCGTGCCGGGGTCCTTTTCGCCGACAATGACCAGTGTCGGCGCCGTGATCGCGCGATTCGCCTCGCGATGATCGAAGGCCTGAAACGCCCGGCAGCAGCCAATGAAACCGGCGAGCGGCGTGGCGCGGATCATCGCCCGGACCTTGTCGACATCCTCTGGGATGCGGGTCATGCTCTCCGGCGTGAACCAGCGGGTGACCGAGGATTCGACAAGCCCTTCCACGCCCTCGGCGAGACCGGTCCGGATGCGCGGCTCCCACACCTCCTCAGCCCCCATATAGGCCGTCGTATCGCAGAGGGTCAGGGACAATACCCGGTCCGGATGCCGGCTTCCCATCGCCTGGCCGACCATGCCGCCCATCGAAAGACCGCAGACATGAGCTTTCGTCCAGCCGACCGCGCTCATCAGTCCGGCAAGATCGTCGGCTAGCAGTTCGATCGTGTACGGCCCCTCCGGCGCGTCGGAGCGGCCATGACCACGGGCATCGTAGCGCAACACCCGATAGCCGGCCCCGATCAGCGCCGCCATCTGCGGCTCCCACATCTCGAGGCGAGAGAACAGCGAGTTCGAGAACACGACGCGCGGACCGTCTTCGGGGCCGTCGAAGCGATGGTACAAGCTGATCCCGTTCACGCGCGCATGGGACATCTTAGGAGGCCAGCATCATCTCCGCGCATTTCTCGCCGATCATGATCGACGGCGCGTTGGTGTTCCCCGACGTGAGCGTCGGCATGATCGAGGCATCGGCCACACGCAGGTTCCGGATCCCGTGTACCCGCAACTGCTCATCCACCACCGCCATCGGATCGCTGCCCATCTTGCAGGTACCGACCGGGTGATAGGTGGTCTCGGCGTTCTTGCGGGTCCAGGCAAGGATCTCCTCATCGGTCCGGATCGACGGGCCCGGCGCCAGTTCCGCGCCGACGATATCGGCCAGCGGGCTGGTGGCGAATAATTCCCGCGCCTTGCGGACCGCAGCGACCGTGCCTTCCTGGTCGTAACGCGAACTCAGGAAGTTGAACCGGATCGCCGGCGCCGCCGCCGGGTCGGCGGACTTGATGTGAATGTCGCCGATACTTTCCGAGCGCAGGACATTGGCGATCGCCGTCACCCCGCGTTGGCCGGCGATCTTGAGCGTCCCGTCGGGCGCCGCCTCGAACAGGAACGGCGTGATCGAGATCGCGGCATCGGGAGACTCAAGCCCTTCCCGGGTCTTGAAATACATGCGGATCGACCCCGCCGGCATGGCGAAAAAGCCCTTGCGGGTGAGCGCGTATTTCGCCGCCTCAAGCATCAGACGCCAGCCCCGGCCCATGTCGTTGAAGGTCGCGCCGTGCTCGGTGATCTCGAAGCGGATACGCGGAGAGTAATGATCACGCAGATTCATGCCGACACCGGGCAGCTCGTGCCTGACCTCGATCCCGTGCCCACGCAACAGATCCGGCTGGCCGATCCCGGAGAGTTCCAGCAGCTTCGGCGAATTGATCGCCCCGGTGGACACCACCACCTCGCGGTCGGCCCGCGCCTCGCGCGCCTCGCCCCTGACGGAATAGCGGATACCGACGCACTTGCCCGCCTCGAGGATCAGACTTTCCGCCATCGCGCCCGCCTCGATGGTCAGGTTCGGACGCTCGCGGGCCGGATCGAGATAGCAGTAGGCGGTGCTCATCCGCCGGCCCTTGTTGATGGTGGTCTGGGTGAAGCCGATCCCTTCCTGATCGCCGCCGTTGTAATCCCTGGTGAAGGGAATCCCGATCTTGCCCGCGGCTTCGATCATTCGGGAGTGGAAGGGCACGATCTCGTTCTCGCTGTCGGTCACCCGGAGCGGACCGCCGCGGCCGCGATATTCGTCCTCGCCGCCGTCATAGCTCTCCATCTTGCGGAAGATCGGCAGCACGTCGGCGTAACTCCAACCTCGGTTTCCGAGCTGCGCCCAATGATCGTAGTCCTGGGGTTGGCCGCGCACGAAGACCATGCCGTTGATCGAGCTCGAGCCACCCAGCATCTTACCCCGGGGCACGGGGATCCGCCGCCCGCCGCTGCCCTCGTCCGGCTCGGAGGAAAAGCACCAGTTCACCGCCGGACGGTCGATCAGCTTGGCCATGCCGATCGGCACCCGGGACCAGAAATAGCCCGATCCTTCGGTTCCGGCCTCAAGGCACAGGACCTTGTATTCGCCGCTCGCGCTCAACCGGTTGGCGAGCACCGCGCCCGCCGATCCGGCGCCAACGACGATGTAGTCATAAGTGGTGGCGGCCATGATGCCTGTCTCCCGTATTTCCGTTGGTTTCAGGCGGCCTTCGCCTGGCTTGCCGCCGCCGCCAATACCATTTCGGCGCATTTCTCGCCGATCATGATCGATGGCGCATTGGTGTTCCCCGAGGTGAGCGTCGGCATGATCGAGGCATCGGCGATCCTCAACCCCTCGATGCCGTGCACGCGAAGTTGATTGTCGACCACGGCCATCGGGTCCTGGCCCATCTTGCAGGTCCCGATCGGGTGATAGGTGGTCTCGGCGTGGTTGCGCACCCATTCCAGGAGTTCGGCGTCGGTCTGCTTATCGATGCCAGGCGCGATCTCCTCGCCCACCAATTCCTTGAGCGGTGGGGTCGCCATCAACTCCCTGCCCTTACGCATGGCCGCCAGCAGGCCGTCGCGGTCGTGCTGGGCGGAAAGGAAATTGAACCGGATCGCCGGAGGCTCGGCCGGGTCGGCGGACTTGATGTGGATGTCGCCGATGCTCTCGGAGCGCAGGACATTGATGTTCATGGTGATGCCGGCCCGCTTGGCGATGCGCCGCTCGCGCCCGACCATCTCATAGAGGAACGGTAGCACGGAGATCGTCGCATCGGGCGTTTCCAGCCCCTCGCGTGTGCGGAAATACATCCGGATCGGAACCGAGGTCGAGGCGAGGAACCCGGTCCGGAAGAAAGCGTATTTCATCGCCTCTCGCACCAGGCGCCAGCCGCGGGCATTGTCGTTGAAGGTCGCGTTCGGCGCGGTGATCGCGAACT
>JAYOEU010000180.1:0-8533 GCA_038116915.1 Alphaproteobacteria bacterium
GCCTCGGCGCCGCGCCCGGAGGCCACCATGATCGACATCGGCGTCGCCAGGCCCAGCGCGCAGGGGCAGGCGATGATCAGCACGGAAACCGCCGCGACCAGACCATGCGACATCTCAGGCGGCGGGCCCCACAAGGCCCAGCCGGCGAAGGCCAGCAGCGCCGAAAGAACCACCGCCGGCACGAAGATCCCGGAAACCCGGTCCGCCAGCGCCTGGATGGGCGCGCGCGAGCGCTGGGCCTCGGCGACGAGCTGGACGATCCGGGCGAGCAGGGAGTCGGCGCCGACCTTCTCGGCCCGGATGACGAGGGTTCCGTCGCCGTTCAGAGTGCCGCCGATGACTGTGTCGCCGGCGGTCCGGGTCACCGGAATGGGCTCGCCGGTGACCATCGACTGATCAACCGCGCTCCGGCCTTCCAGGACCGTGCCGTCGACCGGCACGCTGTCGCCGGGCCGGACCCGCAACCGGTCGCCGACCTTGACGGAGTCCAGCGGCGCCTCGGTCTCACCGCCCGCCGCGGTGAGCATGCGGACGGTTCTGGGGGTCAGGTCGAGCAGGGCCCGCAATGCGCCGCCGGCGCGCTCGCGGGCGCCGATTTCAAGGATTTGCCCAAGCAGAACGAGGGTGATGATCACCGCCGCCGCCTCGAAATAAAGACCGACGGAGCCGGACGGGTCCTTGAAGGAGTCCGGAAACAGGCCCGGCGCGGTGGCGGCGGCCATGCTGAACAGGTAGGCGGCGCCGGTCCCCAAGAGGATCAGTGTGAACATGTTGGGATTGCCGGTGCGGATCGACGTCCAGCCACGCTCGACAAACGGTTTGCCGCACCAAAGAATGACCGGCGTCGCGAGAACGAACTCCGCGACATCCAGGAGCCAGGACGGGGCAAGGCCGAAGAGGCCGGGCGCCATGTGCCGTCCCATCGAGACGATCATGAGTGGAACCGTCAGAACCGCGGCGATCCAGAACCGCCGGGTTATGTCGATCAATTCCGGGTTCGGCCCTGTCTCGGCCGCCGGGTTCGCCGGTTCCAGCGCCATCCCGCATTTGGGGCAGGCGGCGGGGACCGGGCTCCAGACCCCTTCGCACATCGGACAGATATAGCCGCCGCGCTCAATCTCTTCGCGGCTCGGCTCGCGCGACTGGTGCGCGTGGCAATGATTTTGATGGGCGTGACAGGTTGGCTCGGACGCGTTGTGAGGGTCGGCCATGGCGGTTCTCCCACGATATCTGGCGCAGATATGGGACCTCCAGTAACTGGAAGGTCAAGACGGCGGCGCCCATGGACCTGATTTTCTTCGCCATGCGGAGGCAGACGCGAAAAATTGTGCCATGCTTCGTTGCGACAGGGAGCCAACCGGAGGGACTGAAGATGCCGGACCTGCCACAACAGCCGATGGTGACGGCGCGCCGGCACATGGTGGTCGCGGGACACTATCTCGCCGCCGAGGCCGGGCTGAAGATGCTTGAAGCGGGCGGCAACGCGGTCGACGCGGGCGTTGCGGCAGGCATCGCGCTCGGCGTCGTCCACAGCGACCAGGTTCAGTTCTCCGGCGTCGCGCCGATGCTGATCTATCTCGCCGAGCAGGATAAGGTGGTCAGCATCGCCGGGCTTGGCCCCTGGCCCCGGGCGGCGAGCCTCGGGATGTTCACCCGTCAGCATGGCGGCCAGATCCCGTTGGGCCTGCTCCGGACCGTGGTGCCGGCGGGCCCGGATGCGTGGATCACCGCCCTGTCGCGTTTCGGCACCATGTCCTTCGCCGATGTCGCGTCGCCGGCGATCCGCTATGCCCGCGAGGGGTTCACCGTGCATCCGGTGATGGCCGCCTTCATCGACCGCTATCAGGACAACTACCGGCGCTGGCCCGGCAACGCGGCGATCTGGCTGAAGGATGGCAAGCCGCCGAAGGTAGGCGACTTGCTGGTCCAAGGCGATCTCGCCGCCAGCCTGCAATACATGGCCGACGAGGAGACCGCCGCCGCCGGCCGCGGCAGGGAAGCCGCGCTCAAGGCGGCGCGCGATGCGTTCTATGTCGGCGATATCGCGCGCAAAATAGTCGCCTTCCACGCGGAAAACGGCGGTCTGTTGGCGGCCGAGGATCTCGCGGATTATCACACGCCGGTGGAAGACCCCTTGAGCATCGATTTCGCGGGGTACCGGGTCTATAGCTGCCGGCCGTGGTGCCAGGGGCCGACGCTCCTGCAGATGCTGCGGATCGTCGAGGGATATGATCTGCGGGCGATGGGGCACAATTCCGCCGACTATGTTCACACGCTCTCGGAGGCGATCAAGCTGGTCTTCGCCGACCGCGAGCGGTTCTATGGCGACCCCGATGTGATCGACGTGCCGATCGAACGTCTCTTGTCAGCCGAATTCGCCGGCGAGCGGCGCGGTCAGATCGATAGGGCCCGTGCCTGGCCAGGAATGCCGCCGGCGGGCGAAATCGCCGGGTATGGCGGCATCTCCTTCGCCCCCCATGCCGACCGCTCCGCTTCCGTCGCCGCGGCGGACACCTCGTATACCTGCACCATGGACAAGGCCGGCAATGTCTGCTCGATCACGCCGAGCGACGTGTCCTTCGAGAGCCCGGCGATACCCGGGCTCGGCTTCTGTCCGTCGGCGCGGGGCTCGCAGTCCTTCGCGCTCGACGGGCATGCGTCGTCCATAGCTCCCGGAAAACGGCCGAGGCTGACGCCGAATCCGGCGATGGTCCTCGAGCGCGGCAAGCTCGCAATGCCGTTCGGGGCGCCCGGCGGGGACGCGCAGCCCCAGGGGATGTTGCAGGTGTTGCTGAACCACCTGGTTTTCGACATGGATATCCAGCCGGCCATCGAGGCGCCTCGCTTCACCACCCACAGCCAGCCGAACTCGTTCGAGCCGCATGCCTCCAAGCCGGGACGCCTGGTGGTGGAGGAGGGGATTGCACCGGAGATCGGCGCCGATCTCGCCGCCCGGGGGCATGATGTCGAATGGCACGGGCCGAGGTCGGACTCCGTTGCCGGGGTCTGCGCGATCAGCGCCGATCTCGAAACCGGACTGATATCCGGCGGCGCCGATCCGCGCCGGTCCGGACGTGCCATGGGATTCTGAGATGATGAGTACCGATGCGCCGAACCCGCCGGGTCACGCGGAAAACAATATCGCCATGGTACCGGGGCCGCTCGCCGGGGTGCGGGTGCTCGACTTCACCATGTATGTCGCGGGACCCTACTGCTCGCGTCTGATGGCCGACATGGGGGCCGAGGTCATCAAGGTGGAGCCGCCCGGAGGCGAGGTGATGCGCAGCGCGCCGCCCTTCCAGGGCAGCCAAAGCGCCTATTTCGGTCATATCAATTGCGGCAAGAAGTGCATTGAGCTCGATCTCAAGGATCCCGCCGCGATCGACGCGGTCAAACGCCTTCTGCCGGGCATCGACGTGGTCCTCGAGAACTACCGGCCCGGAGTGATGGCGCGGCTCGGTCTCGGATATGACGTGCTCTGCGCGCTCAAGCCGGATCTGATCTATTGTTCGGTGTCCGGTTACGGCCAGACGGGTTCGGACGCCGGCAAACCCGCCTTCGCGACCATCATCAACGCTTCCAGCGGCTTCGATTTGATGATGAAGGACTATGAGACCTCGCTTGAGCGGCCGATGCGTCATCGCAGCAACGCGCCGGATTTCATGGGCGGGGTGCATGCCTGCGCCGCGATCTGCGCGGCCCTTTTCGGGCGTGACCGGAACGGGCGGGGACAGCGGATCGACGTCGCCATGATCGACGCGATCCACAACATGATGGCGCATGAATATCAGGCCGCCCAGGTCGAGAACCCGGCCAAGGCGCCGGTCTTCGCGCCGATCCGGGCATCCGACGGCTTTCTCATGGTGGCGCCGGTCAGCCAGGCGAATTTCGCCGCTCTCGTCCGTGCCGTCGGGCGCGAGGATCTGGCAACGGACCCCCGCTTCGCCGAGCCCCGGTCGCGGATCGAGAATTGGGATGCGCTGCTGGTTCTGATCGAGGCGGAAACCGCCAAGCTGAGCGCCGAGGAGGCAGAGACACGCATCAACGACGCGGGCTGTCCCTGCGCGCGTTATCTGACGCTGGCGCAATCCATGTCGCGCCCGCACGTGCGGGAACGCGGAGCGGCCGTCGGGGTCAGCGATGCCGGCGAGGTCTATCGGGTGACCAATACGCCGATGCTGTTCACCGCGACCGATGTCGGCGCGCGACCCTGGGTGGCCGCTCCGGGTGAGCACAACCGGGAAATCCTGGGCTAACGGAAACCGGCGGCTCGGAAGGCGGGATCGACAGCCGAGTTCCGCGCCGCTATTCAAGGTTCAAGAACACCGGTTCGATTGGAGTAAAGGTTTTGCGTCTGTCCGTTCTCGATCAGTCCATCGCCGTTGCCGGACGGCCGCAGGGCGCCGCGATCCGCGAGACGGTGGCGCTGGCCAAGCATTGCGAGGAACTCGGCTATCACCGTTTCTGGGTCTCCGAACACCACAATCATCCGGCCATCGTCGGCACCGCTCCGGAGATCGTCATCGCCGCGATCGCCGCGACCACCGAGCGGATCCGGGTCGGCAGCGCCGGGATCATGCTGCCGCATTATTCGCCCTTCAAGGTGGCGGAGCAGTTCCGGGTGCTGGATGCTCTGGCGCCGGGGCGGATCGATCTGGGACTGGGCCGGGCGCCGGGCTCCGACGGCCTGACCGCCTTCGCCCTTAACCCGCAGGCCGCGGACCGTCCGAACCAGTTTCCAAACGACGTCATGGATCTGAGTGCCTGGGTGCATGGCGAGCCCTTGCAGGAAGGGCACACTTTCGCGCGCCTCAAGGCGCAGCCGGAGGGAGAGACAGCGCCGGAACTCTGGATACTCGGCAGTTCGGCCTATGGCGCCCAGGTCGCGGCCTATTTCGGCCTTCCGTATTCCTTCGCCTGGTTCTTCTCGGACGGCTCCATGGGCGAGCAGGCGCTCAAGCTCTACCGTGACAACTACAAGCCCAGCGCGCGGCATCCGGAGCCGCGTTCCGGAATCTGCGTCTGGGCGCTCGCGGCGGAGACCCATGAGGAAGCGCAATATCACTATTCCTCGCGGGCGCGCTGGCAGCTTTACCGCGACCGCGGTCTGCATCTGACCTTCGAGAGCCCCGAGGACGCCTTGGCGCATGCCTATAACGAACGTGAGGAAGCCCGGATCGCAGAGCTGCGCAAGACTTCCTTTGTCGGCACCGGTGAGGAGGTGATGGCGCGCACGACCGATTTGGCCGAGCGACTCGGCGTCGACGAGGTCGCGATCGTCACCTGGGCGCATAGCGAGCAGGCCCGGCGCAACAGCTATGCCGAGATCGCCAAGGCGGCGGGGCTGTAGACTTTATCGCGAGGCTGCTGTTTTACCGTCGGTGATTGACCGCGCGGGGCGACGGGGGGAAACTGCCCGCCAATTTCCGCCCCTCCATTGCGAAACCGGGAGACCCCGATGAACTTCGTCGCTTCAAGAGCCCAGGCCCAGGGCCATACCGCCGAACAGTGGCAGGCCCGTATCGATCTCGCCGCCGCCCATCGCTGTGCCGTCATGCACGGCCTGCACGAAGGCATCTTCAACCACCTGACCTTCCGGGTTCCGGGCTACGACGACCGCTACTACCAGATCCCGTTCGGCACCCACTGGTCGGAGGTGAACGCGAGCTGCTTCATGGAGGTCGGCTATGACGGCGAGGTCAAGCGCGGCGAGGGCATCGTCGAGCGCTCGGCCTATTGCATCCATGCCCCGATGCACCGGGACATGCCGAACGCGGCCGCGGTCTTTCACACCCACATGCCCTATGCCAGCGCGCTGACCCGGCTCGAGGACCAGCATATCCAACCGATCGGCCAGACCGAGCTCGGCACCATGATGCGGACCGGGTACGACGAAGCCTATGACGGCCCCGGCCTCGACCCCGCCGAGGGCGAGCGGCTCGCCAAGGCCTGCGGCGACAACACCGTCATGCTGATGGCCAATCACGGCGCGCTCACGCTCGGCAACACCATCGCCGAGGCTTATGACCGTCTCTACTATCTGGAGCGGGTCGCCCAGGTGCAGCTCTACGCCATGTGGACCGGCCGGCCGCTCCGCAAGCTGCCGGAGCCGATCATCGAGAAGACCTACAAGACCTATCAGGGTTCGGCGATGCGCTATGGCGACCGCGCCAACGCCGAGTGGCATTTCGATGCCCTGAAGCGGATCCTCGACCGCAAGGAACCCGACTACGCGGATTGATCGTCTAATCGGAAAAAGGACCCTTCGAGACGACCCTTCGGGTCTCCTCAGGGTGAGTGTTGTCAATGGATGCGACTCACCCTGAGGAGGGCGCGGCGCGCCCGTCTCGAAGGGTCTGCCGGCGCTCCGGCGTCCGACGGCGCGGATTGAGTGTGGTTCCCCTTGCGCCTTCTCACCCGTCGCCCTGGCGAAAGGCAGGGCCTTGCTTCGATGCGACCATGTGACGGGTCGGGGTTGCGCAAGGCGTTGACAATGAAGGGTGCGGGGCGGACGAGCCTGACGCATGGCCCTGCCTTTCGCCAGGGCGACGGATAGATTGATTGCATGTCCGAAGAGAAGCCCCGACGGCTCGCTTACCTCACGTTCCGACCGGCTGACGGGAGTTCGATGGCCAGCATCACGTTGCTGAGGCTCTTACCGTGAATGTCCTGGGCGAGCGAGATCGTCACCCCGCCGCCGAGCGCCTTTTCGATCACGAAGTTGAAGGCTTTCAGCTTGGGGACCTCGTAGCGGGTCACCGGCCCTTCGGCGATATGGGCATAGGCGGCCATCACCACTTCCTCGGTGAGGTTGTCGCGCAGAAAGGCCCAGTCGGTTTCCTCATAGGCGATCACCGAGACGTTCGAGGTATTGCCCTTGTCGCCGGCGCGGCAATGGGCGAGGTCGTAGACTCGCACGGTCTCGCTCATGCTCCCGCCTCCATCACCACCTCGGGCTTGACCAGTTCCCGCGGCAGCAGGAGGGATTTGACCGCCAGCACCTCGCGCACCATCGGACCCTTGCCGCCGCCGGCGCCGCCGGGGCCGTGCATGTGCATGGAGCGCACCTCGAAGCCGACCGCCTCGGCGGCCTTGCGGTCCTTCGCCCGGGCGGCGACGCGCAGACGCACCTCATAGGGTTCCGGCCGCCTCTCCGCCGCGCCGTGCAGGCTCGACATGCCGATCAGATCGACCCGATAGTCCTCGAACACCCGGCCCTGCATCTCCAGCCGCTCGCGCACCGCGGCTGCCGCCATTTCGGCGCGGGCGACCGCGTCGATGCCGCCGAAGGAAACCTCGCCCTCGCCGATATAGCCGTCCTTGTGGCCGACCACGACCTTGTAGGTCGGCGTGCGCGGCTTGGCTCTCGACCCGCTGATACCGACGCAGTCCGGGGCCTCGTCCACTAGATCCACGTCCGTGATGTCGAGCACGCAGTCCGGCGTGATATAGGCGGTCGGGTCATGCATCTCGTACAGCAGTTGCTCGGTACAGGTCATCACGTCGATCCTGCCACCCGAGCCGGGAGTCTTGGTGACCCGTACCCGGCCGTCCTCGGCAACCTCGGCGATCGGATAGCCGAGCCTGGCGAGGTCCGGAACCGCTTTGCGGCCCGGCCAGGCAAAGCAGCCGCCGGTCACCGAGGAGGAACATTCCAGCAGATGGCCGGTGATGGTCCCGACCGAAAGCTTGGCGAGATCGTCATAGGACCATCCGAATTCATGCAGCATCGGCGCGAGGAACAACGACGGATCGGCGACGCGCCCAGTCAGCACCACCGGCGCGCCGGTGCCGAGCGCCTGGGCCACCACGTCGGCGCCGAGATAGGCGTTGGCGGAAACCAGATCCGGCAGGATCGATTCCAACGGCTCGCCGGTTTCCAGGATGGTGAGCTCCGGCCGCGCCCGCACCACTTCGGCGACGTCGTCGCCCAGCACCACCGCGCAGGGGATCGTGCCGAGCCCGAGATCGCGGGCCTCGCGCTGCATTGCCCTCGCACCGGCGACGGGATTGGCCGCGCCCATGTTGCTGACGATGCGGATCTTCCTTTCATGGCAGATCGGCAGCACCGCCCGTAGCCGCTCGTGCAGCGAGGGAGCGTACCCTTTGTCGGGATCATGCAGCTTGGTCAGCGTCTCGCGCCCGATGGTGCGCTCGGCGAGGCACTCGAAAACCAGATAGTCGAGATCGCCGTTTCGCGCGAGCTCGACCGCCGGAGGAACCCTGTCGTCCGACTGTCCGGCGCCGCAGCCGATGCGAATCGTTCTGGGCTTTTGGGTCATGGCGCGGTCTTTCCGTCCGGTTCTCGTCACTGCGGAAGGAGTCTGCGACGGGCGTCGGAGTTTTTCCAGTGGGTTCGCCCGCCCGGCGTATTTTTCCAGGAACGGGATAGGAAAGAAAAGAGCGCCTGCCAACAAGACCCTTCGAGACGCCGCTTCGCGGCTCCTCAGGGTGAGTGTCTATTGATAAAAATTCGACTTACCCTGAGGAACGGCCGAAAGGCCGTGTCTCGAAGGGTCTTGTCGGCTCCTGG
>JAYOEU010000181.1:0-8531 GCA_038116915.1 Alphaproteobacteria bacterium
CCTGGAGGACGATCAGGCATGTCAGGAGTCGACGCCTATAAACGCACCCTGAATCAGACGGGCTCGTCGTGCGATGCCGAGTTCCGGCTTTTGGGCCAAGTAACGACGGCGCTGATCAACGCCCAGAAAATTGAACCTGAAATCAGGGCGGATCCGACCAAGATGGCCCAGTACGCAGACGCGTTGAACTGGAACAATCAGGTCTGGGACCTATTTGCCGATGATTGCGGCACGGCGGGCAATCAACTGCCGAGGGAACTTCGCGGTGCGATCGTCAGTCTCGGAATCTGGGTCAAAAAGGAGACCCAGGCGGCGCTGAGCGGGAATGGAGACCTGGATTCGCTGATTGCGGTGAACCGCGACATCATGAAGGGGCTGCGGAACTCCGCGGCTAATCAGGGGGCTCAGGAACAGGCCGCGCCTCCGCCGGGTACGGCGTCCGGCGGCTTGGTCATTGATTCGGCATAACGTCGTGGACCGCCGATGGCCGGCGGGCGCAAGTCTGAAACGCGATGCGTGATCCCTCACCGGAACGGCGAGCTCAGGCTCGCGATCTTGAGAAGAATTTCAAAACCGCTCTTGAATTGCATGAGGCCGGCCGGCTGACCGAGGCTGGAGAGTTCTACGAGCGCATTCTCGCCGTGCTCCCGAGACATGCGGATACGCTCGACCTGCTAGGCCGATCTCTATTGGAGCGCGGGGATCTGGAACGGGCGTTCGAGATTCTGTCCCGGGCGGTGTCCGCGAACCCGCGCGCTCCATCAGCCTGGAATCATCTCGGCATTGTTGCGCGCGCGCGGGGGGATTTGGAATCGGCGGTGCGTGCTTTCCAGCAAGTCATCGACCTTCATCCGGATCACATTGAAGGTCTGCTCAATCTGTCGATCGCGCTTGGGGATTTGCGGCGTTGGCAGGCGGCTTTGGGCCCGGTCGAGCGCGCTAGGGATCTCGGTCCCGATGTCTTCGCGGTGAGACTACGCACTGGCGTGGTCCTGCGAAATCTCAAGAAATATGCGGATGCGGTTGTCGAATTGCGTGCTGCGTCCCGGCTGAATCCGCTGGATCCTGAACCCTATCTCCACCTTTCGGCCTGCCACGGCGCGCTGGAGGATGCGGAAAGCCGCGGCGAGGCGATCCGCCGCGGCATTCTGGCGATGCCGGAGCGGCACGAAGTTTACACGCATCTGAGAGCAGCGACCGCCGAAGCGATCGGTGTGGACCCGGTCGAATGGGCGAGACGAGCCGTGACGCTGCGCCCGTTGGAACATTTGATGTGGGACCATCTGGCCTCGTGCTGCCACTCCGAAACCCGTTTTCATCAAGTGGTCGCGGCGGCGCGCCGGTCCATGATGCTGTCGCCGGGTTCGATCGCGTCGTACAACAATCTGGCCACTGGATATTTTCATGTCGGCGGATACGATCAGGCGATTCGGGCGGGCCTGACCGGCCTCATGATTTCACCGGGCTTCCCGGAGATTGAATTCATTCTCTGCCAAAGCGCATTTTGCGGAGGGAGGGCCGAACTTGGCTGGCGGCATTGGCCCGCCCGGCTCCGGCTGGATGAAGCGCCCGCCCGTCTCGGATTGCCGAAGCATGCTTGGCGTCCTGATCTACCTGTCGACGGACCGCTTTTGATCTGCGCCGAACAGGGTGTCGGCGACGAGATTCTGTATTTCAGCTGTCTTCCGGATCTGTTGGCGGATGCCGGCACGCTGATCGTTGAGTGTGAGCCTCGTTGGCGGGCTATACTTGAGCGCAGTTTCCCGGACATCATCACATCGCCGAGGCAAATGCGGTCGGATCCTGGTCTGGGTCCGGTGCATGACTATGCCGATCTGACCGAACAATACGGCATCGCGTCGTATGTCTTGTGCGGAACACTACCGGAATTCTATCGCCGGGATGTTCATCGGGATCCGCCGCGCGGCGGGTATCTCGCGGTCGACGCGAAGGAAGCCGAGATCTGGAACCGACGGCTTCCGGCACTGGGAAGGGGGCCTTATATCGGCGTCTGCTGGCGCAGCGGCCTGACACTTACCGCCGACCGCACCATGTACTATCCGGATGCGGTGGATCTGCTGAGCCGGTTGCCGGCTGAAAGCGCTACTTTTGTCAGCCTGCAATATGGCGAGCTCGGAGATGATCTGCAGCGTATTCAGGACTCGTTGGGCGTTACGGTTCACCATTTCGAGGATTTGGACCAGCGGCTTGAGCTTGACCGGGTGGCGGCCCTGATGAGCTGTCTTGATCTGGTGATCGCGCCGAGCAGCACAGTTTGCCATCTCGCGAGTTCGGTCGGCGTGCCCACGATCGCCATGGATAAGTCTAACTTCATGTGCGTGGACGAGCGGGATCCGATGTTCCTCAATGTCTATCCGGTGATGCGCCGCGACGAGCCGGCAAACCCGGGCCTCGCCGCCAAACGGACCGGCGCGGCAGTCACTTTCTTCCTGGCCAACGGCTATCTGCCTCGCGTGGAACCCGGCAATTCTTAGCCGGTCCGTACGGTAAATCCTTCCATTTCACCGTGTGAGGCAAATGGCACCTAGCGGCCACTTGCGCGACTCCGTTCAATTTAAATTAATAAAATCAGCAGGTCACCTTCTCGTGCCAAGTTGGCCTCGTCCTTGCTTCTAACCCGGCAGGATCGGTTGATCCGAACAATCAACTGGGGTCGTCGAAATCGGAGAACTCAATCCCGACGACACCAGCGCCGCTCCGGGGAGCTTTGCCGAGCGGAACCACGCTGGACCCGCAACAGAACGTGAGAAGGAATTGGGACAATGGTTAACAACAGCATCCTGACGAACCCCGAGGCTTTTGTCGCCCTGCGCAACCTCGAACAGACCAACACACGGTTGGCGACGACCCAAAATCGTGTCTCCACCGGTTTGAAGGTGACCGGCGCGGTCGATGACGCTTCCAACTTCGCGATCGCCCAGGGCATTCGGGGTGACATCCGGGCGCTTGGCGCCGTGACCCAGGGCCTCAACAACTCCAAGGGTATCGGCAATGTCGCCCTTGCCGGCGCCACGGCCATTTCGGATCTGTTGCAAGACATTCGTCAGAAGCTGACGGAACTGTCCAACCAGGGTATCACCACTCAGCAGCGCGCGATCCTGACCAACGACTTGAACGAACTGCTCTCGCAGGCGTCGAACTTCGTCGCCAACGCGGTATTCAATAACGTCAACCTCCTGACCGGTACGACGAACATCGACACCCTGTCGAACCTGAACGGCGGCACTCTGCGCCTGACGGCTCAGACCAACGTCGGTGTCCAGATCAGAAGCGTCGCCGCCGCCGTTGCCGCGGCCACCACCGCCACCAACGCCCAGAGCGTGCTGGCAATCGAATACAGCAACCTTGAGTCGGTCATGAACGTGGCGCTCGGCGCGCTTGGCGCCGAAGTTCGGGCGCTGAACTTCCAGACCGACTTCCTGAACTCCGTCACCGATGCGACCGAGGAAGGTCTCGGCAATATCGTCGATGCCGATATGGCGCGCGAATCAGCGCAGCTCACCGCCTTGCAGATTCGTCAGCAGCTCGGTGTGCAGGTTCTCAATATCGCCAACCAGGCGCCGCAGATCCTGCTCGGCCTGTTCCAGTAATTTCAAAAAGCCGGGGGTGACCCCGGCTTTCGGTAGACGTGGGAAATGCAAGCGATGCAAGGTTATTCCGCCTATACCAAGGTTCAAGCCACCACCGGCTCGCACCGTGATACCGAGTACAGATTGCTTGGAGCCGTCACCGGCGCCCTGGTGCGGGCCCGCGACACGGAAACCTCGTTGCAGGACAAGATCAAGGCAGTGCTTTGGAACGATCGGGTCTGGAACGCCTTCATGTGCGATCTGGGCTCGCCGGAGAACCATCTGCCGAAACCGCTGAAGGGGGCACTGATGAGCCTTGCGCTCTGGGTGACCAAGGAAACGCAGCGGATCCTCGACAACGATGCGGATCTGGAGGCGTTGATCAACGTCAACCGCCAGATCATGGAGGGGCTGCGGCCGAAACAACAACCGGCCATGGCCGCGAGTTGAGACTGCCGGGATCGGATCGAGACGGCGGCGGCCGCTTCGATCAATCCGATCCCGGTTCCGGATTCTCCATCGCACTTCCGGCGGAAAGGCCGCGGACCATCCCCGCCACCTCTTCCACCGCCTCGCTCCAAAGCCGATCCGCTCCCTTGTGAACCACCGTCATGCAAGGGGTCCAAGGCTGGCGGGCGGTACCGAGCGACGTCCAGTCCAGCCCGATATTCATGCCGATGCATCGCGTCCCCATGGCTCCCGCGAGGGCCAGCACGGAGGTCATCGGGCCAATCACCACATCCAGTTCGCTGATCAGCGCCGCCAGATCATCCAGGTCGTTGCGAAGATCAATTCCGTCCGGGCGATGGATCCGGATCCCGAGCGCCGACTCGGCGCGTCGGAGATCCTCCTCGCACTCGTCATATTGCAGATTGACCGGCACGAGGCCCGGAATCGCGAATACCGGGCGCAGGTCCAGAATATCAAAGAAATAATGCGCATAGATTTTGCTCGCGAGACCGGTTCGCCAGAGAAAGCCGGCCTTGAGGCCTGGACCGAGCTCGGCGAATTTGGCTTTCCAGACCGTGCGGGCCTCGTCATCCGCCAGAAGATAGGCCCGGGTGTCCGGAAAGGCCTCGACGGTCGCGCGGACATGGCGCGGCAGGTCCCCGATCGCAGCATGGACGGCCAAATTTGACGTCCGGACAAGTTCGGTGAAGTCGACCGTGGTTGGGGGACCTTCGTCGCGGGGCAGTTTTTCGATGAAATCGAGTGACGGATGGCTGCGCTTGAACAGCGGGATCAGCCGCCGGTCGCATTCGACGGTACAAGGCCCGGCCGCTGCAAGGGCCGCGTCCGCCAGGCAAGAGGCAAACCGGAGCTCATCGCCGATTCCCTGTTCCTGGTAGATGAGAAGCCCGCCGCCTTTAACCGCCCCACCATCCCATTCTGGGGGCAGGCCCCGGCGTTCCACCAACGCTTCGTCCTTCAGGTGCCGCCAGCGAAATTCGAGCCAGCCTTGGCCAAGATCACCCGACGCCAGAAGACAGTTCGCGAAATTGTAGCGGATCATCGGGTCCGATGGTGTGATGCGGACGGCCCAATTCATCACCCGCGCTGCTTGACCGGCTTGGAGCCCGGTCATGAAACCCCGGGCCAGATTGTTCAAGGCCCGAAAGTTTTGAGGGTCGAGAATCGAACAGCGCATGAGGTCATTGCGCGCCAGTCGCCCCATGCCGGTCAGTTCGCGGAGCCTCGATCGTTGGAAAAGCGCGTCGACCGGCACTCCCGGCAAGCGGATCGCCGCTTCCAGCTGGATGCCGGCCTCGGTCAGATCGCCCAGGTCTCTCAGGGCTTCCGCCAGTTTCACGCGCCACATGGTCTGGTCGGGAGCAAGCGCCACCGCGTGGGAAAGATACGGGCAAGCCTCTTCCGGTTGCTCCAGTGCCTGCAGGATCGTGCCGAGATTGAAATGGGCTTCCGCATGATCCCGGTTGAGAGCGCAAGCGCGGCGGAAAGCCGTTTCGGCTTCACCGCCGCGAGCAAGCGCGAGCAGCGCGCATCCCTGATGATTGAAGGCTTCGGCGCTGTCGGGCTTGCCGGCCACCGCAATCTCCAGATGCTTTGCCGCCGCTTCGGCATCCCCGCTCTGAAACAGCGCCACACCCAGATAGTGATGGGCATCGGCCTGCCCGGGCAAAATAGCCAAGACTCGTTCGTAACAGGATATTGCCGCGCCGAGGTCGCCGGCCTGATGCGTTGCCAGGCCCATGGCAAGCGCGTTCTGGAGCTCTTGGACTGTCGCCTCTGATATGTCGGCCATCATGGCAACCCCAAGAAGCTTCGAAACCGGACCGCGAGCCCGTGAGCCCAGCATAACGGTCGCGGCACGAAATGTGCAGGGCACATCATGCAAGCTTTGATTTTCGTGCAAAGCGGCGGGATTGACCGCCGGGAGATGGTTTATGAATCGGGTGCTCCCGTGAACTGGCCCGAAGATTGCATGGAAATTGAGCGAAGATTACCGGTTTGACGTGGATCGGTAAGGGAAAGGTGAGATCATGGGCCTGACATCGGCACTTCTTTCAGCCAGATCCGGCATCCTGGGAGCCCAGGCGGCGATCGATGTTGTCTCGCGCAATATCGCTGGCGCCAGCACCGAGGGCTACACCCGCAAGATACACAACCAATCCACGCTTGGTGTCGGCGGTACGGGGCAGGGCATCAAAATTGAGGAAGTCACGCGCCAGGTGACGGCAGGACTGCAGAAGGAAACCAGGGAGCAGGGCGCGGTCGTGGAGGAACTCGCGATTATCGACGACTTTCTGGGCCGCCTTGAACAACAGTTCGGCCGGCCCGACGATCAAGCATCGCTCTCGGCAAAATTGACCGATCTGAAAGAGGCGTTTCAGGCACTTTCGACGACACCGGAGGATGTCAGCACTCAGATCGACGTGGTGACGGCTGCCCAGGCGCTGGCCCGCTCGTTCAATGAACTGAACAATCAGATCCAGAGCCTGCGCGCCGAGGCGGATGCCCGGATCAATGATCAGGTGACCGAAGTCAATACCGCGATGGCCAACATCGATTCCCTGAATGCCGAGATTGGCCAGCGTCAGTCACTCGGACAATCGACGGCCGATCTGCGGGACAAGCGCGATCAACTGCTTCTCGAGGTGAACGAGAAACTCAGCATCTCCTCGTTCGAGCGTCCGGACGGCGAAATCAGCGTTTTCGCGCCGGGCGGTAATCTGATGTTGGACGACACGCGGCTCGCGCTCAGTTTCTCGACGACCAACACTTACACGGCCGCGACCACCGGACAGGCGATCCAGATCAACACCGGCGCCACGAACGTGAGCATCTCGACCGCCATTTCCTCAGGCGACGGAAGCCTGGCGGGTCTTCTCAGAATTCGGGACACGATCCTGCCGACCATTCAGCGGGGATTGGACGATCTTGCCTTTGAAATTGCGACGAACCTCGGCACCGTCACGGTGAACGGCACGGCGGAGACGGTGAACCTGTTCACCGATGCTGCCGGCCTGACCCCTCCGGGCGCCTTTACCGCTGGTTTTGCGGGCACGATCCAGGTGCGCACGGCGATTACCAACAATCCGACATTGATCGCCGATCCGCAGGTCGCCGGCGGCTTCACGCCGACCGGGCCGGCTGATCCGGCGATTCCCCTGGCGATCGTCGGCGTTTTCGAGGCGCAGCAGGCCCTGTCGCTGGCTCCGGCGATCAACAACACGATGGAAGGTTTCTTTTCCAACCTGATCGGAACGGTCGCCAACCAGAAGGCGGATTTCGAGAGCCAGCTGACCTTTCAGACCAACTTCCGCGACGCCCTGAAAGACCGCTTCAATGATGAAAGCGCGGTGAACACCGACGAGGAACTTTCCGAACTTATTCGCCTGGAAGCTGCTTTCGCCGCATCCGCCCGGGTCCTGACGACGGTGCAGCGCGCCGTCGATGATCTCGTCAATGCCATCTGAAGACATGTAAGGACCGATATCATGCGTATATCGACCATCACCCAGACCAGCCGCATCGAAACCAATGTCCTGGGCCTGCAAAGGGATCTGGCCAAGGTTCAGCAGCAGGTGAGTTCCGGCAAGATCTCTTCGGTCTTCTCCGGCCTCTCGGGCGAGGACGCACGCATTTCCGTTCAGCTTCGCGAAAGGGTGCAGACGAAAGAGGCCTTCATCGATACGGTCGAGAAAACCCGTCTGCGGACCTCCGTGATGGACGCAAGCCTGCTGCAGCTGCAGGAAGTCGCGAACGAAATGCGCGCCGAGCTGATCAAGCAAACGGATACCTTGTTCGTAAACGAACTGCCGATCATGAATCAGTTCGCGAACAACGCGATCGACCGCTTCGCGAGCCTTCTGAATACCCAGGTGGCGGGACGGTACATCTTCGCCGGTCCGGCGAGCAGTACCCAGCCGATCATCAATTCAAACACTCTGAAGACGAATTTCCAGGGCGCGGTGAATACCACGGTCAACGCGGCGACCAATACCGCCGCGCAGATTCTGACCAACGCGGATACCCATTTCAACACCAATGCGAACTGGAACAATCTGAACGCGATTGCGACGACGACCGAAACCACCGTGCATGCCGATGTCGGGTTGAATATCTCCTATGGTGAAATGGCTCACCAGGAAGCCTTTGCCGACATGTTCGAGATTCTCAATATTTTCGCAAATGTCACGATCAATGCGGGCGATGAGGCCGAATACCGGACCTTGGTGGATTCGGCCCGCACGAGGATCGAGAGCGCCTTTGACACGATCAACCAGATGATCGCGGATCTGGGCGTCGATCAGCAGCGTCTGAACAGCATTTCGGATACGCATCGCAGCGACCTGGTGGTGCTTGGCGATCAGCTTGGGCAGGTGGAGGACGTCGATTCCTTCGAGGCAATCAATCTGTTCCAGAATCTGCGTAGCCAGATTGAAACGTCATTCCAAGTCACCGCCTCCACGAGAAGAT
>JAYOEU010000182.1:0-8530 GCA_038116915.1 Alphaproteobacteria bacterium
ATCGACTATTCGGTGAAGGGCTGGAACGCGGTCATCGACACCAACCTGAACGGCACTTGGTATATGATGCAGACGGCGGCCCGGCGCTGGCGCGATGCCGGCACTCCAGGCAACATCGTGAATATCACAGCGGCGATCTGGCGCGGCTTGCCGGGTGTCTCGCACACCATCGCCGCGCGGGCCGGCGTGATCTATCTCTCGAAATCGGTGGCGATCGAGTGGGCGCCCCTCAATATCCGGATCAACAGTGTCGCGCCAGGTTGCGTCGAAACCCATGCCTTCGCCTATTATCCGCCCGAGGGGGCGGCGACCTATTGGGAAGCCAACCCGATGCTGCGCCCGGGCGACGCCATGGATATCGCGGAAAGCTGTGCATATCTCGCGGCCCCGTCCGGCAAGTTCATCACGGGCGAAGTGATCACCGTGGATGGCGGTCAGCAGCTTTGGGGCGATCCCTGGGCAATCGGCCGGCCGGACTATTTCAGGATTGGGAGCAAAGCGGAGGAGTAGTGATGACCGTAGCCACCGCCTACGACTTCACGAACAAGAGCCTGGAGCCGGTCAGTCCGGGAGACGTTCGCGCCCGGATCGCCGAAGGCAAATTCTGTTGGATCGAAATCGACGACCTCGGTGAAAGCGCGCGGATATTGGCCGATCTCGGGATCGGTCCGGCCACCATCGAACGCGTCGAGGAGGATCAAGCGCAGGGGCAGTTCCAGTTGGACCGAGACTGCATTCACTGCGTGCTGGTGGAGACCGTGCTGGGCAAGCTGGAGCTGGACCTGAAGGCGGTTCATCTGGTGATCGGCGAAGGTTTTCTCGTGACTGTGTCTAGCCATCCCTCGCCGCTCATCGCCCAGGTCCGGGCCACCAGTGTGGACGATTTTCACGCCATGGCGGAAACCGGCGGCTTTCTGCTGTTCGAGATCGCCGATCATCTGATTGTCGGGTACCGCGAGATCCTGACCGCGCTCACGTATCGGGTTGAGGCCATTCAGAAGGATCTGCTTGGCGATATCGGCGATGAAATCCTGGGCGTGGTGTCGGAGCTGACGCGCGCGCTGCTGGATTACCGCAATGCCGTGGTCTCGGCGCGCGAGACCATTCACGAACTTGCCACACGCCGTTCCGCCTATGTCAGCGAGACGACACAGCCGTTCCTGGATCGCCAGACCGTCTCCCTCGACCGCCTCGTCGGCGACGCCGCGACCGAACGCACCGTTCTGTCCGAGACCCTGGCTCTCTACATGGGCATCGTCAGCCACCGCACGAACAAGGTGGTCAACCGGCTGACGGTGGTCAGCATGCTGTTCCTGCCGTTGAACTTTCTCGCGGCGGTCTATGGCATGAATTTCGAGCACATGCCGGAACTGGGATGGCGGCACGGCTATCTCGGATTCTGGCTTCTGATCGCGGTCCTGGTGACGGTTCTGCTCATCGGACTGCGGCGCCGGCGCTGGTTTTAGCCGGCGGGGTGGGAGCGCTGGACTACCCCGCCTTCACCCCCGTGATCCGCTTCAGCACGCCGGGCACGAAGTCATTGACCTGGACGCCGGTGAAACCCGCCGCCTCGAAATAACCGATGCATTCGCTGATCGAATGGGCGAGCCCGGTGCTGTTGTGCAGGGTCTGGGCGAGGCCCCAGATCGCCGGGTCGGCGGGGCCGCCTCGGTCCGGGTCCAGCGCCTCGCCGATCAGGTGCATCTCGCCGCCCGGCAGCAAAGCGGCATGGGCCCGCGCGATCACCCCGGCGATGGCCTCACGGCCGTACATGGGCAGGTTGCTCGCCATGATGATCACATCGGCGTCGGAGGGGAAGGGATCGTGGTTGAAGTCGGCGGCGATGGCCTCGATGCGGTCCGAGAGCTCGTGCTCGGCGATGAACTCCCGCGCCACCACGGCGACCGGCGGAAGATCGAAAACCACCGCCGAGAGCTGGCCGTGGGCCTTGCAGGCCTCTATGCAATAGGCGCCGGAGCCGCCGCCAAGGTCGAGAATCTTCCTGCGTTTGGAAAGATCCACCTGCCTCAGGAACAGCCGCCCCGCTCCCCGGCCGATGCTGTAGGTCGCCCGGTGATAGCGCCGCGCCTCCTCGACGGTGATGCCCTTGACCGTGTCGTTGTCGAGCTTCGCCGGTTCCGGATTGCGCAACAGTTCCGAAAGCCGCCCCCAGTCTTGCCAATCCGGATGAGTGAAGAACATCCAGGCGCCGGCAAAGGTGTCCTTGCCCTCGACCAGGAACCGGTCGACGTCCGGCGCGTTGCGCAAACGCCCGCCGTCGCGCTCGATCAGGCCGAGGCCGAGACAGGCGATGATGATCCGCTCCGCGTTGAGGGCGGAAATGCCGAGCGCGGCGGTAAGGCTCTCCTCGGTATCCGCACCGCCGGCGAGCTTGGTGAAGACGCCGAGATCCACCGCGGCAAGCAGGGCGCCGGACTCCCGGTAGGCCCGGGCGAGCCGCTGGAGCCGGACGGTGGTGGGGCGGGCGGTCTTGTCCGCCACGTGTTCAGCGCCCTTTCCAGTTGGGCTTGCGCTTCTCGGCAAAGGCCTTGGGCCCCTCGATCATGTCCTCGCTGTCGCGCAGGGTCTTCACGCTGTCGTAGTGCATCATCATGGCGTCACGCACATCGGCGTATTCGAGGCCGCGGCGGACCACGTCGAGGCTGGTCCGGATCGAGACCGGCGAGCATTCCTCGATCTGGGCGGCGAAGGCCTTCGCGGCATTCAGCGCCTCGCCTTCCGGCACCAGCTGTGTGACGAAGCCGAGCTCGTAACCCTCGGCCGCCGGCACATGCCGGGCGGTCAGGATCATGCCCATGGCACGCTTCACCGGAATGGCCCGGGGCAGGCGATGCAGTCCGCCGGCCAGCGCCGCAAGGCCGACCTTCGGCTCGGGCAGCGCGAAGCGGGCATTTTCGGCGGCGATGATCACATCACAGGCCAGCGCCAGTTCGAATCCGCCGCCCATGGCGACACCGTTGACCGCCGCGATCAGCGGCTTGGTCCGGTCGAAGCGATCGGTGATGCCGCCGAAGCCGCTTTTCGGTTTATCGCGGGTGCCGCCCTCGGCCTGCCAGCGCAGGTCGTTCCCCGCGCTGAAGGCCCGGTCACCGGCCCCGGTCAGGATGCCGACCCAAAGATCCGGGTCGTTCTCGAACTCGTTGAAGATCGCATCAAGCTCGAAATGCGCCGGCGAATGCAGGGCGTTCATCCGTTCCGGCCGGTTCAAGGTGACGGTCAGCACGTGGCCTTCACGCTCGGCGGTGTAGAATTCGGGCATCGGGGTTTCCTTCCGGGAATGAGAGTGTTGTTTCAGGCCGCCTGGCTGACCTGGCGGGGGCGATAGATCGCCGTATGGTCGATATGGACGAGGCCGGCGCCGTCGCTTCGGGTGACGAGAACCTCGACATCCACGAAAAGATGGCCCTTGTGCTCGTAATTGCGGGTCACCCGGGCGCGGGCGGCCAGATGGTCGCCATAGCGTGGGACGGCGAGATTTCGGACCTTGCTGCCGACATGCATCCAGGGTCCGAGCTTCACGTTATGCGAAATCGCCCGGTTTGCGAGCCTGAGGATCCAGCCGGGATGCACGATCTTTTCTTTTGCATAGAGATCAAGCGGCTCGCGCACGTCCAAGAGGTATTGGGTCTGTTCGGCGGGAGCCATGGTCTGCTCGAAAGTGCCCAGCACCTGTCCCTCGATCAGGGTTTCCGGCGCGGCATCCGGGCGGGCGGCGTAATCCGGCAACGCCGCGACCGCGAAATCCCGGGCTTTTGGCGCCGGAGCGGTCTGGTCCATCGAGGCGGCGCCGGTTGCGCACAGAACGCCTTCGGATTCGACCTTGAGGGCGAGGCCGTCGGCTCCCGCCGGCTCACCCGTGACCACGGCCCGGCGTCCGTCATAGACCGGTTTCATCAGACGGCATTCGGCGCTCCCGCTCTCAAGCCATTCGGGGCCGAAATGCCGCACGGCGGGGTTCATCATGTAGGCATAGATCTCGACCCCGGGGACCAGGCCGCCCTGGAAGCCGAAGCGCTGGGCGACGGTATCGTCGTGGATCTTGTTCTCCGAGGCGGCGGAAAGGTTATAGGCCTCCACCTGGTGGTGAATGGTGCCGTCGCTGCTCATGAGAACCTCCCGATCTGTCGTCGCCCGCTCAGGCTAGCCTCGTGGCGGCGGGGTGCAAGGGTTGATCGCAACATAACAGGAGGATGGAAGGACAGAGGGAATTCACCGGCGGGAAAATGCCGACCGCTTAACCCAAATGCGAATAGCCGCGTGCGATCGCGTCCCGTTCCATGGCGTCGATCACGTCATAGGATGAAAGTTCAAGCACCTCGGCATTGTCGAGGAACAAGGCTTGCCGGGCACCGACGCCGGCTTGGTCAGCGATGGCATTGACGATGCCGTCACGCAGACGCCGGACGGTGTCGTCATCCTGGCCGATGGCGGTTACGAAGGGCAGGCAGGGCGCAGGGTCGGTCCATCCCATGACCCTGAGGCCATTGACGATATCTGATGCATAGCGCTGGTGCATGGCCCAGGTCACGCAATCGACCGCGCAGACGTCCGCCTCGCCCGAGCGCACCAAGGTCATGCTCTGACGGTGTCCGCCGCTCCGCGTGGAGGCGCCGAAGAAGTGTCCGTTGCGCGCCAGCGGCGCGGCCATCGCGCGGGGCGCATTGAAACCGGATTGGGAATGATCCGCGTTATAGGCGATATGCTTGCCGCGCAGATCCTCAGGCGTTGTCACCGCGCTGCCGTCCGCGACGATGAGCGCGCTTCGGTAGGCCGGGCCGTCGCAGCCCTCGGCCGAATAGTGGGGCGTCGCGACCAGACGAAGATCGTCCGACCAGTCATGGGTGAGGGGATAGCCGCAGGTCTGGGTGAACAACAAGCCCGGCATGGTCCAGCTGTCGGTCACATTCGGGGTCCGGGTCAGCGCCGCCGGCACCTCGGGTAGGCCCGCCGCTCGGAAATGCCTGCACAGGACCGCCCACCAGGCATCGGTGGCCGAGCGCGCTTCCGGCAGATCGTACATCGGTAGGGCCGCGATCATGGCGTCATTTCTCCTGGGAGGCCGACGCAATCGCGGCCGAACCCGTGCGGTTGAACTTTGATGCCTGGGAGCGGCGATCGTACAGAATTTTTTCCGGGCTTTGTCAAAACGCCTCTTACGACCATTCGCGACCTGGCTCTACAGCATCGGGGTGCCCCGTTGGCGGGAGCCCTGATACACTCCGGTCCGCTTCGCCCTGAAATGGACATTCCGGATGCCGGCCACGCCTTTCCCGTCATTGTTTTCCGAGATCGAGATCGCCGGGCGCCGGTTTCGCAACCGGGTCTGCCTGTGCGCGACGGTAACGAACTTCGCCCGCGACAACCTGATCACCGAGGCCTGGCGGAATTTCCTGATCGAGCGGGCCAGGGGCGGCGCCGGGATGCTGATCACCGAGATCATCGCCGTCGATCCCGAGGCGATCGCCCAGTCCTCGACGGTGACCGGCTTTGATGACACGAATGATGCCGCGTTCGAGGCGATCGCCCGCGATGTGCATGCCGAGGGAGCGGCGCTGATCGGTCAGCTCTGGCATCCCGGCCGCCAGCAGCTCTGGCATCCGACCAAGGCGCCGATCGGCGTGTCCGATCTTCCCGACCCCTATAGCTGGACCGTGCCACACGTCATGTCGACGGCCGAGGCGGAGCGCGTGGTCGAGGCCTATATCCGGACCGCCCGGCGTCTGGCGGACAAGGGGTTCGCGGGGGTCGAACTGCATGGGGCGCACGGCTATCTGATCATGCAGTTCCTCTCCCCCGCCTCGAACACCCGCGACGATGCCTATGGCGGGGATCTGGAGGGCCGTACCCGGTTCGCGCGCGAGATCGCTGCCGGAATTCGCGCGCATTGCGGGCCCGGTTTCATCATCGGGCTCAAGATGCCGGCGGACGAAGGCGTGCCCGGCGGCGTCGATCCTGACGAGGCCGAAAGGATAACCGCACGTCTCGCCCGGACCGGCGATTTTGATTATTTCGCCTACGGCCAGGGCAATTTCAGTCTCAGTCTCGAGACCCATGTGCCGGATCTCTATTTCAGGCCCGGCCATTTCATTGATCTGCACAAGCGGATGCGGGCCGCGGCCGCCGGCGTGCCCGTGATGGCGCTCGGCCGGATCGGCACGCCCGAGCTTGCGGAACAGGTGATCGCGGACGGGCACGGCGATCTTGTGGGCATGACGAGAGCGCTGATCACCGATGCGGCCTGGCCCGACAAGGCGAGGGTCGGTCGGCCCGAGGATATCCGGCCTTGCGTCTACGACAATTTCTCCTGGGGAGAGGTGCATCTCGGCAAACCCGTCGCCGAGCATCATAACCCCCATCTCGGCCAGATGGGCGAGGCGCACCGGCTGCCGGAGGCGGCGGAGCATGTGGGCCGGGTCCTGGTCATTGGTGCCGGACCGGCGGGGCTTGAGGCCGCCTGGGTTGCCGCCGCGCGGGGGCACGGCGTGACCTTGTTCAGCGCCTCCGATGCTCTCGGTGGCGCGCTGCGGCTGGAGGCCGATCTGCCGGGCCGCGCCGAAATGGCCCGGATCATCGCCTATCAGAAGCATATGGGGGACCGTTACGGCGTGGAATATGTCTTCAACCGCCGGGCCGACGAGGAAGCGATCCGCCGCTTCGATCCGGATGTGGTCGTGTTGGCGACCGGTTCGGTACAGCGCCTGCCCGAGGGATTGAGTGCCGGGCCTAGGGTCGTCTCGGCGCGCGGCTATGTGGCGCTGAGGGAGCAGGCGCCGACAGGCGGCACGGCGGTGCTGATCGACGAGGATCATGGCGCCGCGGCCTACGGCGTCGCCGATCTTCTGGCGCAACGGTTCCGGCGGGTCGTTCTCGTCACCTCAAGGCCGAGGATCGCGGGCGCGGTCAATCATTGCAGCGCCATCGGCGTCTACCGGCGGCTCTATGGCGCCGGTGTTGAAATCCGCCCCTCGCTTGTCACCAAGGCATTCGCTGATGCCCGGCTGAGGCTCGTCAATGTTTTCAGTGGGGCGGAAGAGGTGCTCGAGAATATCGATCTCGTTGTCTACGCGACCCCGCGCGTCGCCAGGGACGGTCTTGCGGCGCAGCTTGACGGGATGACGGTTAATCTGATCGGCGACTGCCGCTCGCCGCGCAATCTGCTGGCGGCGATACAGGGTGGACACGCGCTTGGAGAGGCCCTGTAGTAGCGCGCCGATTTCGACCCGGAGCAATATTGGAGTTCACGATGCCGCTCGCCAACCAGAAGCATCTTTTCGATATCCCGGATGGGGTCACCTATCTGAACTGCGCGGCGCAGTCGCCATGCCTCACCGAAAGCGCCGAGGCCGGTCGGCGGGGCGTTGATCGGAAATTTCATCCCTGGGATCCGGAACGCTCCAATGTCGGCCCGGAAATGGAGGCCTGCCGGTCGCTGTTCGGCGCCCTGATCGGCGCGAGCGGAGAGGATGTGGCGATCACCTTCTCCACCAGCTATGCGGTGGCCGCGGCGGCGCGCAACCTTTCGGTCGAAAAGGGCCAGGAGATCCTGGTGCTGGAGGGTCAGTTTCCCTCCAATTACTACGCTTGGCGCAAGGTCGCGGCCCGGGACGAGGGGCGGATGCGCGTGGTGCCGAGGCCGGGCAATTTCGATTGGACCTCGGCGGTGCTGGACGCGATCGGCCCAGAAACCGGACTCGTGACCCTGCCGAACTGCCACTGGACCGACGGATCGCTGGTGGACCTGACGCGGATCGGTCCGGTCTGCAGGGAAAAGGGCATTCCCCTAGTTGTCGACGCGACCCAGTCGATTGGCGCGATGGCGAGTGATGTGGCGGCGATTCAGCCGGATTATATGATTGCGTCCGCCTACAAGTGGCTGCTGTGCCCGGACATGATGGGCTTCATGTATGTAGCGCCGCATCGCCAGAACGGGGAGCCGGTGGAAGACAATCATCAGGGCCGGGGCAACGCCCCCTCGATGGAATACACACCCGGATATTCCGATGAATACGCGCCCGGCGCCCGGCGCTTCGACATGGGGGCCGCCGACAGCATGATCCATCTGCCGATGAGCAAGACGGCGCTGGAGCGGATCGGCGCATGGAGCCCGGCGGAAATTCAGGCGAGCCTGCGTGTTCTGACCAACCGGATCGCCGAGCGCGCCGAGGCGATCGGGCTCGGCGTGCCGCCGTCCGACCAAAGGGTCGGTCACTTCATCGGGCTTTGGCCGAAAAAGCCACTCCCCGACGGGCTATTGGACCGTTTGAGAGCCGCCGGAATCCATGTCAGCCTGCGCGGCGGCGCGATCAGGGTCAGTCCCTATCTTTTCAATGACCTTGCCGACGTCGACAGGCTCTTCGATGCCCTGGAGCCGGAATTGGCTGGGTAGGGGCGGGGCGATCGGAAACGGTAAGCCGGCCTTGTGACGGATAGGCGGTCAAGGCCGACCATTTTTGACTGTGCTCCCCACCCGTCGCTTGCCAACTCTTCAGGCGTGGCCCCTGGCCTGCGC
>JAYOEU010000183.1:0-8530 GCA_038116915.1 Alphaproteobacteria bacterium
CCTTTCCGGATGCGCCCTGTATCCCGCATAATTCCGCCGAATTCCGGGACGCCGGACAATTTCGGGGATTCGCGGCGTCAAGAATTTCATGGACTTAAAGTATGGACTTTTTTGACGTGAGTTATTATGTTCGGACAACGGAGTCCTGTTTTCAGACGCCAACGCTTCAGAATGGAGGGTGGGATGGAACTACAGCCGAACCTGGTGGGGGTGAATACACTGCCTCTGGTGTTCGCTTCGAGAAGTGCGGAACCCGAGCCGGAAGTGACTCGGGAACAAGCTCAGGCGACACCGGTAAAGCCGATCGTCGAAGGGTTTTTCGTAAGCCCGCTTTTGCAGTTCGACAATCAGGCGCTAGCGTTGATTTTCCAGGTCCGTGATTCGGAATCCGGAGAAGTGCAGCGGCAATTCCCGAGTCAAAGTGCCATTGAGCGTTTGCGGAGCAATCCGGAAGTGCGGACGATCGAGATTCCGGATGCGGTCGTGGGGGCCGGATCTTCCGAGGCTGAAACGGACACGGTCGGTGTCGTCGGCGGTATGGAGGTTTCGAACGGGGCACCGGCCATCGGTGGAACGTCGAGCGGGGTGTCGCCGGCTTTGGCGCCCAGTGGACAAAGCGTTAATTTCTTGGTCTGAGCGACTCGTTAGTATACCTGTATTGAATTCGGCCATGTGAGGCGATGCTTCACGTGGGTGTTCTTGTTTTGGCGCCATCGATCCCGATGCACGCGGCATTGAACGGAATATTCTGGCCTTTGAAGCGCGCGAAAATCGGAAACCATTTATGAATCAGCACGATATGTGGTAGGTAGCGATATCGCTTTCATCCTGTGAATTGTCGCGGGGCAGGGGTGCGATGAGTGATGACATAGCAGAGACCGTCCATGAGCTTTTGGTTGCCGGATTGAATCATCATGAGGTCGGCGAGGTTGAGCAGGCCCGCGATGCGTATCTTAAGATCCTTGAACTCGATCCACGGCACGCTCAGGCCCTTGATTTGGCGGGTGTTCTTTGCATGCAGTGCGGCGAAATGGAAGCCGCGCGGGACTTCTACGATTCCGCCCTTGAGATTGAACCGGAAAACGCGCGCTTTCTGACGCATGTTGGCATTCTGCAGCTTCAGCAGGGAGAATTGGGGGAAGCGTCGGATACTTTTGAGACCGCCGCGGCGAATGATCCGGAATATGCCGAGCCGCTGTTTTTTCTCGCCCTCGGTCTTCGGGGACTGGGAAGACGGCTGGACGCGGTCGACCGGTTGGATGACGCCTTGGCCTTGGATGCCGGCAACAGCCTGTTCCTCAGCTGGCGCGGGACCCTGGCGTGGGAAACCGGCGATTTTGAAGCTGCGATTGACTACTTGGAGCAGTCGCTTCAGGCGGATCCGCACAATCTGGAAGCGATGAACCAGCTCGGATCGGTGCTCGTCGATCTGGAGGATTTCCCGATGGCGGAGCGCTGCTTCAGGGCGGCGCTCGACATGTCTCCGGAAAACCCGACTTGCCGCGGCAAGTTGGGGGACGTGTTGGCGCGCCAGGGGCGCCGGGAGGAGGCGGACCTGGAATTCAAGCGCGCGCTGGATGCGTCTTCGGAGGACGCCAGCTTGTGGGCTCTGTATTCGGTCATGCTGGCGGGCGAGGGAAAGCGCGACGCCGCCGTCGAGGCCGCGGGCAAGGCCCGGGCCATAGATTCGAAGTCCGCCGATGTGGAACTTTCCCTTCTGGAAACCTTCCAACGGATCGGAGATAACGAGGCGGTCGCCTCGTCGAAAACCCGGCTGCGGGAACTTGCCCCTGATGATGCCCGGGTGGATGTCGTCGCCGGTTAGTGGTGGCGCGGAGGGGTTGCGCTAACTGTCGGCGCTGAACGCGATGGACGCGGTTTGCGGGGTTGAATAGGCGGCATATCCGTTGCCGCGTCGGCAGAACGCCGCCGGAGCGGTTTTCACGCCGCGCTGTTCTTTCACCGCGTCAATGATGAGCTTGATGATCCGGTCCGTCGCGTCGTGTGCGCCCCGCAAGGACAGCATGTTGGTCGCCAGGGTATCCCGAAACCTCTTGTAGAGCTTCCGCAAATCCGATCGCTCCTCTTGGTCCAATACGTCAAGGATCTCCAGGTTGGCCTCGATCTGGCGCTGAGCCTCGTCAAAACCTTTGGCGAGCTGCACTTTTCGTGACTGAAGCGGGCCAATATCGGAGTATTTGTGCGCCTTGATCGCTTCGTTTTCCTTGATCAGGATCTCCATCAATCCCGTCATGCTTTCGGCGAACGTGATGACAATCTGTTTCGCGTCCATGTCACTTGCCCTCCTGAAGAGCCAATAGTTGCCGCTCGATCGAAGCGGAAAGGCCGATCCCGCCGGCCTTGGAGACCTGGTTGCCGTATTCCTGCACCAGCATGTCGCGGAAGATGGCCTCGCCATTGCCGCCGCCCATCAGGCCGTCGGTCTTGACGCCCTTGAACATGTGGCCGAACATCTGTGAGAGGAACATGGCCTCGAATTGTTCGGCCACCTCGCGAACGTTCTGGCGGTTCTTGCTATAGGCTTCCTTGGCATTCCTGACGTCGGGCCGCTGAGCGAAGGCGTCGCGGGCGGCGCTTTGAAGGTCAATCGACAATCCCGTATCCATGACCGGGCCTCCTTAGAGCAGTTCGATTTCGGCCTGCAGCGCGCCGGCTGCCTTGATGGCCTGAAGAATGGAGATCATGTCGCGGGGACCGATGCCGAGCGCGTTCAGTCCGTCGACCAGCTCCTGCAGGGTCACGCCGTGCGGCACGATGGTCAGCCGCTTGTCCTTGTCATCGTCGATTTCGATCTGAGTACGCGGCACGGTCACCGTCTCGCCGGTTTGCGCGAAGGGCTGCGGCTGCGAGACCTGGGGCGTTTCGGTGATCCGGATGGTCAGATTGCCCTGCGCGATCGCGACGGTGCTGATCCGGACGTTCTCGCCCATGACGATAATGCCGGTCTGCTCGTCCACGACCACCTTCGCGGACATGTCTGGCGTTACCCGGAGCTGTTCGATGTCGGTGATCAGCGCAACCGTGCGTCCGCGATAGGGATCCGGAACGATCATCTGCACGGTGGAAGGGTCGCGCGGCTGAGCAATCGGACCGCCGATGAAGGCGTTGATGGCTTGCGCGATCCGGCGCGCGGTCGTGAAATCGGGATTGCGCAAGGAGATCTTGACCGAGTTCATGCCCTGAAGATTGAAGCCGATCTCGCGCTCGATGATGGCGCCGCTCGCGATCCGCCCGTTGGTCGGCACGCCGCGGCTAATCGAAGCGCCATCGCCGGTGGCGGAGAAGCCGCCGACCGCGATCGGCCCCTGGGCCACCGCATAGACCTCGCCGTCGGCGCCGACCAGGGGGGTGACCAGAAGCGTGCCGCCCAGAAGGCTCTCGGCGTCGCCGATGGCGCTGATTGAAACGTCGATTCGCGTTCCCTGCTGGGAGAAGGGCGGCAACGTGGCGGTCACCATGACCGCGGCGACGTTATCGGTGCGCAGGGCGTCCGACCGGGCATTGACGCCGAGGCGTTCCAACATGCCGACCAGACTTTCCCGCGTGAAAATCGATGTCGTGAGGGTATCGCCGGTGCCGTTCAGGCCGACGACGAGGCCGTAGCCGATCAGCATGTTCTCGCGCACACCTTCGAAATCGACGATATCCTTGATGCGGGTCTGAGCATTTGCCGCCGACAGGCCGCAGAGGACCGAAAATCCCAGGATCAGCGCGGATTGGAGCATTTTGCGGGCCAGCCGGCGGGTTTTGTTCGTCAGATCAGCCATGACATCAATCCGTTCAATCGATCGTTCCGGTTCGCGAAACGAATGGTTCGAGGAAGGATATGCGAATTCCGTGCCAGATTCGATTTTCTGCTCGGGCTCCGCCGCGGACCTATTCCCGGATTTAGATCAGCAAATTGTGTGCCGCAGGCCTGAATAGGCAAAAATTGCCGGGTAATGGCGGCCGTTTCAAGCTCCGGGATGGCGGAAACCGTTATCCTGCCGGGGCGTTCATGATATAAGGAAATGGTGATTGTTGCCGAAACGGTGCCGAATGAAAGTTGATCCGACCAGGCGAGCAGGCGTTTCCAACGTCAAGCGTTCCGGAAGTTCCAAAGGAGCGAGTGGCGATTTCGCGCGGCTGTTGAGCACGTCTTCGGAAGCCGAGGCTGTCGCGGGGCCCGTGTCGGCGAAACCGGTCGATTCCCTGCTTGCGCTTCAAGAAGTGGGCGGTGAGGACGGAGGCGGCAATGCCAAGGCGCGCCAACGGGCCGAACTCATGCTCGAAAGGCTGGAGGAAATTCGGACCGGTCTGCTGCTGGGAGCGATCCCGAGATCGCAGCTTCAGGATCTGGCGCGCGTCGCACGGGAATCCCGAGAGAGCTTTGTCGATCCCGCTCTTGGCGAGGTTCTCGACGATATTGAGCTTCGTGCAAGGGTTGAACTTGCGAAATATGACGCAACCTAACGATAAAATCACAAATTTATTAGTGCGTTAGCATCTCCTTCAGAATGTGAAAACCGTTAATCAGGGTGTTGCGGCACACCGGACCGATCCATATACTCCGCTCGCTTTCGAAGCCCCGCCAAGGGCGAGGGGGTGGCGTGGTTGTTTGGAGGAGTGGAATGCAGACGACGCTTTCGCCGGATTACGAACCCTCGGAGGACGAGGAGTTCATGAACCCCAGGCAGCTGGCCTTCTTTCGCCAGAAACTGCTGGATTGGAAGGCGGATCTCGTCCGCGACGCAAGCGAGACTCTGAATCATCTGACCCAAGGAAACCTGCAGCAGCCGGATATGGCGGATCGGGCGGCGCTTGAGACCGACCACCAGCTGGAATTGCGGACCCGTGATCGCGAGCGCAAATTGATCAACAAGATCGATGAGGCGCTGGAGCGGATCAGGGACGGCAGTTACGGGTATTGCGAGGAAACCGACGAGCCCATCGGATTGCGGCGCCTGATCGCCCGGCCGATCGCGACCCTGAGCCTGGAGGCCCAGGAGCGTCATGAGAGGCTGGAGAAAACCCACCGGGACGACTGACCGTTCCGCGAGACCCTGAAAAACCACAGGCCGCCCCTCGGGGCGGCCTGCTTGTTTTGGTCTTGTCGTTCGATCAGAAGGGCATCAGCACTTCCAGAACCTGGGCGCCGTAGCGCATCTGCTGCAGATCATTGAGCTGACCACGCCCGCCATAGGCGATCCGGGCCTCGGCCATCTGGTCATAGCTGATCGTATTGGTGGTCGCGATATCCTCCGGCCGGATGATGCCGCCGACGACCACTTCACGCACCTCGAAGTTCACGCGGATTTCCTGACGGCCGAAGACCACCAGGTTACCGTTCGGAAGCTTCTGATTGATGACCGCGGCAACCCGGAGATTGACGGTTTCCGTGCGGTCGACGCGGCCCCGTCCGTCATTGGACATGGTGCTGTTCAGATTGACCAGATTGCTGCCGTCCGGCGCTCCCGGCAAGGCCTTCGACAGCAGGCTTTGGACCCCGAACAGGCCGGTCACGTCGAAATCGTCGGTCTTGGTGCGATCGTGCCGGGTGCGGACATCGAGCTGTGCTTCGTCCGCCAGGGCGACCACGACGGTGATGATGTCGCCGACATCGCTGGCCCGCTGGTCCTTGAAGAAGGCGCGGGAGCCTTCCTGCCAGAGTGAATTGGGTTGCCTGGTCACCCTGACCGGCTGCGGCATCGGCATCGAGACCGGACGGTATCCGGGCGCCTGGTTGGGATTGGCGATGGTCGTCAGTTCCGGCGCTTCTCCGATCCGCGCCAGGCGGTCCAGGGTGTTGCACGCGCCGAGCGCGAGAGCCGAGCTCAGGACCAAGGTCAGGTGCAGGGCGGTTTTCTTGACGGTTCTGGTCATTTTCGGGGTTCCTCTATTCTAGAGCCGAGGTTGGAACCAAGGACTCGATGTTCCGTTGCCGGGGTGTCTGTCTCAGTTCAAGGCAGCCAGTTTCGGCAGTTGAATGGTGGCGACGTTGGGGCCGATGATCTTGCCTTCGATCACTTTCTTGCTGCGCGGGTTCTGGATCCGGATAACGTCGTTCCTCGCGCCGCTTTCCATCGCCAGACCGCGATAGGTGAGGCTCATCGACTTGCTTTGGAAGTGCACGGTGACGAAATCACCCTTGGCGACCAATTGGCGCGCCATCACGTCGGTGCGCTTGATCAGCCGGCCGGCGATCAGCGGGCGACGGGCGGATTGTCCCACCAGCTCGTCGAGCGTGTTGATGGTGTTGTAGGTCGCCTGATCGACCCGCACGTTGCGCCAGCCGATATCGCGTTCGCGGATCGTCTCCCCGGGATGCACGTGGTGCTCCGGAACCGGCAGGGCGATAAGCTCGTAGACCCGGCCCTTGACTGCGGTGCGTGGCGCATTGTCATCGGACGCCGGCGCCGAGATCCAGGCGCTGAATTGCTGGGTCCGGCTGTCGTAGTTCATATCGTGAACCCGAACGGTCTGGTCCTGGTCCGTCGCCACCATGATATTGAGCCGCCGGTTCGCGAATTCGATCTCGACCGCGCCTTCGAGATGACCGTTCGCCAGGGCATCGGTCAACGCCTGGCGCACCGTGGTGAGCGGAATTGTCCGCGCCAGCCGATGCACACGGGTCACTTGCTGACCGTTGCGGGGCGACCAGTCGATCTTGTGTAGATCGGCGATGCGCCGCAACTCCCTGGCGCCGATATTGAAGGCGTCACCCGGCGCGGGCGCCTGTCCGACGACCGCATTCGCGTTTTCGGTAAGGCCGCTGAACAGGTCGCCGAGCAAGATTTGCCCACCCGACACGGTAACCGTTCCGTTCAGTTGGACGAATTCGCCGGCAGTCGCCGTGGTCGAACCCATTGCCGCGCCCTGGATGACCAGGATGGCCACGCCGAGGCCGGTGAGGTGTTGCTTCAGGGTTTTCATCATCCGTCTCCTTTTTTACATCGACGCCTTGATCTGCTCATCAGCGGATGTTGTTGACGGAGGCCATCATCTGGTCGGCCGTTTCGATGACCTTGGAGTTCAACTCATAACCGCGCTGGGCAGTGATGAGGTCGGTGATTTCATGCACCGGGTCGACGTTCGAGGATTCAATGAAACCCTGGAAAAGACTGCCGAAGCCGGCGGTTCCGGGATTGCCCGTGACCGCGGCGCCCGACGCTTCGGTCGTGGCCAGGAGGTTGCTGCCGAGATGCTCAAGACCGGCTTCGTTCTGGAAGGTGGCGAGCTGAAGCTGGCCGGCGACCTGTTCGGTTACCTGTCCGTCCAGTTTCACCAGCACCTGGCCCGACTGGTTGATCGTCACGCCGACCGCGGCCTGATCGACGGTGATCCCCGGGAGTACCGTGAAACCGTCGGCATTGACGATGGTTCCGGCGGCGTTGACCTGGAAGGATCCGTCGCGTGTGTAGGCGGTCTCGCCGTTGGGCAACTGGATCTGGAAGAACCCCTTGCCGCGGATCGCCAGATCGAGCGGGTTGTCGGTCAGAATGAGAGAGCCTTGCTCGCTCACCCGGTAGGTTGAGGCGACGCGAACACCGACGCCGAGCTGGATGCCCGAAGGCACGATGGTGCCCGCGTCGGACGAGTTGCTGCCGACCCGGCGCAAATCCTGGTAGAGCAGGTCCTGAAACTCCGCCCGGTGGCGTTTGAAGGCCGTGGTGTTCATGTTCGCGATGTTGTTGGAGATGACTTCGACGTTGGTCTGTTGGGCCAACATTCCGGTCGCGCCGATGTTCAAGGCTTGCATGGCGAATGTCCTTTCCTAATCCGGTCGATCACGCGGCCGGCGTATTGCGGCCGAGGCGGCGTACGACGGTTTGTTGGCGTTCGGCTTCACGGTCGAGGAAGCCCTTTACCTCCTCATAGGAGCGCTGGATGTCGATCATCCGGACCAGTTCCTTGACCGGGGTGACGTTGGCGCGCTCCAAGGAGCCCTGCAGGATTGTCGAGGATGTCGGATCCTGCGGCTGTTCGGTCGTTTCGAACAGGCTGTCGCCGTTTTTCTGCAGCAGGTGCAGGAACTTGAACTCGCCGACCTTGATCTTGGCGATGATTTCCGCGCCGGCGGACACGCTGCCGTCCCGGCCGATTTCGATCTTGCCGCCCTCCAGGGGGATGACGATCGGCTGACCGTCTTCATCGACGACGGCATGCCCCTCGCGGGTGATCAGCTGATTGTCCGGGCTGAGCGACAACGCGCCGTTGCGGGTCCATTTGGTACCCGCGCCATCGTCGACGGCGAAGAAACCCGGGCCGTTGATCGCGATGTCCAGATCATTGCCGGTATTGGTGAGCGAGCCCGGCTCCAAGCTGACGGCCGTTCCGTGGTCGATCACGTAGTCCAACTTGCTGGAAAAGCCGTTCTCGACCTGCGAGGTGGCATAGACGCCCAGCTCGCGTTTGAAAGCGGTTGTGTTGATATTGGCGATATTGTTCGCCACCAGGGCCATTTCACGGCGCAGCGCGGTTTGTCGCGACAGGCCTATGTAGATCGTATTTTCCATCTCTCGGCTTCCCG
>JAYOEU010000184.1:0-8524 GCA_038116915.1 Alphaproteobacteria bacterium
GATAGCCGACTGCGATGACATGCTCGCCGGCCTTTTCCCATGCGGGGATGTCCGCGTCGGCGCCGTCAAAGATCATCAGGTGCCGAATTTCCGAGATCTGCGGGATCCGGATCTGCCGCCTCACGGACGCGGCCGCTGTTTCCAGCCATTGCGCGGGTTCACTGCAAAACGGAGTCAGAACGGCGACCTTCATCGGGTCAATGCATACAGGTGGACGTCGATCGGAAGATCAGCGCCACTTTCGGTCCGCTGTCAATCCTTCATCCACAGCATCCACAGCGCGAGCAGCGGAGCCTCCTCACCGGCGCGCATGGCATGCCAGATGTTGGGGACATTGTGCACCGTTTCGCCCGGCTCGCGGCGAAACCATTCGGCGTCGTTCTGCCGCCAATCACCACCGCTCATCACCAGATAGCCCTCCTCGGGCGGATGATTGTGACGCGGGTAGGTGACACCGGGAGCAATCAGGCTGACGCCGAGCCGAACGGCGTCATGATACTCGATCCCGTCATGGCCGATCAGGGTGGCGTTGGCGTGGTTGTCCGGGAAACGCGGGTCCTCGGGCTGGGCCCGGTCCGTGGGCTGCCATTTCAGACGCGGCGCAAGGCGGGCGAAGGCGTCGGCAAGCCGGGCGAGGCCCGGCGACGCGCCGGCGGTAACGTCAAGAGCCGCCGGGATTTGCTTGCAGACGGGCAGGGTTTGGGGTTGGTGATCGGCGCGGGTTCGTCCGGATGCGCGCAGGGCCTCGTGGCAACGCTCGAAGAACGGCTTTACCAGGGAGCTTGCGGGTAGGGCGTCGGACAAGGCCTGGTGGGCATCGAGAAGGGCGGCAAGGTCGGCATCGCGGCTTGCGGGCATGGCAGGCATGGCGGGCTCCTCGAATGGCGGAGAGAGACGGCCCGGTCACCGTCTCAATCCCGGACCGCGTCCGTCAACCCCCTTTGGTGAACCGAGCGGGCGCGAGGGCTATTCGATCCGCTCGCCCATGTTGATGACCAGAAGGAAGGTTGCGAACAGCAGCAACCCGCTTATCAGGACCAGAACGCTCAGAAACACCCCCTGGTTTTTCTCGAGAAAATCCGGAACCGGTTGAATGATCCGCGCCTGGCCTTGGATATCGACTGGTTTTGCAAACCACTGTTTTCCATCTCGGTGCCGTTGAACACGAACTCGTTCGGGCTATCCGTGACCGGTTCTATATTCGGGAATTTCGCGCCCTTGAGCCAGTCGAGAACAAGTTTCGCGGCCGCCTCTCCCTGCCTCTCGGCGCTGGTGACATAGCCACCCTGGACGCCGGACACCATATAACCGCCTTCCATCGTGATGATCGGGCCGCGGCTGACCTGTCTGATCCCCGATACGGTCTCCCGAGGCGCCAGCACATGGCCGTTCCGGTCCTTGATGCCGCCGATCGTGGTCAGCACGATCGGTTCGTCCGGTTGTTTGGTGAACAGCGACACAAAACTATCGAGGCTGTCCGCCGATACGATGTCGATGGGGATCGAACGTTTTGTCCCCGCAATATCGCGTTCGATCTCCTTCTGGATCGCCGTGAAGGTTGAAGAGCCATCGCCGATTACGGCAATCTTCTTTGCGCGGGGCACGAGTTGCACCAGCAGGTCCAGATTGCGGACGATATCCTGGCGCTCGAATACGCCGGTCGTGAAAGTGCGGTCCATGGTTTTCAGAACGTTGAAGTCGTTCACGCCGGAAAAGAATATCGGCGCCCTCGGAAACCGCGGACGCAGATACCCGATCGCGAAGCGATAGCCGTTGTCGTCGGTGACGTAGATCGCGGTTGGCGCGCGTTTCTCATATTTCCGGGCCATCAGCGCGGCGTAGGCCTCGGCGTAGGCGGGATCGAGGGTGCGCTCCTTGGTGTTGAGATACTCGGCATCGATATGCGGCGTTTCCGTGACACCCGCGTTCAGGGCGTCAACAAATCCCCGGTGCTGGCCGGCGGTCCAGGCATATTCCTGGCTGTAGGCATGGACGATTAGAATTCGGACCCGCTCGGCGTCCGCCGCCGCCCGTCCCTGTCCCGGTGACGCAAGCAAGACGCAAACGAGAAGCATGAACATCGCCAAGAGCTTCGGGAAAAGCCCACTTGTCGGCTGCTGTGAAGGGGCGGGCGCGCGCTTCATCGCTCGTCCTGTGTCGACGTGCGGGTTTTCAACTCTCGCTCGAAGCCTTGAATGGCATTGATCACGCTCCGGAAAGCGGTGAAAAACTCCGACAATGTGTCGACATGATCATCACCGCCGCGCAATTGCTTTTCCAACTCGGTGGCCACGCGGGTGACCCGGATCAGGGCGAGGTTTGCGGCAACCCCTCTGATCTCGTGGATCAGGTGGAGAGCGGCCGCGGTGTCGCCCGAGTCGAGCGAGGTTCTGATCGTCAGATAGGCGTCGCGGTAACTGGTCACGAAACCGATCAAATTGTCCCGGTACGCGTCCTCATCTCCCCATCGGGCGAGCCCGGCGCTGATATCGACTCCGAAAACCCTCACCCCGTCGCCGAATATCCCGGCGTCGCCGGGTTTTGCCTGGCGCTTGGCGGCCCGTTCTCCCAGAACCTTGTCGATCTCGGCAAAAAGGAACTGTACGTCGATCGGTTTCGTCACAAAGCCGTTCATGCCGGCAGCTTCCGCGGCGTCCCTGTCCTCCTGAAAGGCGCCGGCTGTCAGCGCGATGATCGGTATGGGGGCGTTGCCGGTTTCGGCCTCCCAGGTCCGGATGCGGCGTGTCGCGGTCACGCCGTCGACTTCCGGCATCTGCACATCCATCAGCACCAGATCGAAGGTGTCGTTCTTAACCGCCTCGATCGCCTGGGCACCGTCCTCCACCCAGACGACTTCGTGCCCGCGGCGGTTTATCCACCGTTTCAGGAGATCGGCATTGGTTTCGACATCCTCGGCCAGGAGGATACGGAGATCCTTGTGCTCGCGCTTCGGTTCGTGCGTGTCCTCGAATTCATGCTCGGGAACCGAGGGACATTCGGTCTCGGGAAGCGGGAGCGTGAATCTGAAGACGCTTCCTTTTCCGAGCTCGGTATCGACGCCGATCGTGCCGCCCATCAACTCGACGAGTTGCTTGGCGATCGAAACGCCGAGACCGGTTCCCCCGAAGCGCCGCGTGATCGAGGCGTCACTTTGCGCGAAGGGGGTGAAAATATCCTCCAGCTTCTCTCGCGAAATACCGATGCCGGTATCGACTACCTCGAAAGTCAGAACGTCGTTGTTGCGCGAGACGTTGAGGTCGACCTTCCCGTTAGAGGTGAACTTGATCGCATTGCCGACCAGATTGATGACGACCTAGCGGATACGCGTGACATCGCCGAGATAACAGGGAGCGATATCCTGGTCGACATTGATATGCCAGCCGAGATCCTTGGATTTCGCGCTGGACCGGAAAATCGAGAACACTTCGTCGAGGAAGACGTTGAGATTGAACGGTTCGATTTCGAGCTGAACCGCGCGCTGGTCCAGTTTCGCGGTATCCAGGATATCGTTCAGCAGCCGCAGCAGCGAGCGGGCGGACCGGTGAACAATCGTTAGATTGCGCCGCTGTTCCTCGGCCAATTCGAGCGACAGCGCGATCTCGACATAGCCGATGATGGCGTTCATCGGCGTGCGGATTTCATGACTCATGTTGGTCAGGAAGGCGGATTTCACTTCGGCCGCGGTTTCCGCGACCTCGATCGCGTCGTGGAGTTCCTTCTCCATCTGCTTGCGTTCGGTGATGTCGCGTAGCACGCCGACATAGATCCGCGCCGTGCCGTCGATCAGTTCGCTGACCGAAATTTCGAGGGGGAATTGAATGCCGTTTCGCCTCAATCCCAGGACTTCGCGGCCGATGCTGCCGATGATCTTGCGCTCGCCGGTCACCAGATACCGGCTCAGATAACCGTCGTGTTCGCCCTGATACGGATCGGGCATCAGCATTGAGATGTTCCGGCCGACCGCCTCCAGGCGCTTGTAGCCGAACATCGTTTCGCAAGCCGGATTGAATTCGAGAATCGTTCCCTTCTCGTCGATCATTATCATCCCGTCGACGACGGTGTTGATGATCGCGTTCTGGCGCTGGCGTTCCCGCTGCAAATGGCTGCTGTAGTCGCGTTGTCTGAGGGTCAGATTCAGCCCCAGCGAGCTTGCCGCGATAAACACCGTCACCGCCGCGATCGCGATGGCGAGGAAGGCCGAATGGGATACGCCGAAGGCTTGGCAGATATTCGGGTCGCCGACGAATATCGCGGCCGCCATGCCGACATAGTGCATGCCCGAAATCGCCGCGCCGAGAACGCAGCCGCTGGCGACGACGGTCATGGCGTTGGAAAGATCCGGCACATAGCGGACCAATCCGAACCGGGTCCAGACGCCGAGCACCGAAAGCGCGACGGCGACGATGATCGAGAGACCGAAAGTCAGCGGGTCATAATTGAGCTGCGAGCTGATCCGCATGGCGGCCATGCCGCTGTAGTGCATGGTGCCGATCCCGAGACCGATCAGCAGGCCGCCGACCAGCATCCTTTTGGTGTCGATTGTATCGGCGCTCAGAAGCCGCAGGGCGACGAGGCTCGCGAACACGCTCGGCAGCATGGAAAACAGCGTTATCGGGATGTCATAACCCGACGCTCCGCAGACCTTGAAGGCGACCATGCCGATGAAATGCATGGCCCAGACCCCGCCGCCGAGGGCAAAGGAGCCGACCAGCAGCAAGGTGTGGCGGACGAGGGTGGAGCGGGCTTTTCGGATATGCCGGGCGGTTTCCAGGGCAACGCTCGAGGTGAAAATCGCCACCATGACCGAAAGAGCGACCAGCCATGCTTCATATTCATCATAAATCAGAAGGCCCGGGGCTGGTTTGTCCCACATGAACTGAAAATATTATTTCATTAATTGCTTCAACCTCGAATGACTTTTCCACGGGCAATATCACAGTTTTGAGCGGGCTCCGGCAAGTGTCCACGAAGTCGAGCGCGGGCGGCGGAGATCAGGTCCTCTCGCGTCCGTCCGTCCAATGGGACATCAGTATCCGGTCATGGGTGAAAAACCCGATTTCTTCGTAAAGCCGTCTGGCTCTTCGATTGTGGCGTTCGACTTCAAGACTGAGGCGCCGGATGCCGAGGGATGGACAGGCGTCGATCGCGAACTTCACCGCCTCGCGGCCGATGCCGGAGCCGCGATACGGCTCGCGCAGATACAACTCGTCGAGAAACCCGTCGTGGCCGCCCGCCTCGATGGTGAAACCGATGGCGAGCGCGATATAGCCGGCAACCTCGCCTTCCACGTCGATGATCCAGATGCGGATATGCTGGTTCGGTACCAGGGCGGCGTCCAATGCCGACTCGATGATGATGTCGTCGATCTCCTGATGGTCGTGAACATAGTACTCGCGGATCATCTGTCCCAGCACAGCGCGGTCGTCCGGCGCCGCGAGTCTGAACTGTGGAGTTGGATTGTCAGACGGCATGAGGCCCCAATATCGGTGACGGTTCGATCCCGGTTTACAGGAGTCGGTTTTCAGATGCCAGAACGTGTCTATTTATGTAGTTTTTTCAATAATTTATACTCGTATTGCCAGAGGGTGGCCCGCATTGCTTCCACCGCCAATTTGAGCCATTGACTTCCTTCATGAGGTGATTGAGTTTGGGTTTCAACGTGCGGCGGCGTAACGCGCCGGGGGCACGATGACCGTGGGGCCGAAAGGGGTTCGACATGACACTTTTTCCGAATGGACGACTGTCTCGCAGAAAATTCCTGGCCGGAACCGGCGCGGTGGCGGCCGGGATCTCTGTACTGCCCCGCGAAGGCCGGTCGGCCGAGGAGGCGAAGCTCAATTTCTATAACTGGGACACCTATATCGGCGAGACCACGTTGGACGATTTCAAGGCCGCCGCCGGCATCGAGGTCAAGATGGATCTCTATGCCGACAATGCCGAGCTTTTCGCCAAGCTGAAGGAAGGCAATCCCGGCTATGACGTGGTGGTGCCGACCAACGACTATGTCGAGCGGATGATCGCGGCGAAGATGCTGATGCCGCTGGATCATTCGATGATCCCCAACAAGAAAAACATCCAGAAGGCCTTCCAGAGCCCGTCCTTCGACCCGGGCCGCAAGTTTTCCATGCCGTACATGTGGGGCACCATGGGAATCGGCTATCGCAAGTCCAAGGTCGACGGTGTGCCGGACAGCTGGAAATGGCTGTTCGACTCCGACCGCTACAAGGGCCGCGTCGCGATCCTGAGCGAGGCGGTCAACGTGCTTGGCGTCGCCTTCAAGTATATGGGGCATCCGCTGAACACCACGGACCCGAAGCTTATCAAGGCCGCCGAGGACATGCTGATCAAGCAGAAGCCGAACATCAAGGTCTTCGCGCCGGACAATGGGCAGGACCTGCTGCTCTCGGGAGAGGTGGACCTCACCATGGAGTGGAACGGCGACATTCTGCAGGTCATGGGCGAGGACAAGGACCTCTCCTATGTGGTGCCGAAGGAAGGGTCCGTCGTCTGGCAGGACACGCTGGTCATTCCGAACGGCGCGCCGCATCCGGAGAACGCGCACAAGTTCATTAATTTCGTGCTCGGAGCCGAGGCCGGGGCCGGCATCGCCAAGGCGATCCAATACGCGACGCCGAACGCCGCCGCCAAGGCGCTGATGCCGGAAAGCTACACCAAGAACCCGGCGATCTTCCCGTCCGACGAAACTCTGAACGCCTGCGAGGCGGCGGTGTATCTCGGTCCGGAAGTGTCCAAGCTCTATGACGAGGCGTGGACGAGGATACAGGCCGCGTAGCCCAGCGCCAGGACGCCGAGTCGACAGATGGAGGCCTTCAAGCGCCATCCGCTCGGATTCTGGATCTGTTCGATCCCGCCGAGCGTTTGGCTGCTGGCGTTCTTCCTGTTCCCGCTCGGCTTCGTCTGGGTCCTGAGTTTCGGTGAGAAACGCGGGCTGATCGATGTCGAGATCACCTGGACCCTGGCGAATTATGTCCGGGCACTTGACCCGCTGTATCTCGGCATTTTCGGCAAGAGCCTCTGGATTTCGGGAGTCACGACGCTTGTCTGCCTGATCGTCGGGTTGCCGGTGGCGCTCGGTATCGTCTTTGCGCCGCCGCGCTGGAAGCCGGTATTGCTCCTGCTGGTGATCCTGCCGTTCTGGACCAACCTGCTGATCCGCACCTATGCCCTGATCGCGGTCCTGCGGACCAGGGGCTACGTGAACTTCACGCTTGAATGGGGGGCCGATCTCCTCGGTCTGCCGTTCGAGCCGCTCTCGCTGCTCTACAACAACACCGCTGTGGTCATCGGCCTGGTCTACGTGCACCTGCCGTTCATGGTTCTACCGCTCTACGCGGCGCTGGACCGGCTCGACCGCTCGCTGATCGAAGCGGCGCTGGATCTGGGTGCCAGCCAGATCCGCGCTTTCGCCACCATCGTCGTGCCGCTGGCGGTGCCGGGCATCATTTCTGGCACGATCCTCGTCTTCATTCCGGCGCTGGGATCCTACCTCACCCCGGATCTGCTGGGCGGCACCGACAGCCAGATGATCGCCAATGTGGTGGAGCGGCAGTTCAAGAAGGCCAATGACTGGCCGTTCGGCGCCGCGCTGTCCTTTCTCTTGATGTACGTGACCTTCGGCGCGCTGGCGATCCGTTCGGTACTATCTCAGCGGCGCGGCGGATTGGAGGCGGGATGAGCGGCGCAAGGCCACGAAGGGCGCCGCCCGGTCCGCTGGAATACACCCGCCAGACATGGATGCGGCTTGCCCTCCTTGCGACTTTCGTCTTCCTCTATGCGCCGATCGTCACGCTGATCGCTTTCTCCTTCAACGACAGCAAGCGCAACATCGTCTGGCGCGGCTTTACCACCAAGTACTACGAAAAGGCTCTGGCCAATGAGGGCCTGATCGAGGCCTTCATGAACTCCATCACCATCGCCGTGTTGAGCACGGTGATCAGTACCGTGCTGGGCGGGCTCGCGGCCTATCTGCTGTGGCGTTTCCGGTTTCCGCTGAAGCCGCTCTACGAGGGAACGGTGAGCCTGCCGATCGTGATCCCGGAAATCTGCCTGGGTGTTGCGATGCTGGTGTTCTTCTACCGGGTCGGCTGGCCGACAGGACTGCCCTGGCCGCTGAATCTGAGCCAGATCACGATCGCCCATGTCTCGTTCAGCTTCCCCTTCGTTGCCGTCGTGGCCCGTGCTCGGATGGCCAGCTTCAACCCAGAGCTCGAGGAGGCGGCGCGCGATCTCGGCGCCAGTGAATGGGCGATCGCGCGCGATGTCATTATCCCGCATATGCGGCCGGGCCTTGTCGCCGGCGCCATGCTGGCCTTCACCCTGTCGCTGGACGACTTCGTGATCACCTTCTTCACGTCCGGTCCGGACACGGTGACCTTCCCGGTCAAGGTCTATTCCATGGTCCGGTTCTCGGTGACGCCCGAGGTCAACGCGGCCTCGACCGTGTTGATCGTGATCACCGTGGCTGTCACCGTGCTGGCCTTGTGGATTCAGAACCGGCGGACGG
>JAYOEU010000185.1:0-8521 GCA_038116915.1 Alphaproteobacteria bacterium
TCAGCGATGATCGTGGCCGGACGAGGTGTGCCTCGGCCCGGTCGCCAATGCCCCCACGAGGGCGGTTCAGGATACGTTGCCAATGTCGCGGTATGCGCGCCCGCCAGACCGGGGGGACTATACAGCCAAGGCGGGACGGGGGCTAGGGGGAGAAGGAGGGCGGGGGCGGGTCACGCTTACAGTTATTTTCCTCAATTTCCGTCGTAGTGCTTAGGTGCCAGTCCAAAGGCACTGGACCTGAGGCCGGAGTGTTTCTACGCCGGATGGTTCTCGCCGACAACCGCAGCGTCTCCCTTGGTGGCGAGCCGCCAGCCGCGCTTGTGGCCACGCCAGAGCAACCATACCGCGATTGCCAACAGTATCGCGCCGACGGCGCTGCGTTCTGGGGTGTCCATCATGAACATCGGCGCCGACAATGCCGCCAACATCGCGGGAACGAAGCCCTGCGTCCAGCGATGCGAGGTCCGGTATTTCTGGTACCAGGGAAACGCGGTCGAAAACACCGCCAGCAGCAGGAAAAAGAGGGACCACGGCTTGGTGATGAACGGCATCACCTCGGGGCTAATGGTCCATGCCCGGTTCAGATTGAGCTCGGCCAGATCGCCCAGGACCACGCCAAGGATCACCGGCGCCAGGGGAAAGCCGAATTTCTTCATGGTGTAGCCCAGCAAGCCGAACAGGAACAATGTCCACATGTCGAACTCGCTATTGTTCAGGGCAAAGGTCCCGATCGCGCAGTAGACCAGAATGACGGAGGCCATCGTGCACATCGGTAGACGCGTTACGTAGACGAACACCTGCAATCCGACGGCCTGCATGACGATCATCACGAAATGCGCGAAGAAGAACGCGATGAAGATGCTGTAGGCGAGCACCGGTTGTTCGGAGATGAACAGCGGGCTGGGCACGACATTGTGGACCAGGAGAGCGCCCAGCATGATGGCGCATAACGGGGATCCCGGAATACCGAGGGCCATCATGGTGGTGAGCGCGCCGCCGGCGGTCGCATTGTTCGCGGCTTCCGGCGCGATGATGCCGTCCAGGTTCCCGGTGCCAAAACTATCGGGGTCAGGGGACGCCTTCTTGGCCTGGTCATAGGCCAGGATGTTCGAGATTGATGAACCGGCCGCGGGCAGGACACCGACGAAGACGCCGATGCAGGACGAGCGCAAGACGTTTACCCAGCGCGCGGCAATCGCCTTGACCGCGTTCCAATGCTCGATCCGCACGGTGCGCGCGGAGCCCTTCATGAGCGCCGAGCGCGCGATTTCCGGGTCTTCCACGTCGCTCAGCAACTGGCTGAACGCGAACAAGCCGATCAGCACCGGCAGATAGGCGAATCCGCTTTCGATGGACTCGATGTTGAAGTGCAGCCGGTCGACCGCGTTTATCTCCTCGGCCCCCATCGCGGCGAACAGGAGGCCGAGATTGCCCGCGATCAATCCCTTGACCAGGCTGTCACCGGCGAGGCTCGCCGTGATGGTCAGAGCGAAGATAATCAGCGAGAACAACTCCCAGGGCCCGAACTCGAGGCCAATCGAGGCAATCCCCGGCGCCATCGTCGCCAACACCACGGCACCGAACAGACCGCCGAAGAAGGACGACCAGATGCCGAGGCCAAGCGCCAAACCAGCCTTGCCCGTGCGCACGGCGGGAAATCCGTCGAAGGTGGTGGCAACGCTGGCGGGTGTCCCCGGAATGCCCATCAGCATCCCGGACAGCAGACCACCCGACAGGCCGCCAACGTAAACACCCAGCATTGTCGTCAGTCCGGAAACTGGGGGCATGCCGAAGGTAAAAGGGAGCGTCAGCACCACCGCCATGGTCACGGTAAATCCGGGAATGGCGCCGGCGATGATCCCGAACAGCACGCCGATCGCCATGAGCATGAGGTTGTGCCATTCGAACACGGCGTGTGAGGCAGAGATGATGTTCTCGAGCAACACAGTCGGAATCTCCCGCGGTCCAGGGATAGGAGGTCAGTAGAGTTGCAGGATTTCGCCCTGCGGCAGATACGCGCGCAAACCGAATGTAAACAGGGCCCAAACCGTCCCCACCGATCCAACGGCGACCAAGGCGTGGACGGCAACCCATTTCGGTGTCCGGTGACCGAGCACGGTCAGTAAACCAAAGACCAGCGCGGAGCCGCCTATCAACATCCCAAGGTAGTCGACGGTCAGAAGGAAGACGAAAAAAATCGCAAAACAGGCGATGGGGTTGCGGTATCTCGACAGTAGGGCCAACGGCCCGCCAGCGGGCCTAGAACTCTCCGATCGATAATGCCCGCGCAGCGCCTGCACGAGGTAAACAACGCTCAGCAGGATCAGGGGCACGAGGATGACGCGCGGCCACACTTCCGAGCCAATGCTCGCGTAGTCCAATTGGGGGATATTGAAGGTTTCCCAGTAAAAAAGCGCACCAACGGCAATAAGCACGAGGGCGATGACCGCGTCTTTCTTCATGGGAGTCGATGTCCCCGGTAGGAGTTCCGAGTGCCGGGACGCGCAGCCCTTGCCGGGAACCGATCGCGATGTCGGCGCGGGCTACGCGGAAGAGTTCGGCATCCGGCGCCGCCTTGGTTCAGGTCAGGACTTCAGCACGCCTAGGCGTTTGGCGATCGCGGTCCACCGCTCGTTGGTGTCTTCCCACCATTTCTTGTATTCGGCGGGCGGCATGAAGCGGACCCAGCTCCCCTTGTCGGTGATCGACTTCCGGAACGCGGGGTCATTGGCCACCTGCTGAAGGATCGCGGCGTAGTGGTCCACGACCTCCTGACTTACCCCTTTCGGCAGCACCCAGCCGCGGTCGGTGGTGATGTCCACATCGAAGCCCTGTTCCTTCGCCGTCGCGAGATCCGGCAACACCTTCGAGCGTTCACTGGCATTGATGGCGATCACCTTCAGCTTGCCGCTGGCGACATGCTTCGCCGCCGTCGCCTCGGACACCTGGGCGATATGGATTGTGCTCGACAGCATCGCCTTGATGCGGTCCGCCGTGCCGTCATAGGAGACGATCTTCATGTCGATGCCGAGCGCATCCTGCACCTGCAACAGCGAGAAATGGCTGGTGGAGCCCAGTGTCCCGCCCGCGAGCACCTTGCCGGGGTTGGCCTTGGCAAAACTCTGCATAGATTTGTAGTCGTCAAACGGCGCATCCTTCGCGGCGCCAATGATGGAGGCGGTGGAAACCACCATCGCAACCGGCTCGAAATCCTTGTACGTGGTGTCCATCCGGCCAGTCAGGTTGCTGGCGAGGATATGTTGAAAGGTTGCAAACACGGTGCATCCGTCCGCCTTGGCCTTCACGGCGGATTTCGTGCCCTTCATGCCGCCCTGTCCCTTGATATTGACGACCTGAAGCTGCGGCGTGGCACCGAGGCGGTTCGCGGCGTCGGTGATCAGGCGGTTGAGGATGTCGGTCTCCCCACCCGGCGCCCAGGGGACAAGCACGCGCGCGGTATTACAGGGCAGATCCGCGGCATGCGCGGCTCCCACCGCAAGGCTCATCGCGGTGGCGGCAAGCGAAATTGCGAAACGTCTCATCGATCGAACTCCTCAACAACTTGGTGCCATCTTGTAACAGGGTGGCAATTTTATCATGAAAGGAAACGCGCGTGGTAGCGTCAACGGGCCTGCCAACCCATCATGGTCATGCGGGATCGGGTCCTTAACGTCGAAACGACCAGATCCGGTTGAGCCCATAGTGCCAAAGCACTAAGACGCCGGTCACCAGCACCTGACTGGCGAGGTAGTTAAGGCCGAGTACCGCGACGAGCAGGTGCATCGCGGCGGCCGTGATCAACACGCCGCTGACGGCCACCAGGAGGAATTTCGTGAAAACAACGTGGTGCGGCTGGGTGGTTTCAAAAACGAAGGCTCGAGTAAGGCTGTAATTGACCCCCGCTCCGGCGAGGAAGCCGATGGCGGAGGCGGCGACCGGGTCAAAACCCAGGAACTCGACCGCTCCGACCAGAATACCGCAGTGCGCCAGGGTTCCAATCGCGCCGAGCGACGCGAAGCGCAGGAACCGTGGGATTTCCGCCTTCCAAGTCACTTTCCGTCCCCGAATTCGGGCCACATGACCCACCAAGGCGGTCCGAAGCGCTTCTCGGCACGGGCATCATCGGGGAAAACCTTGACGGCCTGGAACAGGCCGTTGGCCGGAACGAGCGGGCGGGGCTTCCCGTCAACACGGACCTCCCAGCCGGGTTGTCGCAACTCATGGATGACGAGCCAGGAAGGCCGCTTGACCTCAAGCTCGAGCCGCATGTCGCCGGCTCGATAGCTGGCAATGCGGAGCAGACCGGGCAGCTCTTGTGATTGCGTGTCCGTTGGCGGGGCGCCGTCGATGAGCGCGTGTTTGCTCCAGTCCAGATCCGGAAGCGCCTCGGAGCCTTTGGCCTGTCCAGGGGCGAGGGGGAGGGCATGATCCTCGGCGATCAGGACCGCCCGAGGCACCGCTCTCGGGTTCTCATAGATCCACGCCCGGCTGAGCCGCGTTGGCGTCGGAAAGGCGGCGGCGCTGGCCGGATCGATTTCCTCCATCGGGCGGCGCAAGACAATCAACCTGAGGCCCAGAAGATCCGCCAGCGGGCTGCGATATCCGGTCATCTGGGCGCCGAAGCTCCGGAGCGGGGCATTGCTGTTCTGTTTGGCGCCGGTAGCGCGGACGTAACTCCCGTTTCGGGCCGGGTTGTAACCAAGGGTGTTCTCGACGCCGATGACCATCGAGAGGTTATGCCAGGCGCCGCCAAAACCGAGCATTTCGACCCGGATAGGACCTTCCTTGGCCTCGATGCCCTGGGCTTGGTCCCGGATCGCGCGCGCGAGATCGTCATCCTCCGGACGTTCCAGCACCGAGTAGTATTTTGGATCTTGGGCGTTCAGCCAGGTCCCAACGGTGAAATGGCCGAGATCCAAGGCGGTGACTGCGACCAGAGCCCAGAGGATCCACCGGCGCCGGTTTTTACCGCCGTTCCGTCCCGCCAGTAGCAAGCCGACGATCACAATGGTTATAACGAGCGAGAGAGATATGGGCGCCATTGCCTGATTAAGGCGCCCATGGCTCCACGCCGCCGCGACTGCGAGGCCGAGAAGTGTGACAAAAAGCGCCGCGCCGGCGAGGTCCGATCGTCCCGGTGCCCCGGCAAGCCCACTCTTCACGTATCGGTCGGTCGTCGCCAGCACCACGAGCGAGAGCGCGAGGTTGAGAATGAAGGTCGCGTCCGCCGGACGGCGAAACAGGTCGACGCCTGCAACCGTTGAATGCAGCATGCCGAATATCGGCGTGCCGTTGCCAAGCGCGTAGACTAGCGAGACGAACAGGACGATGGCTGGGAACCGCGATCCCGCGCTAACTAGCCCTCCTCGGGCGATGCCTAGCCAAAGCAACGCGACCACCGCCACACAGCCGGCATAGAGCTGCGTTATCGAAGCATCGGCTCCCAATGCCGGCTCCCAGACTTGGCTGCCGGGGCCCCAATAGGCCGGCCCGTCAAACAATTGACCGAAGAAATCGGCCACCGGCGGGTCAGCAAGGCAGCCATCGGCAGTGCGGCCGCTCCGCCGTTGATCGCGTCGAAGGCAGGCCTATTGCTTTCGGCTGCGTAGCCGAGTGTCGCCAGAACCGGCGGCAAGGCCAGCGCCGCCGATACGGCCGAGGCGACCAGCATCGCCGGAACCGCACGCCTCAGCCAATCCAATCTCGCCGGTTGGCCGAGCCATCGCGACAGGGCATCGCCGGCCACGACGAACAGTCCCATGAAGGCGACATGGTCGCGGCCGATCGCCAGCAGGCCGATGGCGAAACCGGCACAAGCTCCCCGCAACAGGGATGGACGCTGGATGGCGGCCTCGACGGCCAGCAGCACGAAAGGAATGAAGGCATAGCTCTGAACCAGAAGAACGTGCTGGAGACGCCCCATGGCCGACCCGCCGAAGGCGAAGATCAGCGCGGCAAGCAGGCCGGCGGCGGGTTCGTGCCCCCGCATTCTGGCGAGACCGATCAGCGCCATGCCGCCGAACGTCAACTCGGCGATGATCAGAAGGTCCGCGGCCAGCATTGTCGGCTCGGCGTCTAGAGCGGCGAGCAGCAGAAAGCCTGGCGATAGCAGCATTGATTGCGGATCGGCGAGGCTCGGGCGACCGGAAAAGATCTCCGACATCCAGAAGAGATTGCCGCCGCTGTCAATTCGGGCCGCCAGCCAGCGAAGCGCCGGGAAGAACTGATTTTTCGAATCCCAGGGCACGACCTGCCCATCCAGCCACCAGGATGACGAAGCCAGACCGGCGAAAAGCGCCAACAACGCCAGCGACAGGATATACCCTCGTTGACGCGTCATTGCGTCGTAACGGATGGGTGAGGGGCGCGAACCTTAGCCTCCTCGATACCGACGCTTTGGTCGATCACGTAGAGCGGCCGCCGTTTCACTTCCAGTTATACCTGCCCAAGGTATTCTCCCAGCACGCCGAGACTGATCAATTGGACCCCGCCCAGGAAGGCGATACCGACCATCAGGGACGGATAACCCGGAACATCCCGTCCCCAGACCACCGTCTCAATGGCGATCCAGCTGCCGTAGGCGATCGAGAAGAAAGAGATTATCGCTCCAAAAAGCGACCAAACCCGCAGAGGGATGACGCTGAACGAGATCAGCGCGTCGGTTGCGAGGCCAACAAGGCGAAATGGGCTCCACCGCGAGGTGCCGTCCCGCCGCTTATCTACCCGGTAGGGAACGGCTTTCGGCTCGAAACCGACCCAGGCATAGAGGCCCTTGCCGAACCGATTGCGCTCCGGAAGTTCTATCAGGACATCAACGACCTGCCGATCGAACAGGGCGAAATCTCCACCGCCTTTTAGCAGACGCACCTCGGCAACGCGGTCGAAAAACCAATAGAAGCAGGTCGTGAAGGCGTTGCGCAGCGATCGAGGTTCAAGGCTTCGATCACGCGCCCCATAGACGACGCGTGCGCCATCGCGCCAGGCATCGACAAAATCCGCGATCAGTTCGGGTGGATGTTGAAGACCCGCGTCAATCTGCACGACGGCGTCCCCTCTCGCGGCCCGTAGGCCGGCGACGAGAGCAATCTCCTTGCCGAAATTCCGGCTTAGCCGGGTGGCCTTGAGCCACGGGCGTTCCGCGCGCATGCCGACCACCACGTCGAATGTCCCGTCGATGCTCCGATCGTCGACGACGATCACTTCGAAACTGTCGACGCAATGGTTCAAGACGGTTTCGAGTCGCACCAGCATCGGTTTGATGTTTCCTGCCTCGTTGTGGGCGGGTACGACGACAGAGAGCATCGCGGGCATCGGCGATTCATTCATAGGGTCGACCGGACAACGTCAAGTGTCGGGCCAACGCGGAAGAATTCATTGTATTGACGCAAGAGATCAGGTGCGATTTACACGCTCGCGGTCATTTATGATGGAACGCGATGTTCGCTCAACAACAACTTTTTCGGGTGCGATGGTAACGCGCCGCGCCGTCTGTCTCTGCGCGGACGATTATGCCCTGGCGCCGGGCGTGTCCGCCGCGATCCGAGATCTGGCGGAGGCCGGGCGTATCTCCGCGACGAGTTGCATGACCATCTGGCCGAAATGGCCGGCCGAAGCCGCTTTGCTCACCCAACTTCGTGACCGCATCGACATTGGTCTTCACCTTGTGTTGACCGATGCGCCGACGCTCTTGGCCGATTGTTCGCTCGCCAGCGGCGGGCGATTGGGCTCGCTTCCGGCCTTGTTGGCTTCGACGCATCTCGGAAGGGTGCGGCGGCGGGATGTTGAAGCGGAGATTCTGTACCAGCTCGATCGTTTCGAAGCGGCGACCGGTTTTCCGCCGGCTTTCATCGACGGTCACCGCCATGTGCATGTTTTGCCGATAGTCCGCGACGTGGTCCTCGACCTGTTCGGCCCGCGCTTGTCGCGCGAGAACACCTGGTTGCGGGTCCCGACGGCCCCTGCAAGAGTGCTCATGCGGATGAAGGAGGCTGTCGGGAACGCCCTCTTGATCAATTGGTTAGCCGGTCCCCTGCGGCGCGCGGCGGACGCCCGAGGCCTCGTAACCAACAAGGGCTTTACGGCGTCAACCGGTTCCGAGGGCATGCCGTCGACCGCCTGTTCGAGGCATGGTTCGCCGCGCCCGGAGACCATCCGTTGATCATGTGCCATCCCGGCAGGCTTGATCAGGATCTTCTCATGCGGGACCCGGTTCACGAGAGTCGTGAGAAGGAGTTCGCTTATCTGGCGAGCTCCGCGTTCGGCGATTTGCTTGGTCGGACCGGAACCGTGCTGCGCAATCCCCGCCCGTCTGACCAGATGAACTGACTGCGCCTTCGCTATCCATTGGTGGATCTGGACAGACTCGGTCGTGGAGAATGCAGGAGCGTTGGAGTGAAAATCGGGAACGCTGTCGCCCTATCCACCGACCTCCACCCGGTAGTTCTCGATCACCGTGTTGGCGAGGAGTTTTTCGCACATTTCGGTGACCTTGGCCTTGGCCTTGGCGGCGTCGGTTTCGGCG
>JAYOEU010000186.1:0-8437 GCA_038116915.1 Alphaproteobacteria bacterium
CGGATGCGATTGCCGATACATGACGGGCCGGTGGCCGACTCGGGAGCTGGGCCCTCAATTCTCCTTTGGCGCGCCGGCATCCTTGTTTTTGAGCCGCTCGAGATCAAGCTTTTCGCGGCGTTTGAATGCCTCCCAGGTCGGGGTGTAATCGATCTGGCTGAGATTGCGGGCCAGCACGCGCAGCATCGCCTTGACCATCGGGTCGGTATTCTCGAGCTTGGCCTTGAATTCCTGGTGCATGATGATGATGCAAGTGGTGTCCACGATCGCCGTTGCGGTAAACGCGCGGCGTTGTTCCTCCACCAGGGCCATTTCGCCCAAGACCTGCTTTTCACGCACCGTGCTGTGGGGAACGACGCCCGTCGACGTCGTGGCGCTCAACAAAATCGCGCCGGTCTGGACGAAGAACGCATGGTCGCTCGGGTCGCCCTCGACGAAGACGTTCTGGCCCGCCGGGAAGAACTGGCGGTTGACGACCTTGGCCGCCGCCTTGTTCACGCCGTAAGCCGCCACGCGCCGCTCCAATCGTCCTCGGGGGGATCCATTTCGATCATGTCCATCCGCTGCAGCAGAATGCCGGTCGCCGCATCATCGGGCCGCTGTTCGGCGCAGGTCTCGAACATCGAGCGGGCGCGATCGAAATCGCGCGCCAGATAGGCGTTGAGGGCTTGGTTATAGGCCGTCGCGAAATCGAGATCGGCTTGCGGCACCTCTCCCGCGCGCCCCAGCACCTCGTGCAGGGCCACGGGATCGTCGCGTCCCGGCAGCAGGACATTGTCGAGGTGCCTGGTCACGATCGTCTCGCCGAGCCTGGTGCGGGTGGCGCCGGTGATCAGGATCGCCGCGTCGTAGTCACCCGCCACCGACAGCATCGCTTCGGCGAGGGCTACGTTGTCGCCCATGATGGTGAACGAGCGGATCTGCTCGGAGCCCATATTGCCGACGATGCTCTCCTCGCTGGCGATGGCGATCCGCGGCCGGTGGCTCGGGCTTCCGCGTCGGGACGCCATCCGGTCTGATCCAGCGCGCTCTGACACGCGAGATCGGCCTGGTTCTCCTCCGGGGTGAAGGGCGAGCCGAAAAACGCCAGAACCCGGTCGCCGGCCATCTTGTCCACCACGCCGTTGCGCTCGGCGGTCTCGTGCGCCATGGCGCTGTAGAAGAGATTGATCCGCTCGACGATCTCTTCCGGAGGGCGGTTTTCGGCAAACTCGGCGAAGCCGTCGTAGCGGGCGAGCGAGACGGTCATGGTCCGGCGGCTGGAATCGAGCAGGCTGGATTCGCCGATCAGATCCTCGACGATGCGTGGATCGATGTACTTGCCGAAGGTTTCCTTGATCCGCTCCTTGGTCCTCAGACCCTCGACCATGGTGTTGAAGGTGCGGCCCAGTCCGGCGATCTCGTCGGAGCCGCGCGGCGCCACCGCGACGTCCAGGGCGCCGCCCTCGACCCGGCGGGCGGCGGTGACCAGATCCCGTATCGGCCTGGTGATCCGCCCGCTTATGATGACGGTGCCGACGATGCCCACCGCCAAGGCGATCAGCGCCGCGATCAGAACCAGGCGTTGGACCCGCGTTTCATGCTCCTCGGCGCGGGCGGCGGCGTCGTTCACGGTTTGGCGCATGGTGTCGCCGAGACTGTCCAGGGCCCGGCGAAAGCCTTCCACCTGCCAGGCAAAATCGGAGAACGCCTTGTCCGTCGCCGCCGCATCGCCGGCGCCGAATGTCTTGGCAAGCGTGCGCGCGCTGGCGGTGAAGGTCCGGGCCTGCTTCACCAACGTGGCGGACGGCGCAGCAAGCAGAGTCGCGATTTCCGGATGTTCGACGCCGGGCCCGTGCTCGGCGACATCCTTGATCAGCTCGTCCACCGCGTCGGCTTCGGCGGTCAGAAGCGTGACCATTTGCTCGGCTTCGCGTTCCAGGAAGCTTTTGTCATGCGCGCCGGCTTTCAGACTTTCGCGCAAGGCCGCATAGAGGGCGGTTTCGCGCTGGATCTCCTGGCGCACCAGCTTCTCGATCATCGTATCAAGCGGCAGGACGTCGCGGTGCAGGCTCTTCAACTCGCCATGGATGCGCGAGAGCCCGTCGACCGCGATTCCGCCGAGCACGGCCAGGAGCGCCAGCAAGGCGAAAGCGAGAATCGAAATCTTGGCGCGGATGGTCATGCGGGTGCTCTTTCCACCTAGCTTCGGCTCTAAACCGTTCCGAGGGTAACGTGAAACCCGCCGCCGCGTCACCCGCCTCTATACTCAGACGGTGGACGCGATGTAGTCGGCGGTGATGCCGGCCTCCCGCATGAGCGCGCGCGCGTCCTGGCCGCGGGTGAAGCCGGTCTCCACCAGCAGCGATTTTATGCCCGCGGCATGGGCGCCAAGCACATCGGTATGCGGGGTGTCGCCGACCGCGATGATCCGGTTCCTAGGCACCGCCTCGAATCCACGCAACGCGACATCGTAGATTTCCGGGAAGGGTTTGCCGAGAAACAGCGGCTCAAGGCCCGCCGCATCGGCCAGTTGGTGCGCCGACCAGCCGGGCTCCACCGACAGGGCGTCGGGATAGGGCGCGGTGAGGTCGGGATTGCAGACGACGAGCGGCCTCGGTTCGGCGCGCATCGCCTCTGAAAGGCGTTTCTGGTCCGGTTCGCGCCATTGGTCCGCGTCGAGCATGACGACACCGCCGACCGCGTCGACCTGGCTGACCCCGCCGTTCATGAGCGGGATCATCGAGCCGGTCAGTTCCGGTTCCGGCAACGGATTCAATCCGATGACACCCCAGGGGCGAGGGTGGGGGAAGCGTTTCAAGGCATCTTGAAGCAGCCGATAGCCCGGGATGATCTCATCGGCGCTGAAGGTGTAGCCCCTGCCGCGATGGCCGGCGAGCATCGCGTCGATCCCCTTGGCGCCGTCATTGGTGAGAATGCGGAGTGGTTTGCCCATCGCGCGGATTGCCGCCAGCGCGGCCGCGCCCTCTGGTATCGCCGGGCCGCCGAGGCTTAGGACCCCGAAATTGTCCAGAATGACGATGTCGAAACCGTCCAGGATCTCGGCGAGCCCGGACACCCGCGCGGCTTCGCGGGGCGGCGGCTTGGCGGGCATGCGATGTTCCCAACGCCGGTAACCGGCCCAGGCATCGGTAAAAGACAGCGTTTGCATCCGGTTTTCCCGTGGTTCCGCTAACCGCTGGGGTCTAACGTCTGTTTCCCGCCGGGTCCATTGCCAATTCCGGAATCGCGTGGCAAAACCCCGTCATGACGGAGTTTCGAGAGCGGAACATGGTCGGCAAACGCCCGAGGGAAACGTCCGGACTGCGGGGATTGAGCCGCGCGGAATGGGTCGGCCTGGCGTTTTTCATCGCGATAGGACTGCTGGCGCTGCCGTTCGTGCATGATGCGGTCCTGATCCACCGAATCTGGTTGACCATCTGTTCCGCGGTTGGGATATCCGGCTAGCGCCGATCCACTTGATCAGGATCATTTCCGATGGGCGATGGCGGTGATTTGCTCCGGTCATCGCGATCGGGATAGGACAACGCCGAACAATTGCTTCGGTGGGGAGAAACGGTATGCCTTTCGATGATGCGGCTGCTGCGGCGCATGTCCGCGAGGCGGTTCTCTCGACGCCACTGGCGACCGATCCGTTTGCGCATCTTTTGATCGCGGATCTGTATCCGGACGACGTCTATGATCAGATCATGGAACTTTGGCCGGCCCTGGACCTGTTTCGCAGATCCAATTCCCTGACCCGCTACGAGTTCAATTTTCACTCCCATCACAAGTTTCTGCCGCCGGAAGATCTTGATTTCTGGCGCAAGGTCACGCGTTTGTCCCATGTCGCGAACATCGCGATTCAGCAACGTCTTTCCCCTGGGTTCGGTGAGAAATTCGCGCATTATATCGGACCGGATTGGGCGAAGAAGGTGGGCGGGAATGTCGATTGCCTGCCCACGCAGCTGCAACTCGCGAGCTATACCGGAACTTATGGTCTGGCCCCGCATGTTGATTCCGTCCGGCTCTTGACCAACGCCTTTGTCTATTTTTCAGACCGCGGTTCCGAGGTGGAGGAGCCGGAACTCGGTACTATTCTTTACCGATCCCGAGGGCTCGCCATTCCGACCAACTGGACCTTGGAGCGCGAGGCGACGGAGCCGTTTCTCGATCCTGTCGTGGTCTCGGCCTACCGCCGGAACCATTGTCTGGCTTACGTGAACTCGCCGATTTCATTCCATGGGGTGGATATTCGGGATATCGGCGCGCGCCACCGCCGGCTGCTGATGTTCGGCTCGCTCATCTATGTCCGTGAATTTCAGCGGCTGATGGGAGAGCAAGTAACGAATGCCATTCTGGAAGCGGCGAATCCCGCCGCGACCGATTGGCAGGTCAAGCCGATCGAATAACCGCAATAAGTTGCCCTTTATTCCTTGAATTCGATCCAGACCGGCGTGTGATCCGAGGCTTTCGGCTTGCCGCGCGGAGCGGTGTCGATGCCCGAGGCAACCAGCCTGTCCGCGGCTTGCGGCGAGAGCAGCAGGTGGTCGATCCGCACGCCGTGATCCTTGTGCCAGGCGCCGCCCTGATAGTCCCAGAAGCTGTATTTGTGCGGCGCCGAATTGAAAATCCGGTAGGCGTCGGCATAGCCGAGATTGAGGATCTCACGGAAACTCCGGCGCGATTCCATCTGACAGAGGGCGTCCTCGGCCCAGCCTTCCGGATCATGCACGTCCTCGTCCTGGGGTACCACGTTATAGTCACCAGCCAGCACGACCGGCTGCTCCAGTTCCAGCAGGTCGGCGGCCCGGCGCTTCAGCCGGTCCATCCAGGCCAGCTTGTAGTCGAACTTCTCGGTGCCGATCGGGTTGCCGTTGGGAAGATAGATCGACGCAAAGCGGATATTGTTGATGGTGGCTTCGATATACCGCGCCTGCTCGTCCCCTTCATCGCCGGGCAGGCGGCAGGTCACGTCCTCCATCGGGCGCTTCGAGAGAATCGCGACGCCGTTGTAGCTCTTCTGCCCGTGAATCGCGACGTTGTAGCCGAGATCCTCAAGCTCCATTTTGGGAAAGTTCTCGTCGACGCTCTTGGTTTCCTGGAGCATCACCACATCGGGCTGGAAGCCGGCAAGCCACTCCAGGACATTGGGCAGGCGTGCCTTGATCGAATTGACGTTCCAGGTTGCGGCTTTCATTCGGGTCTCGTTTTCGTGTTTGTCCATGCCCACCGCGATTCCGATACCACAAATCGAATCCCCGACGAAGATCGGGGCCGACGCCTGAAGCGATCGGTATCGCACACCAGCGGATCAATTCGATAGACCTTACACACGTGATCGCGGACCCGTCACGTCGAACCGTCTCGGGCGTCCGCCCCGGCTTGCGCCCGGGAGACGGGTAGGAGGAGGGAATTGGTTCCGCTCGCGCCCATGCCCCAACCGCGCGACGACGGAAAATCCGCCCGGTCTAAAGCGAGAAAGAGGTGCCGCAGCCGCAGGATGAGGAGGCGTTCGGGTTATCGACCTGGAAATACGAGCCGATCAGTTCCTCGACATAGTCGAGCTTGCCGCCGCTCACCAGTTCGAGCGAGACCTCGTCGACCACGACCTCGACGCCATCGCGCGCGAAGACCAGATCGTCGTCGTTCTTGGTCGCATCGAAGCTGAACTTGTACTGGAAACCGGAACAGCCGCCGCCCTCGACCGCGACGCGCATGAATTTGGCGTCGGCCATCTCTTCGTCCTTGAGCAGGACCGCGATCCGTCGCGCCGCGCTTTCGGTCAGGCCGAAGGCCTGGGCATCGGTCGTCACAACGCTGTCTGGCATCACGCGTCTCCAGTTCACTCCAGTGCCGGCAATCTAGCACGGAAGATGTGGTTCCGGCAGCCCCCGGAATCAACCCATGCCGGAAACCGTGGGCGAGGCTTATCCGTTGCGCCGGGTGCGTCCGGGGTTTAGGGTCCGCCGCACCTCCGGAAATAGGGATTGGCGCCCATGCCCGCCGATCAGTTCTTTTACGCCGGCCCCGTGCTGGCGCCTTATGCCAGCAGACCGGACGAGAGCCGCGGCCGCCTGCATGATGAGCCCGACGCCGTCGAACGGCTGCCGCATCAGCGCGACCGGGACCGGATTCTGCATTCCGGCGCCTTCCGCAAGCTGAAATACAAGACCCAGGTCTTCGTCTATCACGAGGGTGACTACTACCGCACCAGGCTGACCCACAGTCTGGAGGTCGCCCAGATCGCCCGGTCGGTCAGCCGGTCCCTGGGATTGAACGAGGATCTCGCCGAGGCGCTGGCACTGGCCCATGACTTCGGCCACACGCCCTTCGGCCATGCCGGCGAGGATGGCCTGGATGCGGCGATGCAGCCCTATGGCGGCTTCGATCACAATGACCAGAGCCTGCGCATCCTGACCCGGCTCGAGCAGCGCTATGCCGATTTCGACGGTCTGAACCTGACCTGGGAGACCCTGGAGGGGATTGCGAAGCATAACGGGCCGGTGCATGGCGCGCCGACGGATACCGTCGCGGCCCTGGACCGGCTGATCGCGCTTGATCTCTCGACCTATGCCGGCGCCGAGGCGCAGATCGCGGCGATCGCCGACGACATCGCCTACGATGCCCATGACATCGATGACGGCCTGCGGGCGGGGATCATTTCCGTCGATGACCTGCGCGGCATTCCCCTGGTCGGACCGGTGATCGAGGAGGTCGAACGCCGGCATGGGACGCTGGAAGAGGGCCGGATGGTGCATGAAGTGGTGCGCCGTCTGATCAATGTGATGGTCAGTGACCTGCTGGCGGAAACCCGGACCCGCATCGCGGCGCTGAGACCGGCGAGCGCCGACGATGTGCGCCGGGCGCGCGAGCCCCTGGTCGGGTTCGGCGAAAGGGTGCGCGAGGATGATTCCGCGTTGAAATCATTCCTGTTCAGCCGCATGTACCGGCATTACAAGCTAAACCGGATGGCCAGCAAGGCCCGCCGGGTGGTAACCGATCTGTTCGGACTGTTCATGGCCGAGCCCAATTGCCTGCCTACGCAGTGGCAGGTGCCGGAAATTCTGGCCGAGGAACGTCCGCGGGCGCGGTTGGTGGCGGACTATATCGCGGGCATGACCGACCGCTACGCGATGCTCGAGCACAGGCGCTTGTTTGATATGAATGAGAAGATTTAAATGAACGTTTTCAAGGAATTCGAATCCGTAATTGCGAAATCACTTGAGCAAATGCCGAGTGTGGCCGGGGTGCTCGATATCGCCGCGCTCCGGTTGGCGGTCGAACCGCCGCGCGATCCCTCGCATGGCGACGTGGCGACCAATACGGCGATGGTCTTGGCCAAGCGGGTCGGCATGAAGCCGCGCGATCTGGCCGAGGATCTGAGCGCCCGTCTCGCCGGCCACGAGTCGGTGACCGCGGCCGAAGTCGCCGGGCCCGGATTTATCAATCTTCGGATCGCGGACGGCTATTGGCGCGAACGGCTGCGCGACGTGCTGCGCGAGGGGGTGGACTATGGCGCCTCGTCGCTCGGCGCGGGCAAAAAGGTCAATGTCGAATATGTCTCGGCCAATCCAACGGGGCCGCTGCATGCCGCGCATGCGCGGGGCGCGGTGATCGGCGACGCGCTGGCGCTGCTGCTGGCGAAGGCCGGGTTCGATGTGTGCCGGGAGTATTACATCAACGATGCCGGCGCCCAGGTCGACACCCTGGCGCGATCCGCCCATCTCAGATACCGCGAAGCGCTGGGCGAGGATATCGGTCCGATCCCGGAAGGGCATTATCCGGGTGAGTATCTGAAGGATGTCGGCGCGGCGCTGGCGGCTCGTGACGGCGACGCCTGGCTGGGCAAGGACGAGGCGGAGTGGCTTGCCCCGGTGCGCGCCTTCGCGATCGATCTGATGGTCGAGGGGATCAAGCACGATCTCGGACGGCTCGGCATCGACATGCATGTCTGGTCGTCGGAACGGGCGCTGGTGGAAAGCGGCGGCGTCGGCGAGGTGATGCGGGGGCTGGAGGAAAAGGGGCTGCTCTATACCGGCGTTCTCGAGCCGCCGAAGGGCAAGACGCCGGACGATTGGGAGCCGCGTCCGCAGCTTCTCTTCAAGGCGACGCGGTTCGGCGACGATGTTGACCGGCCGATCCAGAAATCCGACGGGAGCTGGACCTATTTCGCCTCGGATGTCGCTTATCATCTCGACAAGTTCCGGCGTGGTTTCGCCGATATGATCGACGTCTGGGGCGCCGACCATGGCGGTTACGTGAAGCGGATGCAGGCGGCGGTCCGCGCGGTGACCGGCGAGGAGGGGGCGCTCGACGTCAAGATCTGCCAGATCGTTCACATGATGCAGGACGGCCAGCCGGTCCGCATGTCCAAGCGCGCGGGCACCTTCGTCACCCTTTCGGATGTCATCGATTCGGTCGGAAAAGACGTGATTCGCTTCATCATGCTGACCCG
>JAYOEU010000187.1:0-8411 GCA_038116915.1 Alphaproteobacteria bacterium
AAGTCAAGGACGGCCAAGGCGGAACCGGCGAGGCGGGAGAAGGCTCATTACTTGCGACCGCCCGTCATTGGCTCGCCGGCTACCGCCTGGAATTGTCCCGCCGGATCTCCGAGGCTCTGCCGGGACCATCCGGGGCGCTGGCGTCGGCCTTGCTGACGGGCGAGCGCGGCGCGCTTGGCGAGGATGTCCTGCAGGCGATGCGGGATTCCGGCCTTGCGCATCTGCTGGCGATCTCGGGTCTGCACATGGGGCTGGTCGCCGGCGTGGTGTTTCTCGGGCTGAGGACCGCCTTCTCGCTGTCGCGGCGCTTGGCGCTGACGGTTCCGATCAAGAAATGGGCGGCCTTCGGGGCGCTGATCTTCGCGGCGGGATATCTGCTGCTGTCGGGAGCCTCGGTGCCGACCCAGCGGGCTTTCCTGATGACCGGGCTGGTGATGACCGCGGTGCTGCTGGACCGCGAGGCGATCTCGATGCGTCTGGTCGCCTGGGCGGCGATGCTGGTGCTGGTGCTCTGGCCCGAAGCCCTGTTGACGGCAAGCTTCCAACTCTCCTTCGCGGCGGTCTCGGCGCTGGTGGCGACCTATGAGGTGATCGCGGCGCGCCGGCGGGAAAGCGGCGCCCCGGCGACCGGATGGAGCCGGCGCATCCTGCTCTATCTCGGCGCGCTGCTGCTGACCTCGCTGGTCGCGAATATCGCGACTCTTCCGTTCAGCGCCTATCACTTCAACCGGATTGCAAGTCATGGCCTTGCGTCCAACATGCTCGCGGTGCCGCTTACCGGATTCTGGATCATGCCGTGGGGCGTTCTGGCCCTGGCGCTGGCGCCATTCGGCCTCGAGCCGTTGGCGCTGACGCCGATGGGCTGGGGCCTCGATCTTCTATTGGTCATCGCCCGGACCGTATTGAGGTGGCTGGGGGCGGTGGTTCCGGTCGCGGCGTGGCCGGCGGCCTGCCTGCCGCTGTTCGCGCTGGCCGGTGTCTGGCTGTGCCTCTGGCGCCGGCCCTGGCGCATCGCCGGGTTGTGCGGGCTGGTCGCGGCGGCCTGGATCGCCATCATAACGCCGGGACCGCGCCTTTGGGTGACCGGCGACGGCCGTTTGGCGGGATACCTGGCCGAGGATGGACGCCTGCTGCTCTCCGAGCCCCGGCGCGATCGGTTCGCGGCCGAACTCTGGGAGCGGCGGGCGGGAGGCGCGGAAATATCAGCATGGCGCGACGGCGGCAGCCCGGTAAATTGTGATGATCTCGGCTGCGTCCTGCGGATCAACGGCGCGATGGTCGCAATTGGCGGTTCCGGCCGGGCGGTGGAACGGCTGCTTGTCGATGGTGAAGATGGCCGCCCGGGCCTCGAAGACGCTGGGATCGTCCAGGGTGCCGACCTTGATGATGATCGAATTCGGCCGCCTCGGGGTGCGGGTGCCGATCCCGGTGCCGCAGGTCGGACAGAAAAGCCGCGTGACTGGCGTTTCCAGATCGGTGCGCGCGAATTCGCTCGGCTTGCCTTTCGTAAAACGGAAGCCTTCGGCCGGGAAGATCATGATCACGTTCTGATTGCCGCCGGTGATGTACTGGCACTCGCGGCAATGACACTGCAACGCGCCCTAGGGCTCGCCCGACACCTGATACCGAATTGCCCCGCAATAGCATCCGCCCTCAACAGCCATGGTCGCGTCCTTTCAATAAAACCGGTTCCCGTGCTTTCGTTTCGTCAAGCGGCCGGAAGCTCCTCGAGATCGAGCGTCGTGACCCGGCGCAGCTCGCGCCGGTGCTTGGAATCGTCGAACCGCGTTGCCCGGTGCATGGTACAGCGGTTGTCCCAGATCACCAGATCTCCGTCCCGCCACCGATGGCGATAGACGAATTGCGGCTGGACCGTGTGCTGCATCAGCTCCCACAGCAGCAGGCGGCCGTCCGGCAGGCTCATCTCCATGACGCGGGCGGCGTGGGAGGCGAGATACAAGGACTTGCGGCCCGCGCGGGGTAGGGTGCGCACCAGCGGATGATAGGCGCCCTTCAGCTTTTCCAGCTCCTCGGCGGAAAACTCGAAGCCCAAGGTCTGGCGCGAATGAGCAATCGTATGGTGGCAGGTAAGGCCTTCCAACTGGGCCTTCATCTCATCATCCAGCGCGTCATAGGCGGCGCGCTGATCGGCGAATTGCGTGTCGGCGCTGGCCTGCGGGATCACCCGGGCGTGCAGCATCGAATAGCGTCCGGCCGGATCCTGGAAGGAGGCATCCGTGTGCCACAGGCGGTTGCCGAGGCTGTAGAGCCGCTTTCTGTCGTCCGCGCTCAGGATCCCGCCATCGTCCCCGACATTCGAGATGTCTGCGATCGCCTCGGTCTCAAGACGTGTCTTGCCGAGCGCCGCGGCCCCGGTCTTGGCATGCAGGGTGCCGTCGAGGCGCCGGGCGAAGGCCATCTGTTCGGCATCGGTGAAGCCCTGATCGCGGAACACGAGCACGGCGTATTTGTCCATGCCGCCGCGGATTGCGGCGAGCGTCGGCTCATCCATCGCCTCGCGCAGGGAAACCGGGCTGACTTCGGCGGCGAACAGCGGATGCAGAGGAATAAAGCTCAAGGACATGGCCGGGCCTTTGGATGGAGGCGCGATACGGGGGCACACGCGCTTTCGTCCGTGAAGTGTCGCCTGGGCGAGGCATCTTGTCGACAGGGAACCGCCGGCGGCCCAACATGCATCCGCCAGCGTGCATCCGCCAGCGCGCATCTGATGGCGGAATTCCGGCGGGCGCGGGCTGGGCGGGAAGGCTTGCCGGTTCCGGAGGATCGCATAGTCTAGGGGACCGGCCCCCGGCACGCCGGCCCCCGGCACGCCGGCCACCGACCGCTTCACACGAGGAAAGCCCCGATGAAAGTTTTGCGCGTCAACGACTACGACATGACCTATCTCGAGCTCGGCTCCGGCAGGCCGCTGGTCTGCATTCACGGTTCGCTGAACGATTTCCGGGCCTGGATGGGGGTGTTGAAACCCCTGTCGAGCGGGAACCGGCTGATCGTGCCGAGCCTGCGCCACTATTTCCCGGAGAACTGGGACGGCAAGGGCGGTGCCTTCAAGATGTCCCAGCATGTGGATGACGTCATTGCGTTCATCGACGCCCTGGGCATCGCGCCGGTTGACCTGATCGGCCATTCCCGAGGCGGGCATCTGGCCTTCCGTCTGGCGCTGAAGCGGCCGGACCTGATCCGCAAGCTGGTGCTCGCCGAGCCGGGCGGCACGCTGGACGTCAGTCTGCTCCCGGAGACGACGACGTCCGACCCGGCCCCGGTCGGCTCACGCGCGCATGTCAGTCAGGCGGCGGAGAAGATCGAGGCCGGCGATCTCGACGGCGGTCTGAAGGCCTTCATCGACGGCATCAACGGACCGGGAGCCTGGGATGCGCTGCCGGCGATCGAACGCCAGATGCGCCAGGACAATGCCTATACGCTTTTGGCGCAGGTGAACGAGGGCCGTCAGCCTTTCGCCAAGGCCGAGGCCGAGGCGCTGTCGCTACCCACCCTGTTTGTCGGCGGGGCCGACACGCCGGGCATGTTGCCGGTGGTTCTGAGGGCGTTGGCGGCGCATGTGCCGGGCGCCCGGACCGTCATCATCCCGAATGCGGGGCACAGCATGTTCCGCCAACAGCCGGCCGCGTTTTCGAAGGCGGTGCTGGGTTTCTTGAATGAATAGCGGCGTCGGTACCGCCGCCGGAAAGCCGGGGCGGCCGGGTTTGCCGGTGATCCGGGAAGAGGGGGACAGAGATGGCGGAACTTGACGGGAAGGTCGCCGTCGTCACCGGCGGCGCCAGTGGCATCGGCGAGGCGACTGTGCGTTTGTTCATCGAGGAGGGCGCGCGGGTGGTCATCGCCGACATGCAGCGCGAGCGCGGCGAGGCGCTGGCGCGGGACCTCGGCGCGGGCGCGGTTTTCGCGGCCTGCGAGGTGCGCCGGGAAGATCAGGTGAAGGCGGCGGTCGCCATGGCGGTCGATACCTGGGGACGGCTCGACTGCATGTTCAACAATGCCGGCTTCGGCGGGGCGCTCGGCCCGATAGAGGAGATCACCGCCGACGAGTTCGACATGACTTTCGACGTGCTGGTCAAGGGCGTCTATCTGGGGATGAAGCACGCGATCCCGGTCATGCGCGAACGGGGTGGCGGTTCGATCATCAATACCGGCTCGATCGCCGGCGTGACCGCCGGGCGCGGCCCGATCGTCTATTCCGCCGCCAAGGCCGCGGTCATCCATCTGACCAAGGTGACGGCGATGCCGCTGGGCGAGGACTCGATCCGGGTGAACTGCATTTGCCCCGGCGCCATCGCGACGCCGCTTTCCGCCAACACGGTGGGGCGGCCCGATGCCCTGATCGAGGACCGCATCGCCGACTATGCCGGGCTCCAGCCGATCCCGAGGGCGGGCCGGCCAGAGGATATCGCGCAGATGGCGCTGTTCCTCGCGGGCGACCGTTCGAGCTTCGTGACCGGTCAGGCCATCGTCGTGGATGGTGCCGGCGCCAGCGGCGTCATGTGGGCGAACCAGTCCCCGGCGTATAAGATCCACCGTCCGATCAAGGTCTACAACCCCGACCGGGAATAGGCCGGGCCGCGCGTCTCGGGATCTCGGCTGTTGGAATGCTATTGCTGGGGCAGCGGGATCGTCTTGATCGCCGAAGTCTCGGCGTCGAGCGATTTGCGCCAGGCGAAGCCGGCGCGGGCGCCGGCCCAGATCGCGGCGAACGCGATCATCGACGGCAGGGCGAGGGTGGCGACGCCGGTCAGGCCTTGACCGATGGCGCATCCGAGCGCGAGCACGCCGCCGACGCCCATCGCCGCCCCGCCGAGACCGGCGCGGGCCATGTCGATCGGCCGCGCGAAGCCTTCCAGGGCCAGGGTGCCGGCGAAGGCCGCCTGCAGGAACGCGCCGCCCAGGACGCCCGCGAACAACGCGATGCCGAAATTGGCGTCGATACCGCTGGAGATCAGCACATACATCAGAGCGTCGGCGCTGGGCTGGGTGAACCGCAGGGACTCCACCGCGACCGGCTCGAACGCCTCGGCGCTGACCCAACTGGTCAGGATGAAGCCGCCGGCGATGATGGCGCCGACGGCGCTTCCGATCAGAGCCGGTCCGAACCGGCCTCCGGCGAGGCGCCAGGCGGCAGGCAGGCCCACCGCCAGGGCCGCGAGGGCGATCCCGATGGCAAGGGGGCCGCTGGCGATTCCGGTCCAGCTCTCAAGCAGGGCGCTCAGCGTCGGTGTCTGTTCAAGCGGCAGCCGGGTGGTGTCGGAGAAGGATGCCCGGACCAGGCTCAACAGACCCCGGATGCTGGCATAGCCGACCACCGTGGTGACCAGCAAGGTGAAGAGGGAGCGCAGGTTGCCGCGCGCCGCGAGAACCGAAAGACGGCTGATGCAGCCGCCGGAGAAAGCCATGCCGAGCCCGAAGAGCAGGCCGCCGACGACCAGGCCTCCAAGCGAGAAATCCGGACGCAGATAGGGGGTCTGGGAGAGATCGATCCATTCCAGCCACACCCCGGCCTGCACCAGGGCGACGGCGCTTACCGTCGCGGCCAGCCATTGCGCCAGCTTCGGGCGCCGTGGCGAGGATGAGGCGCTTTCCTGAACCGCCGCCCGGAAGCAGAAGCCCGAATACTGCGCCAGCACGCCGAAGGCGAGACCCAACATCAGCCCCGCGACAAGCAGGATCTGGGTTGGCTCCAACGCTTCCAGGGCTTCGAGCATGATCAGCTCCATTGCCTTTGTTCCGGACACCGACTAATGTCGGCGCGACGTTCTATAGAACGAACGTGTTCTATATAATGAACAGATATCCACTATGACGAACCGTGTCAAGTGTGCCCGGCCGGGCGGGACGAGGATCTGAATGCGTGACGGTACATCCAATGCGGGTCCGCAGGTCGGCAAGACCATTCAAAGGCTACGGCAGGCCTATAACCTGTCGCTCGGCGATCTGGCGGAGCAGTCGGGCGTGTCCAAATCGATCATCTCGCAGATCGAACGCAACGAGGCCAATCCGACACTCTCGACCATCTGGCGATTGAGCCAGGCGCTGGATACGACGGTCGAGGATGTTCTGAAGCCCGATCACGACCAGAACTTCATGGAAGGTCTGGCGGAGAACACCACGCCGGTGATCAAGAGCGAGGACGGGCTCTGCACCCTGCGGATCCACGGTCCCATCGACACGGTATCCTGGCTGCAATGGTACGCGCTGGAAGCCGAGCCGGGGGGTGTGCTGGAGTCCAGTCCGCATCCGCCGGGCACGTTGGAGCACCTCACGATCACCCAGGGGACCCTGAAGATCACCGTCCACGGCGAGGAACGCCTGGGGTCGGCGGGCGAGACCGTACGGTATCGCGGTGACCTGCCGCACCGCATCGAATGCCTGGGCACGTCGCCGGCCGTGGCCTGGATGGTGCTGGAACGCAAGCCGCGCCTCACCGAATGACGCCTGCATCCTGACGCCTCCCCCGTGACGGGCGGCCGTTCGAATTGTCCAGACCCGTTCGCACGCCTGGACCGCTGCTACCGCTTGGCAGCGCACGCGCTTTCTCTCAAGATGTGACGGAGAAGAAACACGGAGCGATCGCGATGGTGAAACCGTTTGGGCTTTTGGTGGTGATGTTGGTGCTCGCGGTTCTCGCACCGGGCGCGTTATTCGCCAGCCAGGACATCCCGGACCAGTATCCGGCGTCGCCGCTCTATTCCAAACCGGTGGAGGTCATACCGAACGTCTTCTCCGCGATCGGCGCGACGGCACCGCCGTCATACGAGAATGGCGGCCACAACAATAATCTCAGCTTCATTCTCACCGGCGACGGCGTGGTGGTCATCAATGGCGGCGCCTCCTGGCAACTGGCCGAGGCGCTGCACGCGGAAATCAAGAAGACAACGGATCAGCAGGTGCGCCTCGTCATCAACGAGAACGGGCAGGGCCATGCCATGCTCGGCAACAGCTACTGGCGCTCGAAGGGCGTGAAGATCGTGGCCCAGGAACATGCCGCCAAGGAATTCGAGGCGCGCGGCCATCAGTCACTGGAAGCAGCGCGCCGGGTCCAAAAGGAGAAAGCCGAGAAGACGAGCGTGGTCCTGCCGGACGAGACTTTCGCGGACCGATACGATGTCGGCTTCGGCGACTTTCCGATCCAGGTGCTGAACCTCGGGCCGGCGCATTCGCCGGGAGACGTCGTGGTCTGGCTGCCGAAACAGAGTCTGGTGATTTCGGGCGATATGGCCTTCCATGAGCGGCTGCTGCCGATCTTCGAGGATACCAACACCAAGGCCTGGCTGGAGAGTTGGGAGAACGGGTTCGAAAAACTCAACGCGACATACGTCATTCCAGGCCACGGACACCCGACCAACATGGCGCAGGTCCGGCGCTATACCCATGACTACCTGGTCTATCTGCGGGCCCGTATCGCCGAGCACATCAAGAAAGGCGAAGGCCTGGACACCGCCTATTACGTCGATCAGTCACCCTTCAAGCATCTCGACACCTTCGACGAGCTGGCGACCAGGAACGCCGGCCGGGTCTTCGAGCAGATGGAATTCGAATAGAGCGTGATCGTAGGAAGGTAGTGCTTGGATCGCGTGTCGGTTTGGCTTTGTCACACGAACTTGGTCGGAGTGCGTGCGTTTGGGTAGCATCGCTCGATGAACCAGATCTCCTATGCCCGCTTTCAGTTCCCGCCGACGGTCATCGAGCATGCCGTTTGGCTGTACCTTCGGTTTAATCTCAGCCTCCGCGACGTTGAAGATCTGTTGGCGGAACGCGGGTTCGATGTGAGTTACGAAACCATCCGAAGGTGGGTCGCTCGGTTTGGTGCTGCCTATGCCAAAGGCCTTCGATGCCGGCGGCCCCGAGCGGATGACCGATGGCATTTGGATGAGATGTTTGTTTCGATCGGTGGTCGCCGCATGTATCTGTGGCGCGCCGTGGATGCAGAAGGCGAAGTTCTTGATATCCTCGTTCAGCCACGACGTGACAAGCGTGCTGCGATTAAATTGATGCGTCGGCTTCTTAAGAAGCAGGGCGTTTCTCCGGCATCAATCACCACCGATAAGCTGGGATCGTATCGCGCCGCTTTGCGAGACCTCGGACTTCAAGGTCGCCATGTCACCGGCGGTCGCTCGAACAATCGGGCGGAGAATTCACATCAGCCTGTTCGACGACGAGAACGATGTTGGATCGGCTTCAAGGACCCGGGCCCCACGCAGAGATTTCTCTCCGCACACGCCGCCGTCTATAATGCCTTCAACCTTCAACGCCATTTGATCTCTCGACGCCATATGAAGATCCATCGCGCTGCGGCACTGGCTCAATGGAAAGTCGTTGCCGGCGTCGCATGATCCTAACATGGGCTCTTGCCGCATGACGCTCATCGCCTGAAGATGTGA
>JAYOEU010000188.1:0-8378 GCA_038116915.1 Alphaproteobacteria bacterium
CCAGCGCTTCCGCCGTCACCGGATTGCTCTTCTGCGGCATGGTCGAGGAGCCGCCGCCCTTGCCGGCCCGCGCCTCGCGGATCTCCGAGCGCCCCATCAACATCAAGTCACCGGCGATCTTGCCGAGCGCGCCGGCGAGGTGCGCGTGCCAGTCCATCGCCGCGATCAGCGCCACCCGGCTGGTATGCCAGGGTGCGGCGGGCGCCATGTCCAGATCCTGCGCCAGCGCCCGGATGATCGCCGGGCCGTGCGGCGCGACCGCCGTGTTCGCCCCCGACGCGCCGCCGAACGGGACTCGGAACAGGCGCGGGCGCAGCTCATCGAGCATTCCGGCGAGATCGATCAGCGGCTGGGCCCATTGCGCGATCCTGAGGCCGAAGCTGATCGGGGTGGCGACCTGGCTTCGGGTGCGCCCGGCCATGGCGGTCGCCGCCTCGCGCTCCGCCGCCGCCAGGAGCGTGTCGATCAGGCGGACGAGCCGCGCGTCGATGACCCGGGTACTCTCCCGCAGGCGCAGCAGCAATCCGCCATCCATGATGTCCTGGGTCGTCGCGCCCCAGTGCAGCCATTGCGCCGCGTCCGGATCGAGCCGCTTGCGCAGGGCCGCGACCAGTCCCGGCACCGGCACGGCAGCGGCCGTGGTCGCCTCGGCCAATTCTTCGGGTGGGATGACCAGTCCTGCCATGGCGGCATCCAGGGCCGCCCCGGCCTCTCTGGGGATCACCCCGCAGGCCGCCTCGGCCCGGGCGAGGGCCCGCTCGAAATCGATCATTCCCCGAATCTCGGCGGCATCCGAAAACAGCGGCCCGATCTCCGGATCGCCGAACACCCCGGCAAAGACCACCGAGTCGAGGGGCGAGACGGCCATGGCCTCAGTTCACCAGGGTCGCCTCGGTCTTCTCGCGCACCTCGTCCATGGTGACGTCGGGCGCCAGTTCCACCACCTTTAAGCCGCCCTCGACCACATCGAAGACGCCGAGATTGGTGATGATCCGGTCGACCACCGCCTGGCCCGTCAGCGGCAGGGAGCATTTCTTCAAGAGCTTGGATTCACCCGCCTTGTTGGCATGGTCCATGATCACCACGATCCGCTGCACGCCGGCGACCAGATCCATAGCGCCGCCCATGCCCTTGACCAGGCGGCCGGGGATCATCCAGTTCGCGAGATCGCCGGTCTCGGACACCTCCATGGCGCCGAGGATCGACAGGTTGATATGCCCGCCCCGGATCATCGCGAAACTCTGGGAGGACGAGAAATAGCTGGTGCGGTCAAGCTCCGTCACGGTCTGCTTGCCGGCATTGATCAGGTCCGGGTCGACCTCGTCCTCCCTCGGAAACGGCCCCATGCCGAGCATGCCGTTCTCCGATTGCAGGGTGATGTCGTAATCCGCCGGCACATAGTTCGACACCAAGGTCGGAATGCCGATGCCGAGATTGACGTAGAACCCGTCCTCGAGTTCGGCGGCGGCCCGTTCGGCCATTTGGTTGCGGTCCCAAGGCATGTCTTGCTCTCCCCTTACGCCGCGCGCGTGGTGCGTTGTTCGATCCGTTTTTCGTGGCTGCCCTGGAAGATCCGCTGGACATAGACACCGGGCGTGTGGATCGCCATCTTGTCGAGGGCGCCGACCGGCACGATTTCCTCGACCTCGGCGATGGTCACCTTGCCGGCGGTTGCGCACTCCGGATTGAAGTTCATTGCCGTCTTCCGGTAGGTCAGATTGCCCTGGGCATCGCCCTTCCAGGCCTTGACGATCGCCAGATCCATCTTCAGTCCCCGTTCCAGGACATAGGTCTTGCCGTCGAAAACCTTGGTCTCCTTGCCCTCGGCGATCTTGGTTCCGACGCCGGTCGCGGTGTAGAAGCCCGGAATTCCGGCCCCGCCGGCGCGCAGACGCTCGGCCAGGGTGCCCTGCGGGTTGAACTCGATTTCCAGTTCACCGGCCAGATACTGCTGCATGAACAGATCGTTCTCGCCCACATAGGAGGAAATCATCTTCTTCACCTGCTTGTCCTGCAGCAGCAGGCCAAGACCGAAATCGCCGACGCCGGCGTTGTTCGAGGCGATGGTCAGGCTCTTCACGCCGGAGTCCTTGATCGCCTGGATCAGGTTTTCCGGAATACCGCAGAGACCGAATCCTCCCGCGGCGATGCTCATCCCATCAAACAGGAGCCCGTCGAGCGCGCTCGCGGCATCCTGGTATAGCTTGCCCATTCTCTTCTCCCGAGATCATGGCGAATTGGTGAAACCCGCGATCGACGCGGCTCGGCCCCGTATGTGGCACAAATCGCCGCCGGTTGCATCATCGCCGAGACGATTTGCCGACTCTTAGCGGCATTGGGATCGTTTCGGCGGTGTCGAACCAGCGCGGCGTTCCGCTGTCACAACTTGATCACCCGGCCTTCCCTGTGGGACCGCTCCATGGCATCGATCAGCGTATGGCGGACGATCGCGTCGGCGAAATCGGGCGCGTCCGACTTTCCGGACCGCATGGCGCCGGCGAACCGGGCGTAGGCCTGGGCGACGTTCCGACCCGGTCCGGCGGCCATGTCCGCCGGAATCAGACGGTAGCTGTCCGGCGGCGTGATTTCCGCCATCGCCGCCTCGCCGATCGCGAGATGCAGCTTGCTGGGCCCGATATTGACCGAATTCGAGGTCAGCACGAGAGTACCCTTGCGCCCGTAGATTTCGAGCTTCGTTCCGCTTGCGTTGAAGGGAACGCTCGCGACCTGATAGGAGACCTCCGCCCCGTTCTTCAACACCCCGGCGGCGGTGACGGTGTCCGGCGCGTCGACCGGGAAATCGGCGCCGGTCACCGCGTGCTTCCACATGGTGATGCGGGTCGTCACGCGGGCCGAAATTTCCGCAAACTCGCCGAGGATGTAGCACAGCGCATCGATCGAGTGGCCGCCTGGAATGGTCATCGGATTGGCGCCGTTGGAGCGGATGCCCTGCCAGATCCGGCCGTCGCCGCGCACCGGGATCGCGTTCACGATCACGTTCAGATTGACCGACACGATGTCGCCGATATCACCATTGGCGACGATGTCCCGGGCATAAAGCACCGCCGGGTCGCTCTGGGCCTGAAGGCCGACCAGGGTCGGCACGCCGGCCTTCTTGGCGCCGTTCGCCATCTCCGTCGCGTCCGCCAGATTCGCGCCGAGAGGCCATTCACAGCACACCGGCTTGCCGGCCTCCAGCGCCGGCATCACCAATTGCTTGTGCCACGGCACCCGGACGACGACCGCGATCAGATCCACATCCGGATGCGCCACCATCGCCTTCATGTCGTGAAAGGCGAGACCGGCTCCGAATTTTTCGGCGGAAGCCTTCGCGGTGTCTTCATGCGCGGTACAGACCGCCTTGAGCTCAAAGTCCGGCAACGTTTGGAGCGCCGGCACATGCGCGTTGGCACCCCAGCCACTGCCACCCGGCGTCACGGTTGCTCCGACAATTCCGACCCTGATCTTGTCCGCCACGGCTTATCCCCTGCAATTGGTTACGGCGTCAGTCCGCCTATGGGGCAAATCTAGCATGGCGAGACCGGGCAAGCCGATATCTCATTACCGAGGTGATGGCCAAACCTCGGTTTGTCGGTTTAAGGTCTAGGGAGCTAGCAACATGACCGTCCGCCGCCACGCCCGTCAGAGTTTCCCGCCCCGGCATGCGCGAAAGCGGCTCCACGAAAACAGGTGAATGAGGACCCTCGCGATGGACAAGATGCGCTTTGGCCGAACGGCTCTTGATGTCTCCCGGCTGACCTTCGGCTGCGGCGCGGTCGGCGGACTGATGACCAAGGGCGAGGCGGGCGACCAGGACCGCGCCGTCGCCTGGGCCCGCGACAACGGAATCAACCATTTCGACACCGCACCCTCCTACGGCAACACGGTCTCCGAGACCAATCTCGGCCGGGCCCTCGGCAAAAACCGCGACGGCATCATCGTCAGCACCAAGGTCGGTCTCAGCCCCGACGATCTGAAGGACGTCGCCGGCGCCGCCCGCCGGTCCCTGGAGGCGAGCCTCGGCCGGCTGCGCCAGGACCACGTGGATCTGTTTCAGCTGCACAACACGGTCGACACCTCGGGCGAGGCCGGAACGATCACCCTTGAACAGGTTCTGAACGACGTCGTACCGGCCTTCTCGAAGCTGCGGGATGAAGGCAAGACCCGCTATCTCGGCTTTACCGCCAAGGGCGATACCGACGCCCTGAACACGATGGTCGAGTCGGGAGCGTTCGACGGCGCGCAGGTGTTCTACAACATGCTGGTGCCCTCGGCCGGCGAGCCGATCCCGGTGGGCTACCCGGCGCAGGACTATCGCGAGCTGCTGCTCGCCTGCAAACGCAACGGCGTCGGCACGATCGGAGTGCGCATCCTGGCGGGCGGCGCCCTGTCCGGCACCACCGCGCGCCATCCGCTGGGCATTCAGAACGTCGACCCGATCGGCTCCAGCCAGGACTATGCGAGCGACGCGTCGCTCGCCCTGCGGTTTGAGCCGGTCCTAAAGGCCGGTCACGCCGCAAGCCTGCCGGAACTGGCGGTTCGTTATGTGATCTCCAATGCCGCGCTTCCGACGGTGGAGATCGGCATCGCGAATATCGACGAGCTCCAGAAGGCCGCCGTCGCGGTGAACAAGGGCCCGCTTCCGGCGGACGCGCTGCGCGATATCCGGTCGATCCAGGCGGGCTTCGCACGCGCCTAGACCCGGCGCGCGACGACAGGTGTCTCTTCCGCACGAAATTCCGGACTGACCACGGGGATGGCGTTGAATGGACTATACTGAACTTGGCGCCACCGGCCTGCGGGTCAGCGTGGCGGGCTTCGGATGCGGCGGCAACAGCCGGCTCGGACTGGGCACGGGGTCGTCCGAGGCCGAAGCCGTGGCGCTGGTCCGGGCCGCCTATGACCGAGGCGTGAATTTCTATGACACCGCCGAAGCCTATGGCACCGAGGGCGTGGTCGGCCAAGCCGCCTCCGCCATCGGACGCGGCAATCTGGTGATCTCCAGCAAGACCCGGGTCAAATTCGGCGACCGGTTGATCGACGGGGCCGAGGTGACCCGGAATCTCGAGACCTCGCTTACCCGGCTCGGTACCGACTATCTGGACGTCTACCACCTGCACGCCATATCGCCGGATCTCTATGACCATGTCTTGGACCGGGTGGTGCCGGCGCTGCTCGCCGCCAAGGAACAGGGCAAGATCAGGCATATCGGCATCACCGAAACATCGCCCTTCGACCCGACGCAGCAGATGCTCCGGCGCGCCCTGGCCGAGCCGTCCTGCTGGGAGGTCGTGATGTTCGCGTTCAACCTGATGAATCAGGGTGCCCGGCGCGATGTGTTTCCGAAGACGCTGGAGCGGCGGATCGGCACCCTGCTAATGTTCGTCGTCCGCAATATCTTCAGCAACCCTGAGGTCCTCGGACAAACCGTCGCCGACCTCATCGCCGAGGGCAAACTCTCCGCCGAGACGGTCCGCGCCGACGGGCCGCTGGATTTCCTTATTCACGACAGCGGCGCCAAGAGCCTGACCGATGCCGCCTACCGCTATGCCCGGCACGAGAAAGGGTGCGACGTGGTGCTGTTCGGCACCGGCAAGGTCGCGCATCTGGCCTCGAACATCGACTCGATCCTGCGCCCGCCCCTGCCCGAGGCCGACCGGAAGGAACTGGCGGCTTTGTTCAGCCATCTGACGGGTGTCGGCCTTGATCTGCCGGACCGGCTTCGCAAAAAATAGACAGGCGATCTGCAAAAGGACGAAGAGCATGCATTACGACAGCGTCAAGAACGAGCACGGCCTGCGCCACGACCCCTTCAAGGCGATCGTGGCGCCGAGGCCGATCGGCTGGATTTCCACGGTGGATGAGAACGGCGTGCTGAATCTCGCGCCCTACAGCTTCTTCAACGCGGTGAGCGACCGGCCGCACTACGTCATGTTCGTCTCCAGCAGCCGCAAGGACAGTCTGCGCAACATCGAAAAGAACGGCGAGTTCACCTGCTCGCTTTCGACCTGGGATACCCGTGCGGGGATGAACATCTCTTCGGCGACGGTGCCGCCGACCGCCGATGAGTTCGCACTCGCCGGACTTGAGACAGCGCCGTCAAAATTCGTCGCCCCGCCACGGGTCAAGGCCTCGCCGGCGGCGCTCGAATGCCGGCACTGGAAGACCATCGAAATGCCGGATACCAAGCCCGGAGGCAATACCGGCCATTTCATGGTGATCGGCCAGGTGGTCGGCATCTATATCGACGAGAACTTCATCAAGGACGGCATGCTGGATACCGGCGCCATGCGGCCGATCGCCCGGATGGGCTATATGGACTACGCCGTGGTGACGCCTGAAACGGCCTTCACCCTTAACCGCCCGGAAGTTGCCGCGGACGGCTCCGTCAGCAACCCGTCCGCCGACAAATGGGACGGCACTTATCGTTGAGGGGACATCATGCTCGCGCCGCCGCGCTTCCATCATCTGCACCTGCGCTCCACCGACCCCGATGCAGCGATCGGTTTCTACACGCGGCAGTTCCCGACCACGTCGAAGGGAAGCTGGGGCGAGTTTCCGGCCCTCATGTCGCCCAACGACGTCATGATCCTGTTCGACAAGGTGGATGAGCCGCCCACCAGCCAGCCGCAAAGCGCAATCTGGCATTTCGGCTGGCACGTCACCGACTGCCGCAAAAGCGTCGCCACCTTTGATGCCCGGCCGGAAGTCGGGATGCTGCCCCTCTATACCGGTGTCGAGGACGGCCATGTCCTGCTCAGCAGCGACACATGGTTCCGCGACGGCCCGCTCCTGGGCGTCACCCGCAGACAAATCGACGGCTTCCTGGCGGCGGGAACGCCGGTGCCCGGCGGACCGGGCTTCGCCTATTTTCAGGGCCCGGATGACGCGCTGGTCGAGATCGCCGGCGACTATGGCGCCGAGCGCTTCAACCACGTTCACATGTGGCAGGAGGAACCGCTGAAGGCCCAGCTCTGGTACCAGGAGCATTTCAATGTCGCGCCTCGTGCCAGCTTCGGCCCGGTTTCAGCTGCTGATGCGAACCGGCCCGTCCCGCGCGGCCCGGACCGGACCTTCCCTGCCCTCAAGCCGGAAGGCATGTACCGCTTCCCGCGCGGCGGAGTGACTTTCGGGGACATCGATCTGATCTGGTACGCCAATCAGGGAGAGAGCCCTCTCGAACCTTCTCTCGGTCAGTTGCAGGACCACATCGCCCTGTCGGTTGCGAACTTGGATGCCTGGATCGAGAAGCTGCGCGGCGAGGGTGTCCGGTTCCTTTCCGAACCTTACAATCTCGCCGACACACGCGCCGTCATGATCGAGGGGCCGAGCCGGGAAGCGCTGGAACTGGTGGAAGCCGGCTAAGCGACCGATACATCAATCAGGCGCCGGCTCCAATCGTGCGGATAGCATCGAGAATGTGAAGATTGCTGGCGGAATCCGTGTACGGCTTCCACGTTGCGCGCTTCGCGACAAATCCAGGCTGCGCGCGCTCACAGGCATCCAATGCCGCGCGGGCTTCAGGCATCCGGCCAAGCCGGCTCAAACTCGCCGCGATCAGATAATTCGCGTTGGGATAGTCGGGCTGATGACGCAGGGCGCGTTTGGCCCAATCCATCGCCGCCTCATAGCTCCGCGCGTTAAAATGCGCCCTGGCGAGCAGCGTGAACGAGACATGATTTCTGGGATCCTGCGGGTTCAACTCCAACGCCTTCTGCATGCGCTGTATGCCCCGCTCGGTGTCGCCGGTGCTGTCAAGCAGCGTGCCGAGCACCGTCAGAGCCCAGGCGTTGTTGGGATTCAGCTCTATCGCTTTCTCAGCCTCGGCAAGCGCCAGGTCCTGCTGATCGGGCCACATGTAGGCTTGCGCGGGGGCGACCCGGGCGTTCGAGTTCACCGGATCGAGCGCGACGCCCCGCCGGGCGGCGGCCAAGCATTTTTCGATGTCATTCTTCCGGTCTTCGCTGAACTCGGCCGTCAGATCACGGTGATAGCTGTAGGCTATTCCTGTGTATGCCGGCCGATAGTCCGGGTCTTCCTCCAACGCCTTGTTGAAAAAGTCGCGCGCACTCCGGTTGCCGTCCTTGGTGAACTCGAAAAGCTTCGCCCAGCCGCGGTGATAGTAGTCCCAGACATCCAGGTTCGTGGTTTCGGATTTCGCGGAACGGCTCCGTTCGGCGCGATGCATCTCCGGTTCGACGGTCGCGGCGATTCTGAGCACGATCTCATCCTGCAGATCAAAGATATCCGTCAGGTCGCGGTCGAACCGCTCCGCCCAGACGGTAACGCCGCTCGGACCGTCCGTGAGCTGCGTCGAGATCCGGATGCGGCTCCCGCTTTTGCGAACACTGCCCTCAAGGATGTAGCGGGCGCCCAAT
>JAYOEU010000189.1:0-8279 GCA_038116915.1 Alphaproteobacteria bacterium
GGCACCAGAAAGCCGATGGACATGCATTTCACGCCATGCTTGGTCAGCGGGATCAGGATGCGCCCGTCCTCGCTGGTCGGCTTGTCGGTGATCCCCATCATCCGGGGCAGGGACGGGCCGTAGATATCGGCGTCGAGGATGCCGACCGCGAGGCCCGAGGCGGACAGCGCCATGGCGAGATTGATCGCGGTGGTCGACTTGCCGACCCCGCCCTTGCCGGAGGCGACGGCGACGATCGCCTTGACGCCGGGCGCCAGCTCGCGCGCCCCGCCGGCGGGTGCTTGCGGCCGCTGCTGCTGTGCCGGCGCGGGCCGCGCGGCCTGGACGCCGACACCGGCGCCGGACGGCGAATGCGCGGTCAGGACGGCGGTGACCGAAAGCACGCCCGGAACCTTGTCCACCGCGTCCTCGGCGGCCTTGCGCAGCGGCTCGAGATGCGGGCCGCGCTTGGGGTCCACCTCGATCGCGAAACCGACATTGCCGTCTTTGATGACCAACCCGCTCACGATCCCGAGACTGACGATGTCCTTGCCCGTGTCGGGGTCCGGAACCGTGCGGAGCGCATCCAGAATCTGGGCCTCGGTAACCTGTGCCATGCTTGAAATCTCCTCGTTTCCGACAATATGCCGGGGGCGGGTCTCGCCACAAGCGTGCTAGGCGCCCCGCTCATACATCGGGCCGGGAATTCTTTGCAAGCAACACCCCAGGTCTGGTAAGAGCGGGTAACTTTTTCAAAGGGAGGGCGCGCACTATGCCCTGGAACAATCAAGGCGGCGGCGGCCCTTGGGGTGGCGGCGGAGGTCGCGGCGGCGGCGGTGACGGTGGTAACGGCGGCGGCGGATCGCCCTGGGGCCGAAAACCCGGAGGGTTCGGCGGCGGCGGTCGCGGCGGCCCGCAGCCACCGGATATCGACGAGGTCATCCGGCGCGGCCAGGCGCGGCTGAAAAGCCTGCTGCCCGGTGGTTTCGGCGGCAAGAAGGTGATCATCGTGGCGGTCGCGGCGGTGCTTGCCTTCTGGCTCGGCTATGGCGGTTTCTATCGGGTCCAGCCCAACCAGGTCGGTGTCGAGCTGGTGCTCGGCAGCTTCACCACCACCACCGATCCGGGACTGCATTGGAACTATCCGGCACCGATCGGCACCGTCTACCGCCCCGATGTGACGGCGGAAAACCGGATCGAGATCGGCCTTCGCACCAGCGGCGAGGCAACCCGGCGCGGCGCCTCGGTGCGCGACGTCCCGGAAGAAAGCCAGATGATCACCGGCGATGAGAACATCGTCGATATCGATTTCGTGGTCTTCTGGAAGATCGCCGACGCGCCGAATTATCTGTTCAACATCCGCAACCCGGACGAGACCATCAAGATGGCCGCGGAATCGGTGATGCGCGATATCGTTGGCCAGACGCCGATCCAGGACGCGCTAACCAGCGGCCGTGAGGATATCGAACGGCGGACGCTGTCCGCCCTGCAAAAGCTGATGACGGAATATGGCGCCGGTATCGAGGTCAGGCAGGTTCAGATGCTTGAAGTGCTGCCGCCGAAGAACGTCATCGACGCCTTCGACGAGGTCTCTCGCGCGCGCCAGGACAAGGACCGTCTGAAGAACGAGGCCGAGGCCTATCGCAACGACATCGTGCCGCGCGCCCGAGGCGAGTCGCAGCAATTGCTGCAAGGCGCCGAGGCCTATCGCCAGGAAGTGGTGAACCGGGCCCAGGGTGACGCGAACCGCTTCAACCAGGTCTATGAATCCTACAGGCGCTCCAAGGACGTCACGACCATGCGGATCTACCTCGAGACGCTGGAAGAGGTCTTCCAGAACGTCAACAAGGTGATCATCGACGGCGGCGCCGGCGGGGCGGCGGGCGTGGTGCCCTATCTGCCGCTGCCGGAGATTCAGAAACGGCTCGGCGGCGAGGCGGGCAAGGCTGGGGGGAGTGCCAAGCAATGAACAAGGCTCTAGCAATCCTCGGCGTCGTCATCGTCGCGATCGGTATCGTCGCCAGCGGCTCACTCTTTATCGTCGAGCAGACCCAGCAGGCGATCGTGCTTCGGCTGGGCAAGCCGCAGAAGACGATTCAGGATCCCGGCCTGAACGTGAAGATCCCGTTCATCGAGGAGGTGCTTTTCTATGAAAAGCGCGTCCTGGATCTCGATCCGCCGACCGAGCGGGTGATCCTGGCCGACCAGAAGCGGCTGGATGTCGACTCCTACGCCCGCTACCGGATCACCGACCCGCTGCTGTTCTATCAAACGACCCGGCAGACCAGTGGTGTTCCAAGCAAGCTCAGCCCGATCATCAACTCGTCCCTGCGCCGGGTTCTGGGTAACGAGACCCTGCTGAACATCCTGTCGACCAAGCGCAGCACGATCATGGTTGATATCCAGAAAGCGGTGAACGACGCGGTCAAGCGCTTCGGCATGCAGATCGTCGAGGTGCGGGTGCGCCGGGCCGATTATCCGGATGAAACCCGATCGAACATCGAAAACCGGATGAAGTCGGAACGTGAGCGCGAGGCCAAGGAGTTCCGGGCCGAGGGCTTCGAGCAGGCCGAGGGTATCCGCGCCGATGCCGACAAGCAGAAGGTGGTTATCCTGGCCGAGGCGCAGAAGCAGGCCGAGACCCTGCGCGGTGAAGGCGACAGCAAGGCGATCCAGATCTATGCCGACGCGTTCGGCCAGGATCCGGAATTCTTCGCGTTCTATCGCTCGATGCAGGCTTACCGCAAATCCATCGCCTCTGGCGACACCACGATGGTTCTGTCCCCGAACAGCGAATTTTTCCGTTTCTTCCGCGATTTGCCGGGCAGCGGAATGAACGAGCAGAAAACCGGAAAATAAACCGGCGGACCGGGCGGAGTCTGGCCGGGGCCGGGCATGGGGGCGCGTGCGACGTGAATGATCTCCTGACCGGCCTCGCCCTGGTCCTGGTGATCGAGAGCGCGGTGTTCGCCCTGTTTCCGGGGCGCATGCGCGGCCTTCTGACAACCCTGCTTTCGCTGCCCGACAATGTGGTCCGGATGACCGGGCTGCTGTCCGTCGCCTTGGGCCTGCTAGCGGTATGGATGATCCGGGGTTGAGGGACCTGCGCGAAGCTGGACTCGTCCGCTGCCTTGATTGACGGCTCATGGTACCGTCGCCCTGGCGACGGGAAAATCGAGACCTGGAGAATTTCCGATCGTTGCCGATAATCGTGGTTGGTGTGGAAACACGCTACGTACGTCGACCGCGCCATGATTTCTCCACGTCGGATCACAACATCGTCATTTTTCAGTCCGGACCGCCATATTTTCTCCACGCCGGTGTGGTGAATCGATATCCGGGTTATCTTGGACATTGACAGTTGGGTGGCTTCACCCAACCTTGGCTGGGAAACCATCTGCCCGAGTCGGGCGATTGGGACTATTTTCCCCGGCGCGCGGGCGCATGAATGTCAAAATGGAGTGAAAGAACCATGTTGATGGAATCGCGATTGACGCGATCTGAAGGCGCCGAGCCGCTGGCGGCGTCCGGTCGCGCTGGTGGGCGGAGCGCGGTCAAGGCGATGGCCCTTGCTCTTGCCCTGGTTATCGTCCTGCCCGTTGCCCAGGGCTTCGCCAAGGCGCCGTCGGCAAGCTTCGCCGATCTGGCCGAGCGTCTGCTGCCCGCCGTGGTTAATATCTCGACCACACAGACCGTTCAGGTTCAGCAGCGCCCCGACGGCCCGGACATGCCGCAATTTCCGCCGGGCTCGCCCTTCGAGGAATTTTTCAAGGACTTCTTCGAGCGTAACCGCCCCGACGGAGACCGCGGCGGCCGCCCGTCGCCGCGCCGCGCCCAATCGCTGGGCTCCGGATTCATCATCGATGCCTCGGGCATCGTGGTCACCAACAACCACGTCATCGCCCAGGCGGACGAGATCAAGGTCCGCCTGCAGGACGATACCGAGTTCGACGCCAAGCTGCTTGGACGCGACCCCAAGACCGATATCGCGGTCCTGAAGATCGAGCCGGGCAAGACCAAGCTCACCGCCGTGAAATTCGGTGATTCCGACAAGATCAGGGTCGGCGACTGGGTGGTCGCGATCGGCAATCCCTTCGGGCTTGGCGGCACCGTGACCGCGGGCATCGTTTCGGCGCGCGGCCGGGATATCAACCAGGGGCCCTATGACGACTTCATCCAGACCGATGCCTCGATCAACAAGGGCAATTCCGGCGGTCCGCTATTCGATCTCGACGGCAATGTGATCGGCATCAACACCGCGATCTTTTCGCAGTCGGGCGGGTCGGTCGGCATCGGCTTCGCCGTGGCCGCGCGTCTGGCAAGCCCGGTGGTGGGCCAGTTGAAGGAATTCGGGCGTACCCGCAGGGGTTGGCTCGGGGTCCGTATTCAGCAGGTCACCGACGAGATCGCCGAGGGCTTCGGTCTGAAGCAGGCGAAGGGAGCGCTGGTGGCCGAGGTGACCAAGGACGGCCCCGCGGAAGCCGCCGGGATCAAACCCGGTGACGTCATCCTGACCTTCAATGGACGCGATGTTGAGGAAATGCGCAAGCTGCCCCGCATCGTCGCGGAGACCCCGGTCGGCGTCGACGTTCCGGTCGAGGTCTGGCGGGAAGGCGCCCTGAAGAAGGTCACCGCCCGGATCGGCGAGCTTGAGGAATCCGAGAAGGCCCAGGTGGTTCCCGCCTCCAAGGTCGAGGGACCATCCAGCACCAAGACCGGCCGCGTCGAGGCGGTCGGCCTGGAGCTTTCCTCTCTCAGCGACGCGCTTCGGGCCGAGCACGCGATCGGCGCGGAAGTCGAGGGCGTGGTCGTGATCTCCGCCGATCCCAACGGACCGGCGGCGGAGAAGGGCTTGCAGCCGGGCGACGTGATCGTCGAGGTCGATCAGGTCGAGGTCTCGAAACCCTCCGACGTGGCCGAGATCGTCCAGAAGGTGATCGACGCCGGGCGCAAGAAATCGGTCCTGTTCACGGTGAACCGTCAGGGCTCAACCCGGTTCGTCGGCCTACGGGTCAAGAAGGGCTGAGCATCGCCGAATGAAACAGGCCGCCCCCCGGCATGAGGCCGGGGGCGGCTTTTTCGTGCGCGAGCGGCAAATGATTGATCGGTGTCATGAGGGCTGAAGGTCATTCCTATACAGTCGTCCGGCGCTTGACGCGGGACCCAAGCCTGAAGCTCATCAACGTGATGCGTGGCTGATCAAGACGGACAATTTTCCGGAGGCGAGATCGCGGTGCATGCCAGCCAATCCGTCACGGACCAAGGTCCGAGGCTTGGACCCCGCGTCAAGCGCGGGGTGACGGAATAATAATCTTCACAAATCGGTTGGCCCCGAACGGCACGATTTTGTGACTGGCTCGTGAGCTTGTTTAGCGCGAAATTGCACGCCATGCCGACACGCCGTTCCTTCCTTGCCGCTGCAACCGCCACTGCCGCCGCCATGCTCTTGCCGGCCGTATCGCCGTCGCGCGCGTTTGCCGGGCCCGACCCCGAAATCATGACCGCGCCCGAGGCCTTCAAGCGAGTATCCGCCGGCGAGCTGATCCTGATCGATGTCCGCTCGCAGGAGGAATGGCGCGAGACCGGCATTCCTAAGGGCGCGCTGACCATCAGCATTCACGATCCCCGGGGCAGGACCGGGTTTCTCGAAAAGGTGCGCGCCGCGATCGGCGAGCATCCTGGCCGCCCGGTGGCGACGATCTGCGCGGCGGGAGTCCGTTCCGACCACACCCGGATCTGGTTAACGGAAGCCGGCTACGGGCCGGTCGTGAACGTGCGCGAGGGCATGCTGGGACGCTGGCGCCTGTTCGAGCCGGATCAACCCGGCTGGCTGAAACGCGGCCTTCCCACCGAGCGCTGGCCCGGCGGTTGATCAGGCCGGCAACGCGGTGACGAAGTCCGACTGGCGATAGCCTTGCAGATAGAGAAGCGCGGTAAGGTCGCCGTGCTCGACGGTGAACCGGGCCGCCTCGGCGACGGCGGGCTTGGCGTGGAACGCGACCCCGGTGCCGGCTCCGAGCAGCATCGGGATGTCGTTGGCGCCGTCGCCGACCGTCATGACCTGATCGGGAACCAGACCGCGCTCCCGGCAGAAGGCGTGCAGGTTGGCGAGCTTGGCGTCCTTGCCGAGGATCGGCTCGCCGACCTCGCCGGTCAGCTTGCCGTCCCGGATCAGCAGGACATTGCCCTTGTTCACCTCGAAGCCGACCTCGGCGGCCACCGCTTCGGTCACGAAGCTGAAGCCGCCCGAAACCAATGCCGTGAAGGCGCCGTTGGCGCGCATCGTGCGCACCAGGCTTTTCGCGCCGCCGGTCAGGTGAATGCGTTCCTCCAGCAATCGGTCGAGCAGGCCGGCGGGCTGCCCGGCCAGCAGCCGGACCCGGTCGCGGAGCGCGGTTTCGAAGTCGATCTCGCCGCGCATCGCCCGGGCGGTGACCGGGGCCACCTGATCCTTGATGCCGATGAAATCCGCCAGATCATCCAGGGACTCGCCGGTGATGACGGTCGAATCCATGTCGGCGATCAGCAGCCGCTTGCGCCGCCCGGCGAGAAGCTGAAGGTTGATGTCGACCGCGACGCCGTCGAGAGCGGTCCGAACCGCGCCTGCCGCGCCGTCGCCCGCCGCCGCGTGAAAAGTCAGATCCAGCGCCAGCGCCGGCGCGAGCCAATCGGTCTCAATGCCCGCCGCGCCCCAGCGGGTAAGCGCGGACGCGGCGGCGGCGGCGTGTTCCGCGGTCAGGGCGGGGGCGCCGGGATTACCGGAAAGGGTCAGGACATATTGCATGGCACCGGCTTATGGCGTATCGCCGAAGCCCATGTCCAGCGCATCGAGCGAAACTTTCGGGAAAATTCCGCTGATCGTGGTCGCCGGCCCGACCGCGAGCGGCAAATCCGCGCTCGCGACCCGGCTCGCCGAGACCTTCGAAGGCGAGGTGGTCAATGCCGATTCCATGCAGGTCTACCGGGAATTGGAGATCCTGACCGCCCGGCCCGGCCCGGCGGATCTGGGACGGGCCAGGCATCATCTCTACGGCGTGCGGGCGCTCGCCGAGCCCTGTTCGGTGGCGGAATGGCTCGATCTCGCGGTCGGGGCGATCCGGGATATCCGGACCCGCGGCCGCCTGCCGATCATCTGCGGCGGCACCGGTTTCTATATCCGCGCGCTGCTGGAGGGGTTGGTCGAGATTCCGGACATTCCCGAAGCGGTTCGCACCGACGCCAGGGCCAGGCATGGCGAACTCGGCGGCGCGGCGTTCCGGTCCCTGCTGGCCGGGCGCGACCCCGTCACCGCGGCGCGGTTGGCCGACGGGGATAGCCAAAGGCTGATCCGCGCCTGGGAAGTCGTCGAGGCGACCGGGCGCCCGCTCGCCGACTGGCAGGGCGATGAACAACGCCCGGCCGTGGACCTGGCGGCCTGCACGATTGCGCTTTTGCCGGACCGGGCGGCGCTCTACGCGGCATGCGACGGCCGGTTTCTCGAGATGCTGCGCTGGGGCGTGCTGGAGGAGGCACGGAGCGTCGCCGCGCTGGGACTTGATCCGGTTCTGCCGGGAATGAAGGCACTCGGCCTGCCGGAACTGCTCAGCCATCTGCGGGGCGAGATCACCCTGGACGAGGCGGTTGAGCGGGCGCAACGCGGCACCCGCCGGTACGCCAAACGCCAGGTGACCTGGTTTCGGCATCAGTTCGTACCAAAAATAACCATCTTCACGCAATTTTCGAAAAGTTTGGAAGAGGAAATCTTTTCGAAAATTCGTGAGTTGTTGTTGACCCCAACGGCCTGAGGCGTTAGGTTCCGCGCCGAGTCGCGGCCCGGTGGGGTCGCGCTTGCCTTCTGTAGCCCTTGAAAACCCTATTGAAAAGGATCGGAAACATGACACCCCGCATGTCTCAAACCCGAAAACCCGAGGCCCGAATGAGTGGGGCCGCTGTCATTCTCAAGGCGTTGCAGGATCAGGGCGTAGAGGTCGTATTCGGCTATCCCGGCGGGGCGGTATTGCCGATCTACGACGAGCTCTTCAAGACCAACGCGGTCCGTCATATCCTGGTCCGTCACGAGCAGGCCGCCGTGCATGCCGCCGAGGGCTATGCGCGCTCCACCGGCAAGGTCGGCGTGGTTCTGGTGACCTCCGGGCCGGGCGCGACCAACGCGGTCACCGGCCTCACCGACGCGCTGATGGACAGCATTCCGATCGTCTGCCTGACCGGCCAGGTGCCAACGCATCTGATCGGCAACGATGCCTTCCAGGAAGCCGACACCACCGGCATCACCCGGCCCTGCACCAAGCACAATTACCTGG
>JAYOEU010000190.1:0-8227 GCA_038116915.1 Alphaproteobacteria bacterium
CCGCGGCCGGCGCCGAAGGAGCAACCGCCCCGGAAACTCTCAGGCAAAAGGACCTCAAGGCGAGGAACCTCTGGAAAGCAGGCGGCGGGTAATCCGTCGTCTCACCGACGGGGAAAGCCCGCCCACGGTTCGCGGTGTGGTGAATCTCTCAGGTTTTCGACAGAGGGGGCGTCCGTCCAGGCGTTTGCCGGGGCGGCCCATACCCGTGTCGGAGGCCTTGATGTCCGAAGTCGAGCTTAAGAAGACGCCGTTGCATGCCCTGCACGCCGGACTTGGCGCGAAAATGGTGCCGTTCGCCGGTTATGAGATGCCGGTGCAATACCCGATGGGCGTCAAGGGCGAGCATCTGCACACCCGGGCGAAAGCGGGTCTGTTCGACGTCTCGCACATGGGCCAGGTGCTGCTGCATGGCGAGGGTGCCGCGGAAGCGCTGGAGCGCCTGGTGCCGGGCAATATCCAGGGGCTGGCGCGTCGGTCCATGCGCTACACTCTGTTCACCGACGGGCAGGGCGGAATCATGGATGATCTGATCGTCACCAAGGGTGCCGACCACCTGCATGTGGTGATAAACGCCGCGTGCAGGGATCAGGACATCGCGCACATGCGCGAGGGGTTGAATTGCCCGCTTGAGGTGATGGAGGACCGGGCCTTGCTGGCGCTGCAGGGACCGTCCGCCGAAGCCGTGCTGGAGGGTGTGGCGCCCGGCGTGGCCGCGCTTGGCTTCATGACCGCCGATGCCTTTGAGATCGCCGGAGCAAGCTGCCTCGTCACCCGTTCCGGCTATACCGGAGAGGACGGCTTCGAGATTTCGATGCCGGCCGATAAGGCGGTCGAAATCGCCGAGATGCTGCTGGCCCACCGGGATGTCGAACCGATCGGCCTTGGCGCGCGCGACTCACTTCGCCTTGAAGCGGGGCTCTGTCTCTATGGCCATGACCTTGGCCCCGATACGACGCCCGTCGAAGCGGCCTTGGAGTGGACGATCGGCAAGCGGCGGCGCGAGGAAGGCGGGTTTCCCGGCGCCGAGATCATTCTGAAACAGCTTGCCGAGGGGGCGCCGCGCCGCCGCGTCGGTATCCGTCCCGACGGCCGCGCCCCGGCCCGCGACGGAACCGAAATCATCGGCGGAAACGGTGTCCGGCTCGGTGAGATCACAAGTGGCGGTTTCGGGCCCAGCGTCGATGGCCCTGTCGCCATGGGCTATGTCACGGCGGGGGCGAGTGCGGTGGGCACGGCCATTGACGTCGTGGTGCGCGGCAAGCCGCTCCCGGCCAAGGTCGCGGCGCTGCCTTTCGTCAAGGCGAACTTCAAACGCGGCTGAACGCCGAAATCCGAGAACATCTATCCAGGGAGGCAGACGTGAGCAAAACCTACTATTCCGAGGAACATGAATGGATCACCGTCGACGGCGCCAATGGCACCGTCGGCATCACAGACTACGCCCAGGAACAGCTCGGCGACGTGGTCTTTGTCGATATCTCGAAGGTCGGCGAGGATGTCGCAAAGGGCGAAGAGGTCGGCGTGGTCGAGTCCGTCAAGGCGGCGAGCGATATCTACAGTCCAGTATCCGGCACCATCACCGAGGCCAACGATGTGCTGGACGGCACGCCCGAGACCGTGAACGCGGACCCCATGGGCGGGGGATGGATGTTCAAGATCACTCTTTCGGATGCCGGCGAGTTGGACGGCCTGATGGATGCGGACGGGTACAAAAGCTTCACCGAAAGCCTTTGAAGTCGACGCCAGCGGATAAACAGGAAGCAAGCAACCCAAGGAGATGGCGAATGAGCGCCAATCGGATGCCCTATTCGGCCCTGGACAACAGCGACGAGTTCATCGCCAGGCATATCGGCCCCTCAGCGTCGGACCAGGCGGCGATGCTGGAAGCGCTGGGTTTCGAGTCCCTGGACGCGTTGATCGACAGCACCGTGCCGAAATCGATCCGCTCGGCCGCCCCCTTGGAGCTTGACCGCCCGATCAGTGAAAACGCGACCCTGACCCGGCTTCGCCTGATGGCGGATCGGATAAAAGTCGCCCGTTCGATGATCGGCATGGGCTATTATCCCACCCGCACGCCCGGAGTGATCCAGCGCAATATCCTGGAAAATCCGGCCTGGTACACCGCCTACACGCCCTATCAGCCGGAAATCAGCCAGGGCCGGCTTGAAGCCCTGCTGAACTTTCAGACGATGGTCTGTGACCTGACGGGGATGGAAATCTCCAATGCCTCGCTTCTGGATGAAGGCACGGCGGCCGCGGAGGCGATGGCGTTCTGCCGCAAGACGGCCAAGGCCAAGGGCGACGTGTTGTTCGTTTCCAGCCAATGCCACCCGCAGACGATCGACGTGCTCAGGACCCGGGCCGAGCCGGTGGGAATCCAGGTTGTTGTCGGCGACGAGGCCGAAGGGATCGGGGAACAGGCCTTTGCGGTGGTTTTGCAATACCCCGACACCAACGGGGAAATTCGCGACTATGCGGCGCTGTGCGAGGCGGCACATGCCCAGGATGCGATGGTCATCGTCGCCGCCGACTTGCTGGCGCTCACGGTCTTGACCCCGCCCGGCGAATGGGGCGCGGATGTTGTCGTCGGCTCCAGCCAGCGCTTTGGCGTGCCGATGGGCTTTGGCGGTCCGCACGCCGCCTTCTTCGCGACGCGCGACGCCTTCAAGCGCAGTATCCCGGGCCGGCTGGTCGGCGTGTCGATCGATAGCGCCGGCAACCCGGCCTACCGCCTGGCGTTGCAGACCCGTGAGCAGCATATCCGGCGTGAAAAGGCGACCAGCAACATCTGCACCGCCCAGGTGCTGCTTGCGGTCATGGCCTCCATGTATGCGGTCTATCATGGTCCGGCGGGGCTCGAGAGCATTGCCCGGCGCGTTCACCGTCTCACCGTGATTCTGGTCGCGGGGCTTCGCGAACTTGGCTACGAGGTCGAGACCGCCTGGTTCTTCGACACGATCGTGGTGCGGACCGATGACTGGACCGGCTCGGTCGTCGAGGCGGCGCGGGTTGAGGGAATCAATCTTCGGATCTTCGACGATAAAGTCGGCATCTCGCTGGATGAGACCTGCACGCGCGAGCTTGTCGAGCGGCTGTGGTCGCTTATGGCCTTCGATTCATTGAAACAGCTCTCCTTCGAGGCGATCGACGCGGCGACGGATGACGCGTTGCCCGAGGCTTTGCGCCGGCGGTCCGAGTTCCTCACTCACCCGGTGTTCAATTCGCACCATTCCGAGACCCAGATGCTGCGCTATATCCGCAAACTCGCGGACAAGGATATCGCGCTGGACCGGTCGATGATCCCACTCGGCTCCTGCACGATGAAGCTTAATGCGACGACGGAAATGATCCCGGTCACCTGGCCGGAATTCGGCAATGTGCATCCCTTCGCGCCCAAGGATCAGGTCGAGGGATATATTGAGATGATTCGCGAGTTGGAGGCGATGCTGTGCGCCTGTACCGGCTATGCCGCCGTCTCGCTTCAGCCGAACGCCGGCAGCCAGGGCGAGTATGCGGGGCTATTGATGATCCGTGCCTATCACCGCTCGCGCGGCGATACCCGGCGCGACGTCTGTCTGATCCCGAGTTCGGCCCATGGCACAAACCCGGCCTCCGCCGCGATGGCGGGGATGCGCGTGGTGGTGGTGAAATGCGACGATCACGGCAATGTCGATATCGAGGACCTGAAGGCCAAGGCGGCGCAGCATGCCGATACCCTTGCGGCACTGATGGTGACCTATCCCTCGACCCACGGGGTCTTCGAGGAAGCGATCCGTGAGATCTGTTCCGTCGTGCACGATCACGGCGGCCAGGTTTATATGGACGGCGCCAATCTCAACGCCATGGTCGGCCTCTGTCAGCCGGGGCGGTTCGGTTCCGATGTCAGCCACCTCAACCTGCACAAGACCTTTTGTATTCCGCATGGTGGCGGTGGTCCCGGTGTCGGCCCGGTCGGTGTCGCCGCGCACTTGGCGCCGTTCCTGCCGGGACACCGGTTCGGGCCGGCGCAGGAAACCTCGATCGGGCCGGTCAGTGCCGCACCCTGGGGTAGCGCGGGGATCTTAACGATCTCGTGGGCTTATGTGACGATGATGGGCGCCAAGGGCATGCGGGACGCGACGGAAGCGGCGATACTGAACGCCAACTATCTCGCCAAGCGTCTCGAACAGCATTACCCAGTCCTCTATACCGGCGCCAACGGCACCGTGGCGCATGAATGCATCATCGATATGCGGCCGATCAAGGAAGCGACCGGGGTTACCGTTGACGATGTGGCCAAACGCCTGGTGGATTACGGCTTCCATGCTCCGACCATGTCGTTCCCGGTTGCCGGAACCCTGATGATCGAGCCGACCGAAAGCGAACCCAAGGAGGAATTGGACCGGTTCGTCGAAGCAATGGCGGCGATCCGCGAGGAGATCCGCGCCATCGAACGCGGCGAAATCGCCCACGAGGACAGCGCGCTCGCGCATGCCCCGCATACGGCGGCTGTGCTGGCGGGAGACGATTGGGACAGGAAATACAGCCGCGCGCAGGCAGCCTTCCCGGCCGGGGTCTCACCCGCCGAGAAATACTGGCCGCCGGTGGCCCGCATCGACAACGTGCATGGCGACCGGCATCTGGTCTGCTCTTGCCCGCCGATCTCCGAGTATGAGGACGCGGCGGACTAAGCCCGGCTTCCAGCGGCGCGGAGGGCTGACAAGGGGGTGATCCTCTCACCGGGCGGCGTTATGATATGGCGGGTGTCGGTAAATGCTTGAGAAGTGATGATGATGGCGGACAGCACGGCGAGGGACCTCGGTAGCTTCGATTATGTGATTGCCGGCGCCGGCACCGCCGGGTGCCTGATGGCCAATCGTCTGTCCGCCGACCCGAGGAACCGGGTGCTGCTGCTTGAGGCGGGCGGCAAGGACGATTATTTCTGGATCCGGGTGCCGGTCGGTTACCTCTTCACGATGAACAACCCGCGCACCGACTGGTGCTTCGAGACCGAGCCGTCGCAGGGGTTGAACGGCCGATCGCTCGGCTACCCACGGGGCAAGACGCTGGGTGGCTGTTCCTCGATAAACGGCATGATCTATATGCGCGGCCAGGCCCGGGACTATGACCACTGGCGCCAGCTCGGGAACACGGGCTGGGGCTGGGACGATGTGCTGCCCTATTTCAAGAAAACCGAGAACCGCGTTGCCGGCGGCGACGAGATGCACGGGACCGAGGGCGAATGGCGGGTCGAGGATCCCCGCATTACCTGGGAGATTCTCGACGCCTTCCGCGCCGCCGCGGCCGAGACCGGAATTCCCAACACCAATGACTTCAATCGCGGCAACAATGAGGGCTGCGGTTATTTCGAGGTCAATCAGAAGCGCGGGGTGCGGTGGAGCGCGGCTGACGCGTTTCTGCATCCCGTCACCGCGCGTCCCAATCTGACGGTTCTTGCCAAGGCCCATGTGCGCAAGATCCTGTTCGACGGCCGCAAGGTCACCGGCATCGCGCTCTGGCACGAGGATCAGCCGGCCGAGGCGGCGATCAGGGGCGAGCTGGTCATGGCGGCCGGCGCCATCGGCTCGCCGCAAATTCTGCAGCTCTCCGGTGTCGGGCCGGGCGATCTGCTGCAGGAACACGGGATACCGCTGGTCGCCGATATTCCGGGGGTCGGGGAGAACCTGCAGGACCATCTGCAGATGCGGCTGGTCTTCAAGGTCAAGAATACCAAGACCCTGAATCTGCGCGCCAACAGCCTGATCGGCCGGGTCGGCATGGGGCTGGAATATTTCCTCTTCAAGCGCGGACCGATGACCATGGCGCCGAGCCAGTTGGGCGCCTTCGCCAAATCCGATGAGAACCGCGAGACCCCGAACCTGCAATATCATATCCAGCCGCTCTCGACGCCGAAATTGGGCGACCCGCTGCATCCCTTCGAGGCTTTTACCGCGTCGGTCTGCAACCTTCGCCCCGAGAGCAGGGGATATGTGCGGATCAAGAGCGCGAATCCCCGAGGCCAGCCGGCCATCCAGCCGAACTACCTCGCCGATCCGGCGGACCGCAAGGTCGCGGCGGATGCGATCCAACTGACCCGCCGCATCGTGGCCGCACCCGCGATGGCGCGGTTCGAGCCCGAGGAATATCTGCCGGGGGTGCAGTTCAGGTCCGATGAGGATCTGGCCCGCGAGGCCGGCAATATCGGCACCACGATCTTCCATCCCGTGGGGACCTGCAAGATGGGGCCCGGATCGGACACCGGCGCCGTGGTCGACGAGCGACTGAGGGTTCATGGCATTGGCGGCTTGCGCGTCGTCGATGCCTCGGTGATGCCGACCATCACCTCGGGCAACACCAATTCACCCACCCTTGTGATCGCTGAAAAAGCGGCGGAGATGATGCTTGCCGACGCGCGCGGGGGTTAGGTGGGGCCTGTTCGCCATACAGGCGATGAATAGTCCCATAGGTCGGTCGCTTGATTGACGGATTGCGGCCCCGTCCCGCACTGTCGGCATTCGCGAGACGAAAGAACGGGGGTCGCCCATGTCACTGTTTCCATTGCCCAAGGATGTCCAGACCGAGGTCTTCGCCCGGGTGCCCGACAAGCTGCGCCGTCCGGGCGCGCGTCCGGCCTGGGCGGGGGCGAACGTGCCGGGCCGGGATGTCGACTGCTTCCTGGAGGGCCCGGCCTTCGACCGGGACGGCAATCTCTATGTGGTGAACATCCCCTTCGGGGAAATCCTGCGGGTGACCCCGAAGGGTGACTGGGACGTGGTGGCGGGCTATGACGGCTGGCCGAACGGGCTCAAGATCCACAAGGACGGATCGCTCTATGTTGCCGACTACAAGATAGGCATCGTCAGGATCGACCCGAAAAGCGGCGCCGTTGAGACGGTGGTCGACCACCGCTGGTCGGAGAGCTTCCATGGCTGCAACGACCTGCACTTCGCATCGAATGGCGACATCTATTTCACGGATCAGGGCCAGAGCGGCATGCACGAGCCGACCGGCCGGGTCTACCGATACACGACCGCCGGCAAGCTGGATCGGCTGATCGGCAACGGGCCGAGCCCGAATGGTCTTGTTCTCAATCCGGAAGAGACCGTTCTCTATGTCGGTATGACGCGCGGGAATGCCGCCTGGCGCGTACCGCTGCTGCCGGACGGAACGACGACCAAGGTTTCGATCTTCATTCAGCTTTCCGGCGGATATGGCGGCCCCGACGGATTGGGGATGGATTCAAAGGGAGGGCTGCTGATCTGCCATGCCGGTCTCGGGACGGTCTGGCATTTCGATCATCTGGGCCAGCCGGCGCACCGGATCCGGTCCTGCGAGGGTCTGATGACCACCAACATGGCGTGGGGCGGGCCGGACAAGAAATCCGTGTTCATCACCGAATCCGCGTCCGGATGCATCCTGCGCGCCGAACTGCCGGTGGCCGGACAGCCGATGTACGCGCATCGGGACTAGCCGACGGGCTGCAAACCGGTCTAGCCGATCTGCACGATCATGCAGGTGGTGTTGCCGTGGGCATACAGCTTGCCGTTGGCGTCGGTGATCCGTCCCTCGGCGGTCGCGACGGTGCGGCCCTGGTGGATGATCGTGCCCTCCGCGGTCAATTCACCGACGTCGGCGGTGATGGCGCGCACCAGATTGACCTTCAATTCCAAGGTCATATTACCGGTTCCAGGCTTGCATATCGTGTGGATGGCACATCCCATCGCGGTATCCAGCAGCGTGGAGGCGTAACCGCCATGGGCGACGCCCATCGGATTGTAATGCTGCAGGCCGGGCACGCTCCGGCAGATCACATGACCTACGGAAACGTCGGTGATCCGGGCTCCGATCAGTTCCAGAAACGGGGCATTCGGCTCCTCTCCACTCATCAGGCGGCGGAACAGTTCGAGGCCGCTGATGGACCTGATGGTATCCCTCGACGGTATGGCGAAACGGGAGTCGGTCATGACGCTGTCCAGATTTGCGGGAGACGGCGACAAATGCCGAGTCGGCAAGACAGCGTCAAGGCCTTATCGTCACTTTTTTTAATATAAGTATTGTGGTTTATCCAAATATCGTATACCATATCTAGCGGTTCAGTATGTTGATCACATCCCCTTTCGAGATGCTGGATCGCCGCCTCGGATTTCCGGTCGATTATTGAGGCGGACGGTGGTGCGCTTCGGCGGTCACCGGGAGCGGTTCTCTCCCATCCCCGCTCCCAAACCCTGTGAAGCTCCTGAGGACGAAT
>JAYOEU010000191.1:0-8165 GCA_038116915.1 Alphaproteobacteria bacterium
AGAAATTCCCGGCCTTCATCGTCGTCGACGACAAGGGCAACGATTTCTTCACCGCTTTGTAGACCCTCGCCCCGTGCCTCCCACCGTCGTCCCGCATCGAGTGCGGGGCGACAAGAGACGCGGGTGCGAAGGCATGCAACGAATATATTCCTGACGTCTGTCCCGGTTCTTTGTAATGCATGCCTGAGGCGAGAGAGGAGTGTCCCAGCATGTGGCCGTCACCGTCTTCCAATTCCGCCGGAATTTTCTCGCGGGCGAGGCAAGTGCTTCCCGGCGGCATCTCGCGCCTACTGACCTGGGTCGACCCCTATCCGATCTACGCCAAGCGCGGCGTCGGCGCCTATATCGAGGATGTCGACGGGACCCGCCGCCTCGATCTGATGAACAATTTCGCCTCGCTCATCCACGGTCATGCCTTCCCGCCGGTCGTCCAGGCCGTCGGCGAGGCGATCGCCAGCGGCTCCTGCTTCGCGTTTCCGACCGAGCTTGAGATCTCGCTCGCGGAACTGCTGTGTGAGCGCATCGCGGCCACCGAAAAGGTCCGGTTCTGCAATAGCGGCACCGAGGCGGTGATGATCGCCCTGAAGGCGGCGCGGGCGCGCACCGGGCGGCACAAGATCGCCAAGATCGAGGGCGCCTATCACGGCATGTACGACCATGCCGAGGTCAGCCTCGACTCGACGCCGCAGAACTGGGGCAACACGCCGGCCTCGACCCCGCATGTGCACGGCACTCCGCCGGCGGTGCTCGAGGATACGCTGGTGCTGCCGCTCAACCAGCCGGACGAGGCGGCGCGGCTGGTCAGGGGCAATGCGGACACATTGGCGGCGATCCTGATCGACCCGGTCCCGACCCAGATCGGCATGATCGAGATGCAGCCCGACTTCATCCAGGCAATCCAGGCGGCGGCCCGCGAGATCGGCGCTCTCATCATCATCGACGAGGTTATCGCCTTCCGCCTCGGCTATCACGGCGCCCAGGCGCGCTTCGGCATCAAGCCCGATCTCTCGACCTTCGCCAAGATCATCGGCGGCGGCTATCCGGTGGGCGCGATCACCGGCACTGATGATGCGATGGCGGTGTTCAGTCACGAGAACGGCGCGCCGCTGAACCCGTCCAGCGGCACCTTCACCGGCAACCCGGTCAGCATGGCCGCCGGCCTCGCGACCATGACCGCGCTGACGCCCGAGGTCTACGCGCGGCTTGAAGTGATGGGCGAGCGCGCCCGCGCCGGCCTCCGCGACGGCTTCAAGGCGGCCGGGCGCGCCGGGCAGGTGACCGGCGTCGGCGCGATGTTCCAGGTCCATTTCCATGACCGTCCCATGAACGACTACCGCAGCGCCTTCGCCAAGCCGGCGGAGCATGCGCTGGCCAAGTCCGTGCATCGCGGCATGCTCGACCGCGGCTACATTCTCTCGCCGCGCTGCTCCGGCTTCCTCTCCTCGGTGATGACCGATGCGGAGATCGACGGCATGGCCGGAGCCTTTGCCGAAACGCTTCGGGAAATTTCGTGAGCTGGGGCGGCGAATTCCTTCGCGACGGTCCCGGCGATGCGCGCACCACGCTGATCCTGGCGCATGGCGCCGGCGCGGCGATGGACACCCCCTTCATGGAAACCATCGCCACCGGGGTCGCGGCGGCGGGGATCGCGGTTGTCCGTTTCGAATTCCCCTACATGGCGAGGCGGCGATTGGACGGCACCCGGCGGCCTCCGGACCGCCAGCCGGTCCTGCTCGATGCCTGGCGGCGGGTCTTTGCGTCAATTGCCTCGCAGCGGGTCGCGATCGGCGGCAAGTCGATGGGCGGGCGGATGGCCTCGCTGATCGCCGATGACGTCGGCGCGGCGGCGCTGGTCTGCCTCGGTTATCCGTTTCATCCGCCGGGCAAGCCCGAGCGGCTGCGCACCGAGCATCTGCAAACCCTCGCGACACCGGCCCTGATCCTGCAGGGCGAGCGGGATCCGTTCGGCACGAGAGCAGAGGTCACCGGCTATGCCCTATCGGATGCGGTAAGGGTCCGATGGCTGGCCGACGGCAACCACGATCTGGCACCGCGCAAGGCATCGGGGCGGACCCACGCGGACAACCTCACCGAAGCGATCGACGCGATCGCGGCGTTCCTGGCGTGACAGCGGTGTTCGGGAATTCGCGGGCCGCGGACCGGCGGGTCAGCCGTCGACCGTGAGCACCACGCCGGGCCCGGATTCCGTTTCCGGCAGATTGGCCCTGATCGCCGCGCCCTCGGGATCATCAAGTTGCGTGGTCACGACATACCCGAGGACCTCGCCCAGAATCAGTGGCGCCGCGACAATGCTCATGACCGCGAAGCTGCCAAGAGCCCGCGCCAATGACAAAAGAAAGGCCGAGGCAACCCCGCCTTCCGCCTGTTCATATACAGCCATCGTGCCCCCATTATTGTTGTAACCGACCAGGATACCCGCGATATCCACAATGATCGGTACTTGGGAGATCTTTAGAAAAGTATAACACAAGATGAGGTATGATCAAGTGACGGCAGGACCATCCCTTTCTTTTCATCCGCCGCCAGACAAATATTTAATCTTTAATATTTAGTAAAAATTCGCCTATTTATCGCGCCAAAAAATTGATAAAAAGCGCGGCAATTCCGATATTTGAAACTGGCGGATCAGGCCCACGTCAATTTTCGACCTCCAAGGTCCAGACCACCAGATCCCGCATGACCTTGCCCAAGGCTTGATCGAAGGTCTTGACGATGGACGGCATCCGGTTGTCCGGGGACTCGATGGTCCGCTCGAAGGTGCGCGACGCAACGATATGCCGCTCCGGCATCTTGATCAGCTTGGCGTTCACGCGAACACGTACCGTCGGCGCCGCCGCACCGCCGTATTCGGCCTGGAACTCCCGCAGCTCCGGCTGCAGCACATAGTCCGATCTCAGCGCGACCGCGAGCCTGCCGACCCCGACGATGCGGCCTGAATTCTCGAACGACTCGATCAGCAGCCTCTGGACCATCGCCGGCGCGTCATCGACCCATTGGGCACCCGCGTAATACTCAAGCGTCAACGGATCCCGCGTCACCGCGATCCGCGCCGATCGGAGGCCGGCCGGCGCCGTCGGCGTTTCGATCCCGAGCTGCCATTTCACCGCCGGACCCTCCGGGAAGGTGCTTTTCGGTGAGAGGGTATAGAGTTCCGGCGCCGGCGACGGGGTCGGAATGATGCCGCAGGCGGTCAGGAGACCGATAACCATGCCGGCCGCGAGAAGGGCCGCCGGCTTCCGGCGCCGGCTGGGTCGAGTCCCGGTCATTTGCTTGTCTCCACTCCACGCTCTCGGCTGCCGAAGAGAATACGCGCGGGGTCGCGCTCCAATTGGCGTGTCACCCGGTTCAGGCTCTCCAGCAGCAATCTTCCCTCGATCAGGAATTGGGTCAGCTCATAGAGCCCGGATTGCGAGAAATCGCGAATCGCCCCCCGATTTTCCGCGATCAGACCGCGCGCCTGCTCGGCCGCGCCGGTCAGCCGCACCAGCGCCGTCGATGCGTCCTCGGTCAGCGTCGACACCTCGGCATCAATACCGGTCACGGCCCCTCTTATCGCGGCCATGGTCTGGGTCGATTCGGTGGCGACGCTGTTCAGGTCACGGCCCAAGGTGACGGCGATCGGCTCCACGGTCGTGACCAGCCGCTGCAGGCTGTCGGTCGCCGCGTTGGCGTTGCGGAGCAAGGCGGCGATATTCTCCGCCTCACCGGCCAGCGCGCCGCTTACGGTATCGAGATTGGCCAGAATATTCTGAATGGACTGCTGGTTTGCGGGGCTCAGGATCGCCGCCGCCCGGTTGGTCAGAACCAGAAGTTGATTGGCGATCTCCGGCGCCGATTCGAAAACCTCCTCGACCACGGACGAGCGCGCCGGAAGCTCGGCAATGGTTTGGCCAGGCGCCGGTTCCAATAGGGGCGCCGCGCTGGAGCCGCCCTTGATCTGGATGAAGCCGACGCCTGTCAGTCCCTGGCTTTCCAGGACGGCGAAGGCGTCTCGTTTGATCGGCACCTTGGAATCGACATCAATGGTCACCAGGATGCGTTCGATATTCTCGGAATCGACGCGGATGTCGCTGACCTGTCCGACCGGTATGCCGCGATAACGCACCGGGCTTCCGACCGACAGCCCGGTCACCGTTCCCTCGAACCCGATCCGGTAGGCATTGGTCCGCTGGTCGAGATCGAGTTTGCCGAGCCAGACGACGAAACCAAGCACCGCCGCGAACAACCCGAACACGAAGGCCCCGACGACGACGTAGCTTGCCTTTGTCTCCATGCCTATTCCTCCGCCCCGATCGACGTGAACGCCGCCCGTGCCCTCGGTCCGTGAAAATAGGACTGGATCCAGGGATGCGGGTGGCGCGTCAGCGCCTCCAGAGTATCAACGATCATCTTCTTGTCGATAAGAACGGCAATGCGGTCGCAGATCGCCGCAAGGCTGTCCAGGTCGTGGGTCACCATCACCACCGTCAGATTGAGGCTCGCCTGCAGGTCCCGGATCAAGTCGTCGAAGGCCGTGGCGCCGATCGGATCAAGCCCCGCCGTCGGCTCGTCCAGGAACACCACCTGCGGGTCCAGGGCGAGCGCACGGGCGAGACTGGCGCGCTTGCGCATGCCGCCCGACAGTTCGGACGGAAACTTGGCTCCGGCCTCCGGCGGCAGGCCGACCATCCGGATCTTCAGCCGCGCCAGCTCATCCATCAGATCTTCCGGGATGCCGCCGCGCTCGCGCATGGGAGCCTGAATGTTCTGCGCGACGGTTTGCGAGCTGAACAGGGCGCCATCCTGGAACATCATGCCGAATCGGCCCTGCAGACGCCGTGTCGCCGGCTCCCCGCCGGTGGCGGTGATCGCCTCGCCCAACAGCTCGATCTCGCCGCCGGCCGGCCGCTGCAGGCCGATGATGGTCCGCATCAGGACGGACTTGCCGGTTCCCGAACCACCGACCACGCCGATCACCTCGCCGCGCCGCACCGTCAGATCGAGCCCGTCGTGAATGACCTGCGGCCCGAACTCGGTCCGCAGCCCGCGCACCAGAATGGCCGCGTCGCCGGCTTGCGGCATGGTGGCGGAGGCAGCGTCCGCGTTCATATTCCGATCTCCGCGAAGAAGATCGCGAACACCGCGTCGAGCACGATGACCAGGAAGATCGACTGGACGACCGAAGCCGTGGTGCGGGTTCCCACGCTTTCGGCGCTTCCCGAGACCTCCAATCCCTGATGGCAACTGACCAGGGCGATGACATAGGCGAACACCGGCGCCTTCAGGAGGCCGGTGCCGAAATCCCAGAAATCGACCGCGTCCTTCAGTTGGACGAGAAACTGCCCGAAGGATAGATCGAGATAGAGCACGGAAATCACCGCGCCGCCGAGCAGGCCGAGCATGTCGCCGAAAAACACCAGCAGCGGCAGGGCGATGAACAGCGCCACCAGACGCGGGATCACCAGCACATCCACGGGAGAGAGCCCCAGCGTCTCCATCGCGTCGACTTCCTGGTTGACCTTCATGGTGCCGATCTGCGCGGTGAAGGCGCTGCCCGAGCGTCCGGCGACGATGATCGCCGTCAACAGCACGCCGATCTCGCGCAGCACCGAAACGCCGACAAGGTTCACGGTGAGAATGGAGGCGCCGAAGCGCTGGAGCTGCAAAGCGCCCATATAGGCCAGCACGACCCCGACCAGAAAGCAGAGCAGTCCCACGATCGGCAGGGCGTCGAAGCCGACCGCCTCGATCTGGCGCAGGAGCGAGACCCAGCGCAGCCGGCTCCGCCCGATCAAGACCCGTCCCAGCGTCACCAGGGTCAGGCCCAGAAAGCCCAGCAGCTCGACTCCGATATTAAGGCTCGAGATCACCTGGGCGCCGGTGCGGGCCAGCATCGCCAGCAGGGCAGGCGGCTGCGGCAAGCGGAGCGGACTGTCCGCGACATCGATCTGGGTCTTGTCGAGCAAAGCGCGATGATCGTCGCGCAGGGCCGTGATATGGACCGCCGCGCCCCGGTCCGCCAGCGTCCGCATGGTCCGCCCCAGGATCCAGGCGCCGGCACTGTCCAGCGCCGTCAGCCCCGATCCGTCCAGAGCGACCGATGAGGGTGTCCTGGCCTCCAGCGCCCGCATTTCGGTATTGAGGGTGATCGCGGCATCCAGGGTCCAGGCATCCGACACCGAAACACGCAGCGTGCCCTGGTCGTCCTGGATGTTCAGAAATCGCGACGTGTCGCTCGCCACCCGGCCCCCCTTTGCTCAAGCATCCGCGGCCCCCGGATCTTCCCCCAAGAATAGCCGGGTGGCCGAGTCAGGTCATCCCGCTTTCTCCAGGCCTGATCCATGCCCCGCCGGTCCGGCCCTCGGGCGGAGCGGAAATGCGATCAGACTTCGAGCAAACGGTCCCGGTTTTCCGGCGGCGCGCGAGGCAACATCGCGATCGCCGTTGCGGGCATGGGCGGGCGTGTCTTAAGTAGACGTGTGATTTTCCAGTTCGAGCAGGGAAAAGCGATGGATCTGAAGCACCATATCCGCCAAGTGCCGGATTTCCCCAAGCCGGGGATTCTGTTTTACGACATTTCCACATTGCTGGGGCATGCCGGCGCGTGGCGTGAATGTGTGCGTCAGTTGAAGGAGGCGGTTTCACCGTTCAAGCCCGACGTGCTCGCGGGAATCGAGTCCCGCGGATTTCTCGTCGCCGCCCCGATGGCGCTGGAACTGGGTCTCGGCTTTCAGATGATCCGCAAGCGCGGCAAGCTTCCGGGCGCGACCATCTCGCACACCTACGATCTGGAATACGGCACCGACACCATTGAGATCCAGGAAGGCGCGGTGGAACCCGGCCAGCGGGTGGTCATTCTCGACGATCTGCTGGCGACGGGTGGAACACTGCGGGCCGCGTCGGATCTTCTGAAACGGATCGGCGCCGAGGTCGCCGGCGGCGCCTGCATCATGGAGCTGACATTCCTGAACGGCCGCTCGCGCCTCGACATTCCCTTCGAGACCCTGCTGCAATACGACGACTAGGAGCGGCGGCGGGAGCCGGGCGGAAATTCCGATATTTCCCCTGTTCAGCCGATCCGGATGACGGCCCGGCCGCGAATGCCGCCGGCGAGGATCTCCTTGGCCAGCCTCGGCAGGTCATCCAGGGAATGGATCTCGACCATGGATTGCAGCTTGTCCAGGGGCAGGTCCCGCGCCACCCGGCGCCAGGTCTCGATGCGCGGCGCCTTCGGGCACATCACCGAATCGATGCCCAGCAGGTTCACGCCGCGCAGCAGGAACGGCAGCACGGTGCCGGACAGCTCGTTGCCGCCGGTCAGCCCCACCGCCGCGACCGATCCGCCATAGGCCATTTGCGTCAGCACGTTCGACAGGGTCGTCCCGCCGACATTGTCGATCGCGCCGGCGAAGCGTTCGCGCGCCAAGGGGCGGCTCGGCGGTTCGGCCAGTTCCGCCCGGTCGATGATCGTCGCGGCGCCGAGCGCCCGCAGATAGTCCGCCTGCGCGGGACGCCCGGTCGAGGCCGCGACGGAATAGCCGAGCTTGGCCAGGATCGCGGTGGCGACGCTACCGACCCCGCCCGAGGCGCCGGTGACCAGAATCTCGCCGCCATCCGGCCTGGCGCCGTGCGCCTCAAGCGCCCGGATCGCCAGCATCGCCGTGAATCCGGCCGTTCCGACGGCCATGGCGGCTTCCTCGGACAGGCCCTCGGGCAAGGGCACCAGCCAGTCGCCCTTGACCCGGGCGAATTCCGCATGCCCGCCCCAATGAACCTCGCCGACCCTCCAGCCGGTAAGAACCACCCGGTCTCCCGGCTTGAAGTCCGGATTGTCCGAGGCCTCGACGGTGCCGGAAAAGTCGATGCCGGGGATGTGCGGATAGTCCCGCACCAGCCGGCCGATCCCGTTGATCACCATGCCGTCCTTGTAGTTGACGGTCGAGTGGCTGACCCGGACCAGCACATCGCCGTCCGGCAGAGCCGATTGGCTCAGGGTTTCGATCGCCGCCGAGACCTTGCGGTCGGCCTCGCGCAGAACCAGGGCGCGGAAATCAGTCATGGCCGGCTCTCCCGGTTGGCTTAGCGGATCGGCTCCAGGATCGAAACCACATTGGCGACCGCGACGCCGCCCATGTTGAAGATGCCGCCGAGCTTGGCGCCGGGGA
>JAYOEU010000192.1:0-8113 GCA_038116915.1 Alphaproteobacteria bacterium
GCATGCCCTCGTTCCGCAGGATCCGTTTGCCGAGCCGGGGATAGTCGCCGACATCATGGGCCAGCCACTCGCCGACCACGATACAGCGCAGCGTTTCACTCCCGGTATTCTCGATCGAATGGGCAAGGCCACCCTTGCGGTAGCCAAGGAAGTCGCCAGGGCCGATCCGGAACGTCTCCTCGCCGATGACTGCGGTCGCCGTCCCCGACAGCACGTAGACGCATTCGTCCTCGTAATGGTGGCAATGGTGTTCCGTCGTGAGGTCACCCGGCTCAACCTCGATGATATGAAAGCCGAACCCCGTCAAGCCGGTCAGGTCCCCCAGTGACTTGTTGATCCGTCGCGCGTTGGCATTCAGGAAGTGGGTCTTCCGCACCCCCTCCATCGCGGAGATCTCGTTTCCTGAGACGAGATATTTTTCCCGATCCATGCCTTTTCTCCCGCGCGTTATCCGCCTGAAACCGGGCAGGAAGAGGCCGGCCCGGACGGGAGACTCTAAACCGAAGCGGATGCACGCTCCAGATGCGGATGCGGGTTCACTCAGAGGTCCCCACCGACAGATCATGCCAATGCACGTCGATCTCGACGCCACCATTGATGCCGGACCCGGACTCGAAATGTCTCTGGTCGAAAGCCGAAACACCGACCACCCGGTCTATCTCCCCTGATCTGGACCGCGCGGGAACCAAAAGTCGTCTGGCCTGAAGGGTTCGGTTTTCCCGGGTGAGATGCCGCGATACCGCATAGCACAGCGCCGGGCCGGCAAGCACCCGCTCCCAGCGTGCATTCACGCGTTCCGCGTACTCGTTCTCGAAGACCTCTACGCGCTTTTGCCGACCAGTCCGCCACCGAGCCGGGTACTCATATCGCCCCCGACGAGCCGGTATGTCAGACGCCTGTCATCATGTCGTTCAACCACGAAAATCGTCCGTAGGGCCCAGGGCATCTCAAGAGGGTCGAGGTCTTCGAAATCCGGAACCAGCCTGCCCTGCCGCTTCGTCTGCCAAAAGTGCAGGAACTTCGAGAGAAGCTCCGGCACATCGGCGGGCGGGAACCCGTAAATGCTTGCGCCGAACGGCAACTCCGACATGCAGTGGTGTCCCTTCACGGATCGTCACCAGTATCTTGCGATCAAAGTTGCGCAACCCCATGGCGCTCCGGCCGATCCGGGTAAATTATACATACATTATTTCCGTTTTGGTACATACACTATACAAGAAAACAAATAGTTAAGGCCGTCCGCAAAATGCTTTTAATAGGATGAAATCCCGCCTTCGGCGGGAATTGTCGCCCCGTTGATCATCCTTGATTCATCGGATGCCAGGAACAGGGCGATATTGGCGATATCCTCAGGCGTCCCGGAGCCGAACGGATAGGCCTTCCAGGATGACACCATCGCGGCGCGGCGATTGGACATTGTGGCGCCGTCGTTCCGGCTCATGGTCCGTTCGGTCGCGATCATGCCCGGACAGATAACGTTTGCACGCACGCCTTCGCTCGAATAGGCGCCGGCAAGGCTTTGGGTGAACGAGATCAGCCCGCCCTTGGCGGCGGAATAGACATGCGCCGGATGGTTGCCGCGCAGCGCCACGACGGACGAGACATTGATCACCGCCCCGCCGCCGCTTTCGATGATCTTGGGAATGCCGTATCGGCTGCACAGAAAGGGCCCTTTCAGATCCAGCGGGATGGTCCGGTCCCAGACGCTCATATCGACCTCGGTGACCACGGAATCCTCCGGCACCGACCCGCCGGCGCAGTTGAACAGGACGTTCAGCCCGCCGAAATGCTCGACCGCGCGATTGACCGTCGCTTCGACACTGGCCTCGTCGGTGACGTCGGTCGGCACGAACAACGCGGCGTCGCCGATCGCCGCGGCCGTCGCCGCGCCGGTCGCCTCGTTAAGCTCGGCGATAACCACCTTGGCGCCTTCCCGCGCAAAAACGATCGCCGTGGCCTTGGCGATCCCCGTGCCAGCGCCGGAAATCATCGCGATTTTGCCCGCCAACCTGTTCATGTCTCTCTCCGGTGAATTCGTCGCCCGGTCTCAGCCTGTGCCGAGGAGCCGGTTCTGCCAACCGCTAAGGCCGTGCCGGCTGCCTCCATCAGGTGGAAGATCGCTAACCGTCGATGTCGGGAGCCTGCAGATGATGCTCGGTCACCGCCTGAAAGGCGCCGGCGAGCCTGAACAGCAGCGCCTCGTCGAACGGACGCCCGACAATTTGGAAGCCCAGGGGCAGGCCCGCCCCGGAAAATCCCGCCGGCACCGACAAGGCCGGCACGCCGTAATAGTTCAGCGGCCTGGTATACCCGGTCAGCCGCATGAGCATCGCCGGCAAAGCCTGGGAATCACCGACATCAAGTTCCTCCAAGGTCGGAGCTCCCTCGCCGACGGTCGGCAGAATCAGGGCATCGCATTTCGCGAACACCGCATCGATGAGCCTCTGCAAATGGTGCGACCGCAAGCTCAGGGCCTCGATATAGCGCGTGGCCGGAACCGCAAGCCCGATCTCGATCCTGCGGCGCACCTGCGGGGAATAGTCGTCGCGCCGGGACCGCAGCCATTTTCTGTGCAAGGCCGCGGCCTCCGATCGGGTGATGACGTTGGAGAGAGCGTTCAGTTCATCCTGGTCTGGCATGGTGACCTCGACGATTTCCACGCCCAGATCCCGGTAGACAGCCAAGGCGGCCCGGATCGCATCCTCGGCCTCGGCACTGGGCGCGATACCACCGTGACAGGGGTCGATCCCGATCCTGAGACCGCCTGCCGGACGGGATGTCGCCGCCTCGTAATCGCCCACCGGCTCAAGGCTGGCGGTCGGATCCATCGGGTCGGCGCCGGCGATGATCCGGAACAGCCGGGCGCAATCCGCCGCTGTCCTCGTCAACGGGCCGAAACAGTCAAGCGAGAAGGACAGCGGCATGCCGCCATACCGGCTTACCCTGCCTTGGGTTCCCTTCATGCCGACCAGACCGCAAAGCGCCGCCGGAATACGCACGGAGCCGCCGGTGTCGGAACCGAGCGCCCCATGGACAAGGCGGGCCGCAACCGCCGATCCCGATCCGGAGGAGGAACCGCCGGGAGCATGCGCTGGGTTCCAGGGATTGCGGCAATCTCCGAAATGCAGGTTCTGGCCGACCGGACCGCTCGCGAACTCCGACATGTTGAGCCCGCCGAGACAAAGCGCGCCCGCGGCCGCGAGACGGCTCATCACCGTCGCCGTGTACCCGGGGACGAAGTCGCGCTGGATGGCGTTGCCGCCGGTCGACGGCTTGCCGGCCCGATAGAACATGTCCTTGTGGGCGAGCGGCACCCCGTGCAACGGTCCAAGCGCCATGCCGTTCGCCCGGGCCCGGTCGGCGGCGCGGGCCGCCTCAAGCGCGTCCTCCGCCTCCAGACGGATGAAGCAGTTGAGCCTGGGCTGCAACGCCTCGATCCGCGCAATGCAGGCGCGCGTCACCTCTTCGGATGAAAAGGCGCCTGACGCGATGCCCTCGGCGGTTTCGATCAGGCTGAGATGGGTCAGGCGCGGATCGCCGCTCACGGCTTCTGCTCCCGTCCGGAACCACCGCGCTCCGCATGCAGAACCCGCAGAAAATCGCCCGGCTCATCATCGAAGCCAATTCCGCCGGAAGCCGCCTCGGCCAAGGCATCCACGGGCCCGAGCATCCCGGTAAGCCCCGCCGCGTCCGCGCCATCCACCTCGTAACGGTGAAACCGCCGGATCAGCGTTGCGATGAAATCCGCATCATATCCATGGTCCGCCTTCGCGTCGGTCATTGACGACCTCCCGTCACCGTCTGTCTTCACCCGAAATACGAGCCGCCATTCACATGCATGATCTGCCCGGTGATCATGGTGGCCCGGTCCGAGCAGAGGAAGACCGCCATGTCGGCGATCTCGGATGGCTCGATGATCCGGCCGAGAGGGATGCCGCGGCCCATCTCCATCACTTCCGCGTCGGTATTGCCGTAGCGCGGCTGCGCCGTATCGGTCAGTCCGGGCGCGACCGCGTTGACCCTGATGCCGTGCTCCGCCAGCTCGTTGGCGCTGGCCCGGGTGACGCCGAGAATGCCGAGCTTGCTCGCGGTGTAGTGCGAGGCGAAAGGCGTCTGACCACGCACCGATTGCGAGGCCAGATTGACGATGCAGCCCTTGGTTCCGGCGGCCACCATCGCCCGCGCCGCCGCCTGGCTGCAGAAGAACGTGCCCTTCAGATTGATGTCGAGAACGAAGTCGTAGTCGCTCTCCTCCATCTTCAGGAACGGCACCCGCGGAAACATCCCCGCGTTATTGACCAGAATGTCCAACCCGCCGAGTTGAGCGACGCTTTCCTCGACGATGCGCCGGCAGTCCGCAACGACGGAAACATCCCCTTTGACAAGCACGGCGCGGCGTCCGAGCGCCCGAACCTCGGCGGCGACCCCTTCGGCCTTGGATTTGTCGTCATGCCAGTTCACCGCGACATCGGCGCCGGCTTCGGCAAATCCCAACGCCATCGCGCGCCCGATCCCCTGCTGCGCGCCGGTAACCAGGACCTTATCGCCAACCAGTTTCATTGCCGTTCTCCATTTCAGTACCGGTCGGGACCAGTCCCGGATCGCCACAGCCGTGCCAGATTGATCGAAATCCGGCGATTTGAACACCTGTCATCCGAACCAGCGATGGTATCGAGCGAAATCTGAGCTGACAGCCTTCGCATTTTCAAAAGGCGACGCGATGCCTCAAGAGTTCCGGAATTGGCCAGGTAAATTGCTGTCTGCTCGACGGCGGCGGGCCCGCATCAGGCTGCGGCCGCCACCCGGTGATGTATTTCGTCACGTCAATCAATTCGTCCGCGGCAGCCTCAATTTGGTCGATCGAGTTTCTGCCGATGGTGTGACCAGCATGCTTCACCAGAAAATCTTCCAGATTTGAATAATTTTCCGGGACGCTTCCGGTCACCGCCTTTCCCGCGGGATCAAGTACCGGGCGCATCAGAACAATACTTTCCGGCGTCGCGGGACCGGCGGTGATCAGGGCATTGCATCGGGCCATCGGCACCCCAAAGCCGTTCGCGATCGCATATGGCCCCGACGGAGAGATCTCCATGAAAAATCTCGCCCGGCTGATCGCACAGGCCTGAAGCATCAAGGGCGCCGCGCTTAAATCGACGTAACCCTCGCGTTCGCGCAACGGCGTCATTCCCGGATGTCCGACCCGAATAACCTGGACCCCGCGCGCCAAAAGCAGATCGACGACAGGCTCGACATCGGAGGCTTCGATGTTGCGTATCTGGCCTGCGAGCGAGTAGGTGTACCCCTCTTCCCGATAGTGCAAGACGCAGAAGCAGCGGGACCCGGCCGCCTTTTCCAACTCACTTTCCCAACGATCCCGCTCCGGAATACGAAACCGTGCCACAGGGTTGAAATAACCCAGCTTTTCGCGCTTGCACATTGACGGCGTCAGCAACAGGTCCGGAGAATCACACCCGGATTTGATCCATTCGTCAGGACCGGCGATGGGGCGTCTGCCGGCAATGTCGAAAAGATCGATCGGCATTCCGTGCAACGTCGGCCATATCGATGAAACTTGGGGCGCCAAACTCAGGATTTCCGCCTTGAACGGGCGATCCGGTCTGAAATAGACGTCAAGGCGGGCGCCCTGAAACATTTCAGAAACGGAAGCCGCAAACAGCAATTGATCGGTAAAGTCGCCCAGAGTGCGATGTTGCAGGGCGGCGAAAATCCTGAAGCCTGAAAGATCTTTCGGCGATCTCGGGAATTCCTTCGATACGTATTGAATCACGCCAACGGCTCCACGACGGAACGACCGGAAAACACAAGAATTCTACAGATATACGGGTCTCATGGAACAATATCGTTCAGAGCCCGATTTGCCCGGTGCCGACGTGACTGTCCGCATCATGGCTCCCAACTCGTCCGAAAGCCCCTGAAGGGCGTTTCGATTCTCCGGATGTCCTGGAGCACGTCCGGTGGGATCGCCGGCCGGATGTCGGACGAAGTGCTGGCATAGACCATGTCGACGCAGCCGCCGAACCACGCCTCGACCACCGCCGCCAGTTCGTCGTACCGGCCGATCGCGGCGAAGAGATGCAGCACATCATCGGGGATCTCCGCCGCGATCTCATCCCACTTGCCTGCCTTGGTCATCAGATTGAGCTTGCGTCCGAGATCGCCGAGGCCGTGATGCTCGAATACCGGCCAATAGCTGGGAGTGGAGCCATAGAAGGCGATCCGGTAGCGCACCCATTCGGCGACCTCATGCACCGCCGCGTCGGTGGCGCCGGTGGCAATGAACCCGCCGCCGGTCACCTGGAACCGCTCTCTCGGCGTACCCGACATCTTCAGCCCCTCCGCCACCCGGGGCATCGCCACGTCCTCGAGATAGGCGCGGGTGCAGAAGGGGTGCAGGCGGACGCCGTCGCAAACCTCCCCGGCCAGTCTGAGCGTGTGGGGTCCCACCGCCGCGAGGGTCACCGGCACCGGCGGCTGTCCGGTCGACGCCGGCACGAAATTCGGGGTCATCAGGGTGAAGGTGTAGTGCTCGCCGGTGAACTTGAGCGGCTCCCCCACCTCCCAGCAGCGCCAGATCGCCTTCAGCGCCTGGACATATTCCCTCAAGCGCGGCGCCGGGGCCGACCAGGGCGTTGAGAAACGCTTTTCGTTATGCGGCTTGATCTGTGGCCCGAGCCCCAGAACGAAACGGCCCTGCGAGGCCTTCTGCAAGTCCCAGCAGGTGTTCGCCACCACCATGGGGGAGCGGGGAAACGCGATGGCGACGGCGGTGCCCAGCATGATCCGCTCGGTGGAGACCGCCGATACCGCGAGCGGCATGAACGGCTCGTAGCGGTTCTCCATCGTCGCGATCAGATCGAAGCCGGCGCGTTCCGCCGCCCGGGCCGCATCCGGAACGGCGCGCAGGTCCTCCTGCGGCAGGGTTGTCATCACTTGCACGGCGGACCTCCATCGGAACGGGGCTCACGGGACGGGACCCTCCGAATAGGAACTATCCCGCCGGTTTCCGCCGCCGCATGAACCATAGTGCACCATAGACCGCAACCATCCCGACGGCAGCCACCATGTATCTCTCAATATGCGGATAAAGAAAGCCAGCCGCCCCGAGGAACATGAGCCCCCGGACGATGGGATTGATCCTTCCGATCCCATATAGATATCCCTCGAACCCCGCCGCCATGAAGACGATCGCGACCGATACCGCCGAAATCGTCAGCAGCATCAGCCAGACATCATCGCCGCGCAGGATCAGGGCCGGCGTCAGCACCAGAATGAAGGGCAGGATGAACTTGATCGAGCCGAGCCGCATTGCCATGAACGCGGTCTCCATCTGTTTCGAACCGGCAATCACCGACGCGGCCACGGCCGCCAGGGCGACCGGCGGGGTGATGTAGGAGAGCATCCCCCAATAGAGGATGAAGAGATGGCTCGCGATCGGGTCGAGGCCGAACTCGATCAGGGCCGGGCCCATGACGATCGCGAGGAAAATATAGCAGGCGCTGACCGTCACCCCCATGCCGAGCAGGAAGCTGGTGATCGCCCCCATCGCCAAGAGGAGCCAAAGATTGTCCCCGGCGAGGCCCACAAGTTCGCGGGAGAAGGCACCGCCGACCCCGGTGAAGGCGAGCGAGCCGACGATGACGCCGATGCCCGCGAGGATGGCGATGATGTTGGAGATCGTCTTGGTCGACTCGACGATCAATTCCATCAGTTGGCGCAGATTGAACCGGTTTTTCTTGCGGAAGACGATGGTGGCGGCGATCAGCGCGATGGTCGCGAAATAAGGGGCGTAAAGCTCTAGGCGGGCCACCACCAGCAGATAGACCAGCAGCGCCAGGCTGAAGAGATAGTACCATCCGTCCTTGAGAGTCTCCCACATGCTGGGAATCTCTTCCGCCGGCTGGCCCTTGAAATTATGCACCGCCGCGTGGCAATCGACCTGCAACAGCAGAGCGACATAGAACATGATCGACGGAACCGCCGCGGCAATGACGATCTCGCCGTAGGGGATATTCAGGAACTCCGCCATGATGAACGCCACCGCCCCCATGACCGGCGGCATCAGGGTTCCCCCGGTAGACGCGCAGTCCTCCAC
>JAYOEU010000193.1:0-8103 GCA_038116915.1 Alphaproteobacteria bacterium
CCCTCGGCTATTATCACTCCTACCGTCACCGCTCGAACGAGCCGAATGTGGACTTGGCGGAAAAGCTGCTGTCGCTGGCGCCGGTGCCGATGTCCAAGGTGCTGTTCCAGTGCTCGGGGTCCGAGGCCAACGACACCGCGATCAAGCTGATCTGGTACTATCACAGCGCTATCGGTAAGCCGGAGAAGCGCAAGATCATCGCCCGTTCCATGGGCTATCACGGCAGCACGGCGGCGGCGGTGAGCCTGTCGGGCAAGCCCGACATGCATGCCGATTTCGGCCTGCCGTTCGAACCGTTCCGCCACACCGAGTTCCCGCATTACTACCGCCGTCACGAGGACGGCGAGAGCGAGGAGCAGTTTTCAGCTCGCATGGCCGAGGCGCTGGAAGCGCTGATCCTGGAAGAGGGGCCGGAGACCGTCGGTGGCTTCTTCGCCGAGCCGGTCATGGGCGCGGGCGGCGCGGTGCTGCCGCCGGCAGGGTATTTCGAGAAGATCCAGGCGGTTTTGCGGAAATACGAGATCCTTTTTGTCGCCGACGAGGTGATCTGCGGGTTCGGGCGTACCGGTGAGATGTGGGGATCGACCACCTATGGTCTGAAACCCGACATGATCAGCAGCGCCAAGGCCCTGTCGGCGGCGATGCAACCGATCTCGGCGCTGATGATCAACGAGAAGATCTACCAGGCGATGCTGGCCCAGAGCGGCAAGCTCGGTCCTTTCGCACATGGCTACACCTATGCCGGCCATCCGGTCGCCTCAGCCGTCGCTCTGGAGGTGCTGAAGATCTATGAGGAGATGGATGTGGTGAGCCGGGTGAAATCGCTCTCGCCGACCTTCCTCTCGGCGCTGGAAAGCCACGCTGACCATCCGCTGATCGGTGATATCCGGGGCGTCGGCCTGATCTGCGGCATCGAGCTGATGCGCGATGGGGCGGATCGGATTCCGTTTGAGACGTCCCTCAAGGTCTCTGAACGGTTCCAGGAAAACGCCCTGAAGAACGGCCTGATCCCACGCGCGGTCGGGGACCGGCTGGTCTTCGCGCCGCCGCTGATCATCACCGAGGCCGAGATCGCCGAGATGTCGGACAGGTTCGGCCGGGCATTGGACGATACCTGGGCGGAAATCCGCTAGTGACCGCCGGACCGAGCCTTGTGATGAGCCGGGATCTCCCGCGAAAGCTCAATGTCGGCTGCGGCCGCGACATCCGCGAGGGCTGGGTGAATATCGACGGCGCCGAACTGCCGGGCATCGACTTCACGGTGGACCTCGACGATTGCGCGGCGGTACCGCTCCCCCTGCCGGATGGTCATTTCGAGATGTTGGAAATGAGCCATGTGCTTGAGCATCTGAGGAACCCGTTGCCGCTGATGCAGGAGTTGTGGCGCGTCGCGGCGCCGGGGGCGCGGTTGCACGTCAAGGTACCGCATGCCGGGCATGACGATGCCTGGGTCGACCCGACCCATGTCCGCGCTATCACGCCCCAGACCTTCGCCTATTTCGGACAGCCGAAATATGTGGATTTCGACTACGGCTATACCGGTGATTGGCGGGTGGAGCGGTGCGAGCTGATCGTCCAGCGTGCGGTGTTCGACAAGATCGGCCGCGAGCGGATGCGCGAGGCGGTGATCCTTCATCGCAATGTTGCAAAGGAGATATCGGTCACGCTGGTCGCCGAAAAGCCGGCCCGTCCGCGGGACAAGGCGCTGGACCAGCACATCGGATACGTCATCGTCCCGGTTTGAACGCCCGCTCTAGCCACACATGCGGTCGAGACCGGCGCGCAGGAACGCGTTGAACCGGTTCGGAACCTCGACATTGGAAAAATGGCGTTGCCCCTCGATCACCGAAAGTGTAGCGCCGGCAATACGGTCGCGGATTTCCTCGGACCGCTCGAGCGGGGTAACCGGATCGTCGCCGGCGGCGATGATGGTGACGGGCGCTGTAATCCGGTCCAATTCGTCCCGATAGGCGAGATCCGCGACCGCGGCCATGGCGCCGAGGTAACCTGCGACGGGCGTCCTGATATAGTCCGCGCGCACGGCGTGATAGGCCGCGCTCTCGGCGTCGACATAGGCGTCGCTGAACCAAAGGCGCTTGGTCATCTCCCAAACCGGCTCAATCCCCTGTTCCAGGACGATCTTGCGGCGCTCATCAACGAAGGCGCGATACCCGTCGGTACTCCATGAGGTTGTATTGCAAAGCGTGAGTGAGCGAATACGGTCCGGGAAGTGAATGCCGAGTCCCTGGCCGATCATCCCGCCGGTCGAAATACCGGCCCAGTGAACCTTTTCAATCGCGAGGACATCCATCAGCCCGACGGCGTCGTCCAGGAACTGAGCCAGGGTGTAGGGCCCGTCCGGCGCGTCGGTTTCCCCATGACCGCGCCAGTCGTACCGCAACAAGTGATAACGGTCCTGAAGCGCTGCGATTTGCGAATCCCAGATCCGGTGGCTGGAGCCAAGAGCATGCGCCATCATCACCACCGGGCCGGCCGGATTGCCGTCCCAGCGGTAGGCGATGTCGATGTCTCGGACACGCTGTTTTCGAACGGTCATGCCTAGCGGGTTCCCTGCGCTATCTCATCTTCGCCGTGGGGTCCGATGCCCTGGGCGCCATCCCCGGAGCACATCAGTGCAGGCCGGAGGCGGCCCGTCATCTCACCACTCCAAAGCATGCGGAAAGGTTTGAGGTGCTGATGAGGGATTTTCAACGCCGGGCGGCGGCCGCCGTAATCCCTATACCGACGCCTTTCCCATCATGCCCGCGCCCTGGGTAGACGAGGCGCCGGGGACCTTCATCTCGAAGACTTCGGTGACCGAGGTGTAGTCGTAATAACCGAGCCGTGCGATCGGGCGGATCAACGGGATATCGAGCTTGCCCTCCGGCGTGATCACCGCGTCATCCACATGGATCCGGACCACCTCGCCATAGACGACATCGACGGTGCCGTGATTGGAAAGGCCCTTCAGGCGATGGGTCGACATGTAGCGGCATTCAAAATGCGCCGGGCTCTCGGCGACCCTCGGGCCGGGAGCGTCGATGCAGGTGGCCTTGGTGACGCCGGCGCGCTCAAACTCGTCCACGTCCGAGGCAAGCTCCATCGCCGTGATATTGACCGCCTCGCGCAGGGCATAGGTCGCCATGTTCCAGACGAACCAGCCGGTTTCCTCGGCGTTGATCACCGTGTCCTTGCGCCTGCCGTCGCCGAGCTGATTGGCGGCGAACATCACCAACGGTGGATCGAAGGTGAGGTTCTGCCACTGGCTGTAGGGCGCGAGATTGGCGATGCCGTCCCTCGAAACCGTCGAGAGCCAGCCTATGGGCCGCGGCACCGTGCAGCTCTTGAACGGCGAGAAGGGGAGCGGGCAAGGCTCCTTGCCGGGGGCATAGTGCATCGGGCATCTCCTGATGGTCATTCAAATCCAGGATGGGCGATGGCCCGGATTGGCGCAACACGGCTAATGGAGCGCCGAGCGCCGGACCACGCCTCCCGGCAACGCGCCGGTGGGATCAACAGCGTCCCGGCCATTCTCCCGGATCCGGGTGCCATTGACGATGACCGCCCGGATGCCGCTTTCGTGGGAAATCAACCGGTCGGCGCCGCCCGGAAAATCATGAACCCTTTGCAGCGGTCCGGCGCCGACGGTCTCCGGCTCGAAGATCGTAACGTCGGCCGGTCGGCCTTCGGCCAGGAGACCCCGGTTCTTCAGGCCGGCAACCTCGGCCGGGCGCGAGGTGATCATGCGTACCGCTTCCTCAAGGGTGAAGACCTGCTTCTCGCGCACCCACCGGCTCAGCAGATAGGTCGGCAGGCACGCATCGCAGAGCTGGCTGGCATGGGCGCCGGCATCGGACAAGCCGATTACCGTACTGCGGCCCTTGAGCAGGGGTTCGACCGAGTCCTCATTGTGATTGGCAACGGGCATGCGGAACCGGGTTTCCAGGTTGTCCGCCAAGGCCAGATCCAAAAGCAGGTCGGTGATCGGCACGCCGCGCTCCTTCGCGACCTCGGCGACGTTCCGCTCGTTCAGCGCCGGCTCCGCCGTGCACTGGGAGATGACCGTCTTGTTGACCGAGGATTGGAACTGCTCGCGGATGGTCGACATGCGCTCCCGGAACGCGGTGCGGAATTCGGGGTCGCGGTAGAGGCGCTTGCGTCCCTCGTGGTCGGCGGCGGAAACCGGCTTGAAGACCGACAGCGGCTCGAAGGGGAACGGTTCCTTCATCTGATATTCGAAATTGAGGGGGCGCGGCGTGACCTGCGGGTAAACCCGATGGCCGGCCGCCGCGATTTCCTCGGATCTCTGCAATTGTTCGGTATGGTCTCCGGCGCCGAGCGACAGGTCGGCGAGCAGGGCCGTCCAGGTCACCGAGCAGTTCGATTCCTGGGCCAGGCGAACGTATTCGTCGAGGAACAGGCCGCGACCCGCCGTTGCCTCGATCATGCCGCCGCCGGCCGCGCCGACGGCCTTGGACAGCTCGAAGATTTCCTCCACGTCGCAGGCCCGGCTCGGAACCGGCCGTCCCTCATAACCCACATGGGTTGACGCGCGGGATGTCGCGAACCCGATGGCGCCGGCCGCCATCGCCTCCGATACGATCGCCTTCATTTGCGCGATTTCATCACCCGTCGCAGCGCGCTCGGTCGCGGCCTCACCCATCACGTAAAAACGCAACGGGGTGTGACCCAGAAGAACCCCGACATTGGCCGCGATGCCGCGTTCGTCGATGGCGTCGAGATATTCGGGAAAGGTCTCGAATGGCCATTCCTCGCCCAGACCGGCCCACAGGGCCGCGGTGCTCATGCCCTCGACCTTTTCCAGGGTGCGGATGACCAGGTCGCGATGCGCCGCCCGGGTCGGCGCAACGCCGAAGCCGCAATTGCCCATCACCATCGTGGTCACCCCGTGCCAGGGCGAAATGGTCAGCATGCGGTCCCAGATGATCTGGGCGTCGTAGTGGGTGTGAAGGTCGACGAAACCGGGAGCGACAATCGCGCCTTCGGCGTCGATGGTGCGGGCCGCCGCATCCGGCGCCTTGCCAAGCGCGACTATTCTGCCTTGCGCGATGCCGACATCGCCGCGATAGCGGGGCTTACCGGTTCCATCGACGATCGTGCCGCCGACGATCTTCAGATCGTAGCTCATTCCGTGGTCTCCCCGAGGCGGACTAGCCGATGTTCAGGCCGTAAAGCTCCGCGACGTTGTCGTGGAGAATGCGGTTTTTTTCGTATTCAGTCATATCGGCGGTGTGCTCGTTCAGCAGTTTCTGGCTGTGCGGCCAGGTTGCATCGCTGTGCGGGAAATCATTGGCCCACATCAGGCGTTCGACGTTCATGTCCTTGCGGAACTTGAAGGCCGTCCAGTCGTCCTGGAACGTCATGTAGACGTTCTCCTTGAAATACTCGCTCGGCAGCCGTTCCAACTCCTCGCACTTCATCCAGTAGCGGTGGCGCTTATAGGCATGGTCCATCCGGTACATGAAGTGCGGTGCCCAGCCGGCATCCGCCTCGACGCAGACCAATTTCAGCTTCGGGTGACGCTGAAAGACGCCTCCGAAAATGAAGGTTCCGATGATGTCCTGATTACCGCGGATGATCGACTGGAAGCTGTTGAGCCTCGGGCCACGATATTGCCGCATCTCATCCTTGCCCGATGTCAGGATGTGGAAGCATACCGGCAGGTTCAGACCGACGGCCGCCTCGTAGAACGCATCATAGTCGGTGTGGTGATAGTCCTCATGCCCCGGTCGGCCCGGCAGCATCACCCCCTTGAAGCCCATCTCCTTGGCCTTGCGGAGCTCCTCGATGCCGGATTTCGGCGTCGCCAGGCTGATCTGCGGCATGCCGAAGAGCCGGTTCGGCAGCCCGCCGCAATATTCCTGCAGCCAGCGGTTATAGGCCTCGAAACAAGCGCGCTTGTAGTCGAAATCCGGATGATTGGAGAGCATCATGCCGACCGAGGGATAGATGATCTCGGCGCCGACGCCGTCGCGGTCCTGGTCACCGGCGCGCGCCTTCGGATCCCAGCCGCCGGGGTGAAGCTGGTCATAGCCGGTCCCCTTCATGCTGAGTTCGGAGGGGTCCTTGCCGGCGGCCGCGACGAGGCCCATCGGGATGCTGATGTCGAGGCCGTCGATGACGTAGACCTCGCCGCGCTTCGCATCCTTGACCAGGCGCGGCGCGGTGTCCCGGTACTTCGCCTCGATATAGTCGACATAGAGCGTTGGGGGTTCGGTGATATGCGAGTCCGCGGAAATCGCTACTTTCGACATGAATCAACCTCCGAATATGCGGTTCATTGCCCGGCGGGCCTTTTTAGGATCGTATGGGTTCGAAAGCGCGGGTGGCAAGGCCGAACACATAGTGGATTTGTTCTATTCGCCATCTGCTGGCGCGGGTCGCTGGCGGCCTTGTCCCTTGGTGGGTAAATTGGCTCGGATACCCCGCTTCAGACCGACAAGGGAGACCGACCGTGAAATTCTACGATTGCAAGACCGCGCCGTCGCCGCGCCGGGCCAGGATCTTCATTGCCGAGAAGGGCTTGGACATCGAAACCGTCGAGGTGGATTTGCGCAACGGCGAGCAATTGTCGGCTGAATTCCGCGCGGTCAACCCGAATTGCACGGTGCCGGTCCTGGTTCTTGATGACGGAACCACGCTGACCAGTACCGCCGGGATCCGCGGCTATCTCGAGGCGGCCCATCCCGAACCGTCGCTCACCGGCGTTACGGCGGCGGAGCGCGGGCGGGTTGCGGATCTGCAGTGGCGGATCGAGATGGAGGGCATGATGGCGATGTCCGAGGCGCTGCGGAACTCCACGCCGCGCATGAAGGGACGGGCGCTGACCGGGCCGGTGAACTACGAGCAGATCCCGGCGCTGGCCGAACGCGGCAGGGCCCGGGTGGAGCGGTTTCTGGATGGCGTCGACGCGATGATCGGCGACAAGCCCTTCGTTGCGGGTGATCACTATTCCGTCGCCGATATCGATCTCCTCGTCGTCATCGATTTCGCCGGATGGATCAAGCTCGGCCTGCCGGAGGGCGCGTCGAACGCCCGTCGCTGGCACGCGGCGGTCAGCGAGCGCCCGAGCGCCAAATTGTAAGGTGATGGAATGAACCGGGGGAGATCTTCGGCTCCCGCTCATGCGTGATATCCATTACCCGGGGGTGGGAACGATCTAGCTCCCGCCGGCTCGTTTTCCTAAGATTTCGTCATGTCCGACTTCAAGCACCGCCGTCTGGCCGCGATCGTGTCCTGCGATGTGGTGGGGTATTCCCGCCTCATGGGAAATGACGAAACCGGCACACTGGCGTCGTTCCGAACGCATAGATCAGAGCTGGTGGAACCGAAGCTGGCTGAGTTCGAGGGACGCATCGTCAAATCCTTGGGCGATGGGTTCCTGATTGAATTCCCGTCCGTCGTCAATGCGGTCCGCTGGGCGATCGAGGTTCAACGGGGCATGGCGGTGCGCAATGGGGATGTGGCCGCCGAACGGCGCATTACGTTTCGGATTGGCATCAATCTCGGCGACATCATTTTTGATGGCGACGGCGACATCCACGGCGACAGCGTGAATATCGCCGCCCGGTTGGAGGCGCTTGCATCTCCGGGCGGGATCACGATGTCGAACCGAGCCTTCGAGGAAATCCGGGACCGTTTGGATGCGTCGTTTACGGATACCGGAGAGCATGAGCTGAAAAATATTTCCCGGCCGGTTCGGGTCTGGGCATGGGGATCCGACGCGACGGTAGGGCAGCTGGGCGGCAAACGCTCGGGCAAGGGGGCGCGGCAACCCGCGGTCGCCGTGATGCCGTTCAAGAATCTCGCCAGCGATCCCGATCAGGAATATTTTTCGGATGGTCTGACGGAAGACATCATCACGGCGCTATCGCACTACCGGACGTTCCCGGTCATTTCGCGAAACTCCACCTTCGCCTACAAGGGGAGGTCGCAGGATGTAGGCACATTGGCTGATGAATTGGGCGCCCGCTACATCCTTGAGGGCAGTGTTCGCAAAAGCGGGAGCCGCATCTGGATCTCGACGCAGTGTACTGCATCCCGGTTATGAGACAAGCGGCTGCAATGCTTTTCATGCGGCCA
>JAYOEU010000194.1:0-8080 GCA_038116915.1 Alphaproteobacteria bacterium
CGGGTGCCGGAGAGGACTGATGCGCTCAGTGATTTGCGACCTCCTGGGAATAGACTTTCCGCTCGTCGCCTTCTCCCATTGCCGAGACGTGGTCGCCGAGGTTTCTAGGGCCGGGGGCATGGGAGTCTTCGGCGCCGCTGGTACCGGCCCCGGCAAGCTGGAGGCGGAACTCGCCTGGATCGACGACCATGTGGACGGCAAGCCCTATGGCGTCGATCTGATCGTCCCGATGACCATGGAGGCCAAGGGGCGCGAGGTCTCGCGCGACGACGCGATCGCCCGGGTGCCGGAAGAACACAAACGGTTCGTCTCCCGAATTTTCCAGGAGCATGGCATAGAGGCGGACACGCTCAATGCCGATACGATGAAGCGCGGCGCGCGGCTCAATACCAACATGCGCGACCAGGGGGCCAATGCCCTGCTGGACATCGCGTTCTCGCACCCCATCAAGCTGATCGCCAACGCCTTGGGGCCGCCGCCCGCCTATATGCTTGAGCGTGCGCGGGCTAAGGGCGTTCCCGTCGCCGCCCTGGTCGGCGCTAAGGAACATGCCCTGAAACAGGTGGCCGCGGGCGTTGATATCCTCGTGGTGTCCGGAACCGAGGCTGGCGGCCATTGCGGCGAGGTCTCGACCCTGGTGCTGGTTCCCGAGGTGGTCGCGGCCGTTCGGCCGATCTCGGACGTCCCGATCCTCGCGGCGGGCGGTATCGTCACCGGGCGCCAAATGGCTGCCTGCATGGCGATGGGCGCCGACGGAGCCTGGACCGGCTCGGTTTGGCTGACGACGGCCGAGGCCGAAACCTCGGATGTCGTGAAACAGAAAATGCTCGCCGCCACATCGCGCGACACGATCCGATCAAAGGCGCGCACCGGCAAGCCCTCCCGGCAATTGCGCTCCGCCTGGACCGATGCCTGGGAAAGCGATGCGGGCCGGAACCGCTGCCGATGCCCCTGCAATCGATCGTGGTCGAGCCGGCGATGGCGCGCGTCAACACTCTGGCCGAAGGGGGGCACGCGGGCGCCCAAGCCCTCGCTTCCTACTTTGTCGGCCAGGGCGTGGGTCTGATGACTCACACCCAAAGTACACGCGACCTCGTGCGGGAATTCATGGAGGATTTTCTGGCGGCGGCGGAACGGCTCAACGGTTTCATCGCCGATCCGGAAGACTAGGACGGGATATGGGTTGACGCCATGGCCCTAACCATTGCTTCGATCCAGGAGGCGGTCGCGGCCGCCGTGCCGGAGCGCGATGCCGTCATCATGGGCGGGAACCGCCTCTCCTACGCCACGCTGACCGGCCGAACCCGGCGGCTCGCCAATTTCCTGCTCGCGAACGGCATTACCCTGCACCGCGATCGAGCGACATTGCGGAACTGGGAAATCGGTCAGGACGCCGTCGGGCTGCTGATGCACAACTGCCCGGCCTATCTGGAGGCGATGATCGGCGCCTTCAAGGCCCGGGCAGTGCCGTTCAACGTCAATTACCGCTATGTCGGCGAGGAACTTCGCTATCTGTTCGCGGATGCCGAACCGGCGGCAATCCTCTACCACGCCCGGTTCGCCGAAACGCTTCAGTCGGTTCTGCCGGACATCCCGTCAATCCGCCTCCTGATCCAGGTCGACGACGGCAGTGGAGCACCGCTGCTACCCGGCGCAATCGACTACGAGACGCTGCTGGCCGGCGCTTCCGCGGCCCCGGTTTCAACCACGCCCTCGCCCAACGACATCTATTGCACCTATACCGGTGGGACCACGGGCATGCCCAAGGGTGTCCTCTGGCGCCAGGAGGACTCGATCCTGGAGAATCTCAACGGTCGGTCCCTGGACGGCACCGCGCTTGCCAACGTTGAGGCGTTTGTTGAGCGTGCGCGCTCTCAAAAACAGCGCCGTAATCTCGCGGCTCCCCCCTTCATGCATGGAGCTGGATGTCAGGTTGCGTTGGCGGCGCTGCTGGCCGGCAACACGGTGATCATTCAGGATCGCGTCGAACATCTGGACGCCGCCGATCTGCTCAGCGCCATCGAGCGTCATCGCGCCGACATGCTGCTGATCATCGGCGACGCCTATGGCCGCCCCCTGCTCGAGGAAATCCGCAGGGGCGACCGTGACCTGTCTAGTCTTCGATTGCTTTACAATACCGGCGCGATCCTGTCGCCCGCCGTCAAGGCGGGGTTGTTGAACGCCCTGCCTAAGGCGAGACTTCTGGATGCGTTCGGGTCCTCGGAATCGGGCCCGCAGGGAATGCGAATCAGCGATCCCGGCGACCAGGTCGAGGGCGCGCGGTTCCGCGCCACGCCGGCGACGGTGGTGCTGGGAGACGATCTGCGCACGGTGCTCGAACCAGGCCATGACGGGCTCGGCTGGATCGCCAAGCGCGGCGCGGTGCCGCTCGGATATCTTGGAGACGAGAGCAAGACCCGCGAGACCTTTCCCGAGATCGGCGGCGAGCGCTATCTGGTATGCGGCGACAGGGTCAGGCTTCTCGCAGGCGGGGAAATTGAATTCCATGGCCGCGAGTCCTTCACCATCAATTCCGGCGGCGAGAAGATCTTCGCCGAGGAAGTGGAGCACGCGATCAAACACCACCCGAACGTCGCCGATGTGACGGTCACGAGCCGACCGAACGATCGCTGGGGCCAGGAGGTCGTCGCCGTTGTCCAACTGACACCGGGCACGAGGCCGGACCGGGCTGCCATCGCCGCCGAGGCGAGCCGGCACATCGCGCGCTTTAAACTCCCCAAGGCCTGGCTTTTCGTGGATCGGGTCCAGCGCGGCCCGAGCGGCAAGACCGACAACCGTTGGGCGCAATCGGTCGCAGGCGGTGCGACATGAGCAGTGACGACACTCCGATCCTGGTCGGTGTCGGGCAGGTCACCGTCCGCGATGAGCCGCTGGAGGCACTATCGACTCCGCTGGATCTGATGGATCGGGCGGCTGGGCTGGCGGCGGCGGATGCGGGACTTGGGTCCGCCGCGCTCTCGGCTATCGACGCTCTTGTAGTGGTTAAAAGCTTCCGTGAACCGATGCGCAACAGCCCCGAGGCTCTGGCCGATCGGCTGGGCGCCACGCGCGCGCGCCGTTGGCTCACGCCGGACGGCGGCAATGCTCCGCAGGGACTGGTCAATCTTTTCTTCCAGGCGATCGCGGAAGGCCGGCACCGCCTGGTGCTGCTTGCCGGCGCCGAGGCGATAGACAATGCGCGCCGGCTGATCAAATCCGGCGTGAAGCCGGACTGGAGTCATCCGTCGGACAGCGACCCGGACCTGATCTGGCCGGACCGCGAGATGGCCAGCGCACACGAGCGCGCGCACGGGATCTGGCAGGCAGCGCACGTCTATCCGCTGTTCGAGAACGCATTGCGCGCCCATCTCGGGCGTCCGATCGCACTACACCAGATGGCGATGGGAGATCTCTTCGCCGGCTTCAGCGCCGTTGCCGCCACATCGCCGCATGCCTGGTTCCCAACACGGCGGAGCGCCGGGGAAATCGCGGCATCCGGGCCTTCCAACTGCTTCGTCGGCTGGCCCTACACCAAGTTCATGAACGCGATGAACCAGATCAATCAAGGCGCGGCCTTGCTGCTTACCTCGCGCTCTCACGCCCGGGTCCTTGGCATCCCGGAAGACCGTTGGATCCATCTGAGAGGTTGCGCCGACGTGACCGAAATCTGGCATGTCTCAGAGCGCGTGAACTATCACTCCAGTCCCGCCATCCGGCTGCTGGGCGAGCGGGCGCTGGCCATGGCGCAGTGCGGGATCGAAGACATCCGCCATTTCGATCTATACTCGTGCTTCCCCTCCGCCGTTGCAATCGCCAGGAACGAGCTCGGGATGGCCGAGGGGGATTCGCGCGCCCTCACCGTGACCGGCGGCCTGCCCTTTCATGGCGGAGCCGGCAACAACTACTCAATGAACGCGATCGCAGCGATGGCCGAGCGCCTGCGCGCCGAGCCGGGGAGCCTGGGACTGGTGACCGCAAACGGCGGCTACCTCACCAAGCACTCGGCGGGGATCTATTCGACCGAACCTGGTCCCGCCACCCGATGGCGCCGCGAGCCGCCAGAGGCGTATCAATCAAGGATCGATGCGCTGCCGTGCCCGGCTCTCAAGGAAATGCCGTCGGGCACGGGCTGGATCGAAACCTACACCGTCGGCTTCGGACGAGACGGCGCTCCCGATCGAGGCATGGTCGTCGGCCGCCTCGGAGACCCGGGCGACACGGCCGCGCCCCGGTTCCTGGCAACCGTTCCCGGTCGCCCTGCCGATCTTTTCGCCATGACCCGAATGGAATGCGTTGGACAGCCCAGAACGGTCGCAACGACAGACGCGGGCAACAGCTTCGAAATGGCCTAAGGGTCGAACACCTCCGGTTTCACGGCATCTGCAAGCCGTAGTGGGCGCGCAAGGTCTCGCCGTCATACTCGGACCGGAACATCCCGCGCCGCCGCAGGATCGGGATGACCTCGGCGATGAACACCTCAAGCATGGCGGGCAGGATCGGCGGCATGATGTTGAAGCCGTCGGCGGCGCCGTCCTCGAACCAGTCGATCATCAGATCCGCGACCTGTTCCGGCGTGCCGGCGAAGACATGATGGCCGCGCGCGCCGGCAAGCATAGCGAGCAGCCGGCGCAGGGTCGGCTTCTCGCGCCGAACCAGACCGACGATCACCTCGGTGCGGCTGCGCGCCGCCTGGATGGTTTCGGGGTCGGGAAAATCCTCAGGCGATAGCGACGTGTCGAGCGGCAGATGCGAGAAATCGTGTCCGCCGAAGCGGGCGGACATGCGCTTGCGTCCGACCTCGGGATCAGTCAGCGCGCCAAGTTCGTCAGCGATGCGCCGTGCCTCGGCCTCGGTGCCGCCGATCACCGGGCTCAGTCCCGGCAGAATGAGGGCCTGATCCACCGACCGGCCCGCCGCGACAACACGGGCCTTCAGATCCGTGTAGAACTCTCGGGCGGTCGCCTTTTCCATCTGCGCGGTGAAGATCGCCTCGGCATGCCGGGCCGCGAAATCCCGCCCGGTCTCCGAGGAACCCGCCTGCACCAGCACCGGACGTCCCTGCGGGCCGCGCGGCACGTTGAGAGGACCTGCGACCGAATAGAACTTCCCCGCGTGATCGATCCGCCGGATGGCGCCCGGACGGGCGTAGGTCCCAGACGCCCGGTCATCGATGATGGCGTCGGCGTCCCAGCTTTCCCAGAGCGCCTTGACCACGGACATGAACTCCTCGCCCCGGGCATAGCGATCCGCATGGCTCACCGGCTGGCCGTCGCCGTAGTTCTCCGCCGCCGTAGCAAGCCAGGAGGTGACGATGTTCCAGCCCACCCGGCCCCGGCTGATATGGTCGATGGACGCGAACTGGCGAGCCAGATTGTACGGCTCCGTATAAGTGGTGGAGGCCGTCGCGATCAGGCCGATCCGGCTGGTCGTCGTGGCCAGCGCGGCCAGCATTGTGACCGGCTCCAGCCCGGTGCGCGGCCCACTGACGATATCGTCGCCAAGCGCCAATTGGTCGGCGAGAAAGATCGAGTCGAACCGCCCCGCCTCCGCCTTCGCGGCGAGATCCTGGTAGTAGCGGATATCGAAAACCGACAAGGGCGAGGACTGGGGGTGCCGCCACGACGCCTCGTGATGCCCCCGGCTGTGAATGAACAGATTGAGATGTAGCTGTCTCGTCATGCCCGCGTGCTTCTCCCTACCACCGGGACGCTCCGGTCAGGCGGCAACCGGCGCCTCGCCGCCGCTGACCTGGGTTCGATACATCAGACGCCGCTGCGCCGGATCGAGAGATCCGCGGCGATGCAGGGTGCAACGGTTGTCCCAGATCACGACGTCCCCCGGCCGCCACTGCTGGGCCCAGTGATGCCCGCCGGCCTCCACATGGGCCCACAAGGTGTCCAGCAACGCATCGCTCTCGTCGTCGGAAAGGCCAACGATCCACGCATTGGGCCGGCGGCCGAGATGCAGGGCCGCGCGGCCGGTATCCGGATGACGGATCACCAGCGGGTGGATCGCTCCCGGCCGGTCTTGATTGGCGTAGTGTTCCGCGAACCCGGCCCGGAGCTGTCCGGCGGAATTGCGCGTCGCGTCGTGCTTGCAGGAAAGCCCCGCGATCCTGTGCTTTAGATCCGGGCTCAACGTCTCGTATGCCGAGTAGAGATTGTAGAACCAGGTGTCGCCGCCGGTCCGGGGCGTTTCCATGCCATAGAGAATGCTGGCTTTCGGCGGCAGCGGCTTGTAGCTCATGTCCTGATGCCAGACGAGTTCCGAATTGCCGAGCCCACCGATCGGCGTTCCGTCCACCACGATGTTCGAAATTACGTTGATCTCATTGCTGGACGGGTGATTGGGGATGTTCATCGGACGGGTCGGGTTCGGGTCGAGAACGCCGAAACGCCGAGAAAACCGGAGCAGCGCCGCCTCGTCCAGCTTCTGATCCCGGAACCGCAGCACCAGATGCCCGGCCCAGGCCTGAAGCACCGTGGCGAACGCGTCGTCGCTTATGTCTCCCGCTAGATCCAAGCCGGTGATTTCGGCGCCGAGCGCCGCGCCGCTGGGAACAATCTTGACCTCGGACTGTCCGGTCATCGTCGAATTTCCTTGATGGGCGATCGGGATCGGCTGGGGCCGCGACGTCAATAATGCCTTTCGTGCGGGCCCAACTCCACGGAAAAGCTCGCCGGCCGTCAGATCACGAATCGGATCACGGATTCGGTTGCCTGGACCGGACAAATCATTGCAGGCTGAACGCTCAGAAAAAGGAAGGCCGCCATGCCCATTATCGACGCCCAGGTCCATGCCTATGAAAGAAACCGCCCGGAGCGGCCCTGGATCGGCCACCTTGCCGGCCCGCCGGAAGTAACCGGCGACGACATGGTCAAGGCGATGGATGACGTCGGGGTGGACGGCGCCATTCTGGTCTCTCCCTTTTCCATGTACCGCTATGACGCCAGCTACGCCATCGACGTGCATGCGGCGCATCCGAGCCGTTTCGCGCTCATCAAGCCGGTCGATCCGACGGATCCGTCGGTCACGGAAACCATCGCCGAATGGGCCGAGCGCAAGGGCACGATCGGCATCCGGATCATGCTGACCCACGGCGACTCCTCACTCAGCCCGGATGACCCCGGCATCAAGACCGTCCTGCGCGCCGCGGCGCGTCATTCGCTTCCGATCAACCTGCTGTGCTGGGGGCTGCTGGACAAGGCCGCCGAAATGGCCGCGAGCAGTCCGAACACCCAGCTGGTGATCGATCATGTCGGTCTCAGACAGCCGTTCGAGCCGCCGGCGCCGGACAACCCCTTCGCGGATCTGCCGAAGATCCTGAAGCTGGCGGAGCATGACAATGTCGCCATCAAGATCAGCGGCGCCTGCACCCTCTCGCACAAGCCCTATCCCTACGACGACATCTGGCCGCCGCTGACCAAGATCTTCAAGGCCTTCGGGATGGAGCGTTGCATCTGGGGCACCGATTGGACCCGGGCGATCCATCTTTTGACCTACAAGCAGGCGGTGGAGCCGTTCCGGCTGACCAAGGAGATCTCGGACGACGAGCGCGCCATGCTCATGGGCGGCAGCCTGACCAAGGTCTATGGCTGGGCTCCCGGCTAAAACCTCCAGCGGCACGTCAATTCCTGGCGCTACCCTCGGTTTATACGTAGAGGATCTCGGTTACCCCTGATTTTGGGAAGCCGATTAGCCGCTCAATATGGTTCCCGTCGAAAGAACGACGGGAGTTTCATCATGCAGACCGTTTTGAACGCGCTTTCGAAACTATCCGACCTTGATGGCGGCACCCCGTCGTTCGAGCAGCCCGGCGCGCCGTCCTACCGCCAAATCATCTGCGACTACCTTGCACCGGGCGATGGCGAGGCCAAGCAGCATCCGGACACTTTCTCCGTGGTCGGAAAAAGCCGCTCCGGAGTTCCGAGCCGATGACCCCCGCCCACTCGATCATCCCCGCCCAGCAAGTTTTGACGCGGCTGTCCTATGCGGAGCTCCTGAGCCTGTCGCTGAAGGTGGCCGGTACCATCCTGACCTCCGAGGCGCCGCGGCGCGCCTGATCCCGTCACCCGCTAGA
>JAYOEU010000195.1:0-8052 GCA_038116915.1 Alphaproteobacteria bacterium
GGGCCGGGACCGCAAGCAGGGTCGCGACCCCGAGAATCTCGCCGGCGGTCTCGTATGGCATCTGCAGGTCTTCATGCAGATAGGTGATGGTGAAGTTGGTATAGATCGCCTGCATGCCGACGAAGGTGAAGGCCGCCATCGCCATGGCCCGGCGCTCGAAAACACCGAGCACATCGCGGATATTGATCACGAAATCCACCAGCCGCGGGCGCGCCGTCGGGTCGCGGTCGCGGTCGAACTCGGCTCTCAGCGGCTGCAGAATGACGGCGATGGCAAGGCACAGGAGGGCAAGGCCGATCGTCGTCACGCGCCAGCCCTGGGTCGCGGCGAGCGGTACCAGGATGAAGCCCGATATTGCGACGCCCGCGGGCACCCCGGTCTGCTTGATGGAGAAGACGAGCGGCGCCCATTTCGGCGGCGCGTAAGCGGCCAGGATCTGCGAGCTTGCGGGCGTCGCCACGGTCGAGCCGAAACTGATCAGCAGCACACCGATCCCCAGCGCCGCAATCACCATGACCGGGCTCGCCAGAACCGCCGCCACCACCAGGCCCGCCGCCATCATCAGGCAACCGATCTGGCTGGTCCGCAAGGCCCCGAACCGGCGGATCACCCCGCCGCAGGCCGCCATTACGCAGAGCGAACAGATGGCGTAGACCCAGGTGTAGACCAGCACATATTCCGCATCGAAATTCAGCTCGTTCGCCATCGGCACAAAGAGCGCCGGCAAGCCGACCTTCGCCGTGGTGGCGATGGTCTGCTGAACGAGCATGGCGATGATGGCAAGCAGGAGAACGGGCATTCGTATAGACTCTTCCGCCACTGTCCCGTTGTCATGCGGGATTTCAGGGGCCGCAAAAAACATCTCATTCAAGGTCAAGTGCGCATGTCGGCGCAATCGGGTCTTTCAGGTGTCTTTAGGTTCTCCAAGACCTGCTTCGCGTTGTCGCAGTTCCAGGAAACGGCTTCTCAGCTGCTCGTCGCGTGCCAGGACGGCTAGTTTTTCGGCGATGCTGTCCATAAACTCGGTGTGCGCCGGCGTTATTCCCGATCGGCCTGGATGGGCGAAATAGTCGCGGACCGCGATATCGCCGATCAGGTATTTCAGAACGAACTCAGCAAAATCCAGACCGGTGGCCCGGAACACCCCGACCGACAGGTGGATGGAGTACGTATCCTGCGCCGTCGCCCGGTGAGCAAGGCCGCGCGGCACATAGAGCAGTCCGCCCTCTTCCAGATCGATGTTTCTGAACTGGTCACGCTCCCTTGCAAGTTGGGTCACCGAGGCATTGTCGATCGCGAACAGCGATGAGTGGGCGAGCCCTCTCACGATCTTGGTTCCGACGGTCCAGTGTTTGGTCCCGCAAAGCTGAAGCACAACGACCTCATGGTCATCGGCGTGCAGATCGAGCGCGTCCTTCCGGTTAGGCGAAATGTAGCCGTTCACCACCGCCCGGCCGCCAAGCCCTGCCGCGATCGCGTCGGCGAGCTTTTGGACCGCCGGGTTCATCAGGTTGACCCCGTTTACGATCAGCGGCCCGCCTTGGGCGAGCAGGTCCTCCAATTCGGGCGCAAGCACATCAGTCCGGGGCCGATTGGGATCAAGGTCCACAACTGTCCGCTGGCCCTGGCGTCTGACCGCCTGCCCGGCGAGCAGTTTGCGCCACCCCTCAATCGTCTCAAGGCCGCAAGTCGGCAGGCCCCGCGCGTTCAGCGATAGCGGTTTCCTGGCGAAATAGTCCCGCTCGAACGTGGCCCTATCGACGGGCGAGATCAAACTGTCCCAGTTGAGTTCCATGAAAAGACCGGCCTGCCCGTCGCGATGTGCTCCACGTTCCGACCATGGTAGCCGATTCCCGGCGTCGCGAGGGGTGAAAGGTCAACCCCGGGCGGTGGATTTGTCCTTTGCACTATACGGCTCGCAGCCTAGTCTTTCGGCAAGGTACCCGAGCCCGCGACCCATTCCGCTCGTCCTTGCCCCTCTTCTTCCAAGCCACGGAGCCCGCCCATGCCGGCCTATATCGTCGTCCTTGCAAAGATCAGAAACCCGGAAAAGCTCGCCGAATACTCCAAGGGGGCCGGTCCCATCGTCGCCAAGTATCAGGGCAAGTTCATCACCCGTGCGCCGATCGTCGAGTCGCTGACCAAAAACTCGGACTTCGAACGTTTCGTGCTGATTGAATTCCCGAATCCCGACATCGCACGTACCTGGTACAACAGCCCCGAATATCAGGCGTTGATTCCCTTGCGAGATGAGGGTGCGGAGATGGCCTTCTCGCTGGCCGTGGTGCCGGAATGACGGGCCGCCTCGCAAGTGGTTGGACAAGACCCTTCGAGACGATGCTTGTTTGAAATTTTGGAATCCTCACGCCGCCAGAAGTGACGCTGCCTTGGCGCGGACGGTCCGCGCCTGAGCGGTATCTCCGCAACGCTCAAGCGCTTCGGCATAAAGCTTCCAGGACGGCGCGCTGGTCGGCTGATCGGCGACACGTTCGGCAAGCAAGGCCCGGGCAAGCCCGTCCCGCCCGGACGCGATGGCCGAGTTGATCAGCATCCGTATCCAGACATCGCGCTGGGCCCAGCTTCCGCCAAGCGGCACCATGTCGTAACGCACCGTCATCATGGTATCGACGACCCTTTCATGCTCGCCTCGGGCGAAGGCGACGATCGCCTCGGCCACCGGCAGCCCGGCGTCGCGCGCGACGTCACCGGCAGAAGCCGGTGTGCCAGCCTGGGTGCGCACCATCTCGCGCAGATTGGCCACCATCCGGTCCGCCTCGTCGAGCCGGCCGGACATGGCCAGCGCCATGATGAAATGCAGGTCATTGAACGGGCGCACGCATTCGGATACCCGCCTCGCGGATATCTCGGCAACCGAGGTCCAGCGGTCGCCGACATCGATGCCCAGCATGTTCAAGCGCATCAGCATGCTGGAGGCGTTGCCGATATCCGTGTTGTCCTCCGACGGCGCCGGCCAGAACTCGGTGTCGAAAGCCGCCAGCACCTCGTCATAGCGTTCCAACTCGAGATAATGCAGCGCCCGGTGCCACCAGAGATGGTTGGCGAAGGGGCCGCGCTTGCGCCAGGTATCCGCATGAGCGCTGATCCAGGTGATGCCGTTGGCCCGCCGGCCCATGGTCTCGAGGCAATGGGCCACCGCGTGGCCCGCCCAGATATCGGATTCGTTCAACTCGACGGCGCGGCGCCCGATCGGCTCTCCGGTCGCCGGATCACCGTTTTCCTCATGCGCGAAGGCGCGGCAGCCGAGCAGGTATCCAAAGCCCGGCACGGACTCGTTCCATCGCGGCATGACCCGGGCAGTCGAGTGCAGCATATGCGCGAGGTCGCCGACATAGAAATGCATGACATTGGCGAGCTTGATGGCCAACAGATCGTGAGGGTGGTCAACCAGGATCGCCTCCCAGGCCGCGTTGGCCCGGCGGATCTCGCCGGCGCACCAGGCGGCGAGCGCGTCCATGTGCAGGCGCTCGCGCCCGTTCGCCGCGCCGGAAAGCGCTCGCGCCGCCGCCAGACAATCGAGCGCGATCGGCGCGTTCCGCGGCCGCGCGGCAAAGCAGTTGAAGTATCCGCGCAGACAATGGCCGAGGACCATGTCGGGCCCGATGGCCTCCAACTGTGCCGCGATCTTGGCGGCGTCCCTGCCCTGGGCGAGAAAGTCCTCGACGGCGGCATCGAAGGCATCAACCGCGTCCTGGTTGGATGCGGTTACCGCGAGGCCCCGCTTGTCATGGAACATGCAACTAACTCCAACTCTTCGTGACGCCCGTAGCGACGTCAGTTCGACGGTTTCCTTGCGATCTTCGACTGTCACATCGACGCGCGACCGAAAGGTGGGCCCGGCGGACGGGATCGGTCGTCCGAAATGTTAGCCGCGCCCCATGAGCTTGTCGATTGCCCGGCGGTCCTCCTTCGTCGGCCTGCCGCCGCCGGGATCGCGACGGGGCGCGGCGGGATCGGCTTCCGCCGTCTCCTGCTTGGCTTGGCGCTGTTCGGCGATCGGCTCCAAATCCTCGTACAGCAATTGCGCCTCGGGCGCCGGGCCGCGCCTTTCGGCGAGATAAAGCACCTTGACCACCCGGATGAAGGGGCCTTGCGGAAAGGTCAGCACATCGCCCGCCCGGACAAGCTGGTGCGCCTTGTTGACGACTTTGCCGGAGAGCCGCAACCGCCCTGCTCCCAACAGCTTGTTGGCGAGACCCCGGCTTTTGAAGAAGCGCGCGCACCACAGCCATTTGTCGAGGCGTTGCGTGGGATCGGTGCTCTCGGTCAATCCGCCACATCCGCGGTCTTGAGAATTGCGAACGGCGAGTCCGAGCGGTCGCCCCCTTGATTTGCAGCGATCGTACGCTTGGCCGGGACTTTATCCGCCATCCGCTTTTGGCCGGGCTGTTCGGACGATGGCTTGCCGGCTCCGATGGCTTTCTGTTTCTGCTTGCCCGGCTTGCCGCCGCGCGGCCGCCCGCGATCGCTCTTGTCCTGCTGCTCCGCGCGCGGCGCCCGGCGCCTGACGAAAACCGGCTTGCCCTCGGCCTCGCCGGCGGAACGATAGCCGAGGTCCATGAGAATGCCCTTCATCTGGTCATGGCCGACCCCGGCAAGAGAAAGCATCTCCGGTGTGATGGCGAAAGGCTGCGCGCGCGCCGTCTTGCGGACGGCGGCCGCAAGACGTTCGGTCATGTCGGCGCGGATCACCTGGCCGCCCAGCTTCACGAAACCGATCGCGGCATAAAAGCCCGGCGGCGTTCCGGGCGCGTGCGGCACCGTCACGCGGCCCATCGGCGGCATCGCGCCTTCCGGAAAGACCTGATGGTGAACACCCCAAAGGACCGCCAGGAATTCCTGAGCCCGCGGCTTCAACAGATCCGGCATGAACACGGTCTCGGTCCCGAAACGCACGCCGCTCCGCGCCAGCGCCTTGCGCCCGTCCTCGCCGAGCGAGCGGATCAGATCCTCGACCTGGACGCGCGGCATTGCGCCGAGCCACTCGGTCAACTGATAGATCACGCCGCGGGCGGCGCCGCGCGCCTCCGTTTCGGTGAGCCGCGCCAGTTTCGGGATCCGGCGCTGGAACTCCGCCGCGAGCCAGACCTTCAGACGTGGCTCAATCACGCTTCGTTCCTCGGCGGTGACGAGGTCTGAAACCGTCAGGCGGATCGAGGGCGAAAGCGGTCCCCGTCCTGGCTCCAGCCTTGCGATCCGCGCCTCGCGCCAGTGGATGTCGCCCCGGGCGCCTAACTCGAACTCCGCGTCCTCGCCAGCCTTGATCCAGGCGACCCGCCGCGCCAGTTCCACCGGCAGGACCCGCCGCGCCGCGGTAAGGACCGGCTTCGCGTTCGGGCCACTCAGGGTCTCCGGCTCGAAGGTCAAGCCGTTCAGGCGTCCGACAATATGACCTTCCACCGTCACCACGCCATCCGCACCAACCCCGGCAAGCAGCTCGTCGGCGCTTTTCAACTTCTGGACCAGAACCGCCGCCCGCTTGTCGACGAAGCGCTGGGTCAGCCGCTCATGCAGCGCGTCGGACAGCCGGTCCTCGATCGCCCGCGCCGTCTGCTGCCAGTGCAGCGGGTCGCTGATCCAGTCTCCGCGGTGGCTGATATAGGTCCATGTCCGCACATGACTGATCCGGCCGGCCAGGGTGTCGATATCGCCCTCGGTCCGGTCGAACCGCTTCATCTGCTCGCCGATCCAGTCGGAGGGCAGACGCTCCGACGGTCCGGTCAGGTGACGGTACAGATCGGTCAGCAGCCGGGTGTGTGACTCCGCCATGGTCTTGCGGAAATCGGGAACCTGGCATACCTCCCACAACAGCTGGACCCGCGAGCGGGAATTGGCACGCTCGACGATTTCCGGCATCCGCGCCAAGGCCTCGAGGGCCTGATGATCATCCGCGTCCCGCTTGCGCATGAAGAACGGATGCGGCGGGTGATGCTCCAGCGTGCGGCGCAGATCCCGCAGGGAGTGATACGAGAGATCATTGCTGCGCCAGTACATCGCCATCAGCGGCTCGAAGGAGTGTTCCTCGATCGCCTCGACCACCTCTTCATCGAAGCCCGGACAGTCTCCGGTGACCCCGAACGTGCCGTTGTTCATGTGCCGCCCGGCGCGACCGGCGATCTGCGCCAGTTCCTGCGGGGCGAGCCGGCGCGGGATGCGGCCGTCGAACTTGGTGTCCTCGGCGAAGGCGACATGGTCGATATCCATGTTGAGGCCCATGCCGATCGCGTCGGTGGCGATCAGATAGTCGACCTCGCCGTTCTGGTACATCTCCACCTGGGCGTTGCGGGTCCGGGGCGAGAGGGCGCCGAGCACCACCGCCGCCCCGCCGCGCTGCTGGCGGACCAGTTCGGCGAGCACGTAGACATCACCCGCGGAAAACGCCACCACCGCCGAACGGCGCGGCAACCGGGTGATCTTGCGGGCGCCGTCATAGGTCAGCCGCGAGAGTCTGGGCCGGGTGATGTATTCCGCGTCGGGAATCAGTTTCTGAAGCAGCGGGCGCACGGTCAGCGCGCCGAGCAGCATGGTCTCCTTCAAGCCGCGCGCGCCGAGGAGCCGTTCCGTGAAGATATGCCCCCGCTCGCGGTCGCCGACCATCTGGATCTCGTCGATCGCCAGAAAGTCCACCGCCCGGTCCGTCGGCATGGACTCGACCGTGCACAGAAAATACTGCGCCCGGGCCGGGATGATCTTTTCCTCGCCGGTGATCAGCGCGACCTGGCTGCGGCCCTTGATAGCCACCACCCGGTCGTAGTTCTCGCGCGCCAGCAGGCGGAGCGGAAAGCCGATCATGCCGGAGCGGTGCCCCAGCATCCGTTCGATCGCCAGATGGGTCTTGCCCGTATTGGTCGGGCCGAGCACGGCCGTCACGCGGGCGGGTCCTTGATGCAGATCCATGGCTTAAAAGTGGCCGATTCTTGCCACGGGAGAAAGTCCAAAGGGGTTGCGCACCGGTGCTTTATTGCACATATCAGCACCGCGCCGGTCAAAACGTCCCGGCACACGTTATAGAACCGATGAGTCATATTGGGGGAAAAGACGAGATGACCGCCGAGAAACGTTCCTTCCAGGCAGAGGTGAGCAAGCTTCTGCATATCGTCGCCAACTCGCTCTACAGCGAGCGCGAGGTGTTCCTGCGGGAATTGATCTCAAACGCGGCGGATGCCTGCGACAAGCTGCGTTACCTGGCGCTGACCACGCCCGACCTTGTGGCCGGCGATCCGGACTACAAGATCCGCCTATCGGTCAACAAGGACGCCAAGACCCTGACCATTTCCGATAACGGCGTCGGCATGAACGAGGCCGAGCTGGACCAGAATCTCGGCACCATCGCGAGCTCCGGCACCGGCGCCTTCGTCGAGAACCTGACCGGCGACGCCAAGAAGGATGTCGGCCTGATCGGCCAGTTCGGTGTCGGCTTCTATTCCGCCTTCATGGTCTCCGAGAAGGTCGAGGTGCTGACCCGCAGAGCCGGCGAGGAGAAAGCCTGGATCTGGAGTTCTGACGGGCTCGGCGAATACACGGTCGCGAGCGCGGAAAAAGCCGGGCGCGGCACCATCATCACCCTTTATCTGAAAGAGGACGCCGCCGAGTTCCTCGAGGAGACGCGGCTGCGCACCATCGTCAAGACCTACTCGGATCACATCGCGATCCCGGTCGTCCTCGCCAAGGCCGAGAATGAGGAAGAGACCCTGAACGAAGCCTCGGCGCTTTGGACCCGGCAGAATAGCGAGATCTCGGAGGAGCAGTACACCGAGTTCTACCGCCACGTGAGCCACGGTTTCGATGAGCCGTGGCTGACCACCCATTGGCGCGCCGAGGGCCGGTTCGAATACAACGCCCTGCTTTTCACCCCGTCGAACCCGCCCTTTGATCTGTTTCATCCGGACCGCAAGCACCGGGTGAAGCTTTATGTGAAGCGAGTCTTCATCACCGACGATTGCGAGGGCCTGGTTCCCGAGTATCTGCGCTTCCTGAAGGGCGTGATCGATTGCGAGGACCTGCCGCTGAACGTCAGCCGCGAGCTCTTGCAGA
>JAYOEU010000196.1:0-7842 GCA_038116915.1 Alphaproteobacteria bacterium
ATGTGGCGCCAGAAGAACCCGATCACCGGGGCCCGGATCAACGGCACCCGCGAGTATCCCGGCATCGCCGCCAGCTTCAATGACCAGGACGGCAAGCCCCTGGTCTTTCAGCTCGATCACCGGGCCTGGAAGAACGCCATGCAGGCACTCGGCTTCTGGGACACCCTGGTGGAGCGCGGCGCTGACGATCTCGGCCTCGCGGTGATCTCGGAGGAAAGCAAGACCCTGATCCTCTCCACCCTCGCCGAGCTGTTCGCCACCGGCCCGCGTGACAAATGGATCGCCGCGATCCGCGACGGCGGAATGGTGGCCGGGCCGATCAACACATTGCTGGAGGCCACCACCGATCCGAACATCGTCGCCAACGGTTATGTGGCGGAAAAGGAATATCCCGAGATCGGCGAGACCCTGAAGGTCCACGGCTCGCCCTGGCAATTCTCCGAAACCCCGACCCGCATCGGCGTCGCTCCCAAGCTCGGCGAGCATAACGAGGAAATCCTCGGCGAGCTCGGCTACGCCAAGGCCGAGATCGCGGCGCTGAGGGAACGCGGCGTTATCTAGCGTCTAAACCGGTCCTGCCGGGCTCCAAGACTAGAACAGCACCGCTTTCGCCGAGATCCAGAGACCCACCAGGATCAGCGCGATGAAGAACACCTTGCGGAACCCCGCCTCCGGCAACCGGTCGCGGTATCGCTTGCCAAGCACCATGCCGGCCATGGCGGGGACCACGACGGCGGCCGACAATATCGCCAGATCGACCGACAGCGCCTGACGTCCGCCCAGCGACGCGCCTAGAGCCAAGGTTGTGACCAGGAAGCTCAGGCCCAGCGCCTGGACCAGTCCGTCCTTGCCCAGTCCCAAGGCCTGGAGATAGATCGTCCCTGGCATCACGAAAGCGCCGGTCAGCCCCATCGAGCAGCCCGCAAGCACGCCGACCACCGGCGACATCCAGACCTCGTGCCGTCCCGGCGGCGGGATCTGCGGCGTCGCAAGGGCGAAGCCCGCATAGAGGATCAGGATGATACCGAGGCCGAGCGCCAGCTTCCCGCCATCCACGGACACCAGGATCGCCGTGGAGAACCAGATCGCCGCGCAAGAGAGTGCCAGAAGCAGCCCCAGGCGGCGCGAGAGCTCCAGCAATCGCCCGCCAGTCAGCCCCTGCCAGATATTGGTCACCAGCGAGGGCACCAGCATCACCACGATGGCTTCCTTGAGGCCGATCACCGGCGCCAGCATCGCGAGCGAGACGATCGGCATCCCGAAACCGATCACGCCCTTGACGGCCCCGGCGAACAGGTAGACCGCCATGACATAAATGATGAGTGCGGCAGACAGGATGGGTTCCTTTCATGTTGGGTGTCGCAGGTGTGGTGAGGACTTTGGTGAACAGGAACCTTCGAGACGGGCGCGCGGCGCCCTCCTCAGGGTGAGACTAAGTCTACAAAAATACCAATCACCCTGAGGAGCGAGTTTACGAGCGTCTCGAAGGGTCTTATCTATACTTTGAACCCTTTCCCTAGAGAAATACCGAACGGGCCAGAATCCAGGCTCCAAGGATCAGCAGCGCGATGAAGAAGATCTTGCGGAACTTGGCCTCCGGCAGCCTGTCGCGGATCTTGCGGCCGAGGACCATGCCCGCGAGCGCCGGGAGAACCGCCGCCGCGGAGAGCAGCCCCAGATCGTTCGGCATGAAGCCCCTGCCGTTCAGCGACAAGCCGAGCGCCAGCGTCGCCGCGGTGAAGCAGATTCCCATCGCCTGAACCAGCCCGTCCTTGCCGAGTCCGAGAGCCTGCAGATACAGCACACCCGGTACCACGAAGGTGCCGGTGAAGCCTGTCGAAATACCGGTCAGAAATCCGACAAACGGCCCCATCCAGGTCTCGCGCCTGCCGGGCGGCGCGATTTGCGGCGTCGCGAGGCTGATTGCGGCATAAATGATCAGCACGCCGCCAAGACAGGCGGACAGCAGCTTGGCGTCACTGCGCAGCATGATCCCGGTCGCGAACCATGTGGTGGAGCACATCACTGCCAGCATCGGCCAGATCCGCCGCAGGATCGCCACCAGTTGCCCGCCGGTGACGCCCTGCCAGAAATTGGTGACGAATGACGGCACCAGCAGCAGCACCATCGCCTCCTTCAGGCCGAACAGCGCCGCGATCAGAGCCAGCGAAATAGTCGGCATGCCGAGGCCGACCACGCCCTTCACCATTCCGGCGAGGAGATAGACGACAAGGACATAGGCAATGAGTTCGGGCGCGATCGTCATGCGGAGGGCTTCGGTAAAAATTCACACTATTCCATCGCCGCCGCGTAGGCGGGATGTTCATTCATTCCACACTCGGATCCCCGACGAAGGTCGGGGCCGACGCCTGAGGCGGGGCATCGTGACGGATTTCCGATCACGCGCAAAGATCTCCCGAAGTGCTCGACCATCCGTCGCTAGCCAGCGCTTCAGGCGTCGGCCCCGGCCTGCGCCGGGGATACGGGAAAAGATGAAGACGCCAGAGCACCAGCCTCATACCCGGTAATCGTCCAGCCCCGCGCGCTCGAGCTGGCGCAGCAGCGCCGGCCATTCCAGCCCCACCTCGATAAAGCCGCCCTTGCCGTACATCTTGCGGCCTTGCTCGATGGACTTGCGCTGGGTTGCATCGGAAAGCGGCATCAACTCTGACCCGCCGGACAGCGCGTCGATCTGCTGGCGGCACGCGGTTTCGATGCGGTACATCCACACGAAGGCCTCGCCCACCGTCGCCCCGACGGTCATCAGCCCGTGGTTACGCAGGATCAGCACCCGCTTGTCGCCGAGATCGCGGACGATCCGGGGCTGCTCGTCCGCGTCCAGCGCCGGCCCCTCGAAATCGTGATAGCCGGTCCATCCCATCACCGTCAGCGCCTTCTGGCTGGCCGGCAGAAGGCCCTGCTTCTGCATCGCCACGGCGGTGCCGAACCGGCTGTGGGTGTGGATGACGCAGTTGTGCGCGGCCTCGGAAAGGTGGATCGCGCCGTGGATGATGAAGCCGGCCGGGTTCAGCGGATAGTCCGCGTCGCCGATCACCGCTCCGTCTCGGTTGACCTTGATCAGCGACGAGGCGGTGATCTCGTCGAAAAACATGCCGAAGGGGTTGAGCAGGAACTCATCCTCGGTATCGGGAACCCGCAGAGAGAAATGCGTGTTGTTGAGATCCGTCCAGCCATAGAGCGAGGCAAGCCGGTAGGCCGCCGCCAGATCGCAGCGCGCCCGCCATTCTCCGTCGCTCATGCCTTTCGGAACCACGCTCTTGGCCGCATCGACCTTGTCCAGCATCATCGCCTCCGTGTTCGTCTCAATCCTCACAATGGGTGGCATAGTCTATACAATCGCCCGGAAGAGGAAACGATTGCGGGATCAGGGGGAGGATGATGAGCCCAATCGGTTTGGCGTATGTGGCTCTGGCGGTGCGCGACCGTGAGGCGGCCGCCGAGGTTCTGGGAGGGGATCTCGGACTGGCGCGCCTGTCGGTGGCTGGCCAGGTCGGCCCCCTGCCCGCCTTCGGTGTCGGCGCCACAGCGCTCGTCCTGTTCGAGGTCGGCGATCCGTTCCTGACGGGTGAGCGCGCCGGCGTCGACCATATCGCCTTCGCCGCCGACGATCCCGCCGCCGCGGCCCGAAGCTGCGGTTTCGCGGCGGACATGGCGCTTGGCGCCGGACTTTCGGGGGCCGAGCAGGCAGTCATCGAGCGCACCGCGACCGAGGGGCTGGCCACCCGCTTCACGACGCCGCTCGGGCTCTCCGGTTCGGCCAACGACAAGGTCGAGCGGATCGATCATCTCGGCATCGCCAGCGCCGATAACCGGGCGGCGGAAGCGGTTTTCGCCACCCGCATCGGCCTGCCCGTGGAAAGCCGGCAGACGGATATGGAAATCCGCATCGCGGTGGAAAGTTTCACCTCCGACAAATACGGCGTGATCTACCGCAACCGGGCGCCGGAGCCGGTCGGCGGATTGCGCGTCTCCTTCCTGACCGCAGGCGACTGCGAGCTTGAGTTCCTGCAGAATTTCGATCCCAACCACGGAGTCGAGATGCAGCACGGCGCCGCCGGCACCACCAAGCAGGACCAGGGCGCGATCGCCGGCTATGTGGCGAAATACGGCGCCGGTCTGCACCATGTGGCGCTGAAGACGCCGGACATCGACAGGGTACTGGCCGATCTCGGCGCCAAGGGACGGCGGCTGATCGACACCAAGGGCCGGCCGGGCTCGCGCCGGGCCCTGATCGGCTTCGTGCATCCGGCGGCGCTGGGCGGCGTGCTGATGCATTTCGTGGAACGCGAGGAAATTCCTGATGCTTAGACGCGAGAGACGGGACGGGGTCGAGATTCTCACCATCGACCGGCAGAATTTCGGCAATTCGATCAGCAGCGGCCTCACCACAGAGCTCCTGGAGGCGCTTGAGGCCCTGGCGCAAGACACTGCCCTGCATGCCGTCGTCATCTCCGGGGCCGGCGGCAAATTCTTCTGCACCGGCGGTGATGTGAAGGAATACCGGACCATTGAGACACCCGAGGATCTGAACGCGCATTTCGAGCGCACGCGGCGCGCGATGGACCTGCTGGAAGCCCTGCCGGTGCCGGTGATCGCGGCGGTGAACGGCTATGCGCTCGGCGGCGGGGCGGAAATCCTGCTGTGCTGTGATCACCGGATCGCCGATGAGAACGCACAGATCGGCTGGCCCCAGTCCCGTCTCGGCATCATCCCGGCCTGGAACGGCATCGACCGGCTGGTCCGCGATTGCGGCCCCCGGGTCGCCTCGCGGCTGATGACCACGGGTGTGCGGATCCCGGCATCCGAGGCGCTGGCGCTCGGCATCGTCGATGAGCTCGCCGCGCCGGGCGAGGCGCTGGCCGCCGCGCTTGCGCATGCCGATCTGTTGCGCGCGGCGGCGCCGATGGCCTTGCGCTTTACCAAGAAGGTCATCAAGGCGACGGGCACCGAAACGCCGCAAGCCGTCCGCCAGCTACAGCGCGACGGCTTCGCCGAACTCTGGTTCAGCGCCGACCACAAGGAGGCCGAGGCCGCCTTCGCGGAAAAGCGCGCGCCGGTTTTCAAGGGACAGTAGCAGAAAGAGCAATTCTGACAGGACCCTTCGAGACGCTCGCCAGAGGCTGGTGTCTCATCGGACCGCTAGAACAGACCATCGCTTGACGGGATCACGGCAAGAGATGTGATGATGCTCTAGATTATTGAACCGCGCTTAAGGCGATCAGGGAGACGATCATGAAAATCAGCGGCTGCGAGATCCGGCACTGCAATGCCGGCTGGCGGGATTTCAGCTTCCTCACGCTGACCACCGACGAGGGCATCAGCGGCATTGCCGAATATAACGAATGCTATGGCAGCCCAGGTCTGTCGGCGGTGATCCGGCGGCTGGTGGACCGGATCAAGGGCATGGACGCACTCGGCCACGAACGGGTGCACCAATTTCTCTATGCCGTGACCCGCCAGGCGCCCGGCGGCGTTAACCAGCAGGCCATCGCCACCATCGAAAACGCGCTTCTCGACATCAAGGGCAAGGCGCTGAATGTGCCGGTCTATGATCTGCTCGGCGGCGCGATGCGCAGCGAAATCCCGGTCTATTGGAGCCATTGCGGGTCCTATCTGTTGGACCCGGCCATCGCGGAACTGTGCGGCCAGGAGCCGATACGGTCGCCCGACGATCTGGTGAAGCTGGGCAAGCGGGTGCGCGACGGCGGCTTCCTGGGCCTCAAGACCAACATGATCACTTTCGATGATGCCGGCGCGATCATCCGCCACCAGCCCGGCTTCGCGCGCGGACCCGGCTGGCCGGATCTCAACCTGCCGAACCGTCTCGTGGATGGCCTGCACGACCAGCTTACCGCCATGGCCGAGGGCGCCGGGCCCGATGTGGGCATCCGCCTTGATCTCAACTTCAACTTCAAGCCCGAGGGGTTCCGGCAGATCACCACCGGCCTCGACGATCTCGGCCTCACCTGGATCGAGATCGATCTTTATGACCCGGTCGCGCTTGCCGGCATCCGCGAGCGGGTGGCGACGCCGATCGCGTCTTGCGAATCCCTGTTCGGAGTACGCGAGTTCCGGCCGTTTTTCGAGAACGCCTCGATAGATGTGGCGATCATCGATATTCCCTGGAACGGCGCCTGGCTCGGCATGAAGATCGCCGCGATGGCCGAGGCCTACGAGGTGAACTGCGCGCCGCACAATTTCTACGGCCATCTCTCGAGCCTGATGAGCGCGCATTTCTGCACCGCCCTGCCGAATTTCCGGGTCATGGAGATCGATATCGACGACGTGCCCTGGAAGGACGATATCATCACCTGGAAGCCGGATATCCGGAACGGTTGTGTCCAGGCCCCGCCCGGCCCCGGCTGGGGCGCCGAGTTGAATCTCGACGTCATCGCCGCCCACCCGCCGAAACTCGTGAAGGAAGATTGACGTCAGACCGCGGATTGTCGGCTAGATTTGCTCGGGCATCACTCCAAGGACTTCAACATGTTCAAACCCCTCGACGGCGTCCGGGTGATCGACCTGACCCAGGTCCTCGCCGGGCCCTATGCGACCTACCAGCTTGCTCTTCTCGGGGCCGAGGTAATCAAGGTGGAACCGCCAGAGCGGGGGGATTGGACACGGGATGGGAAGGCTCCGGATGGACTTGATAATCAAAGTCTTGGGACCGGTTTCTTAACTCAAAACGCGAATAAAAAATCCGTCACCCTTGACCTGAAATCGAAATCCGGCAGCGAGGCCATGATGGCCTTGGTCAAAACCGCCGATATCTTTGTCGAGAACTTCCGTCCCGGCACGGCGGCGCGGCTGGGGCTGTCGTACGATGCGATCCGAAAGGCGCGGCCCGGGATCGTCTATTGCTCGATCTCCGCCTATGGCCAGGACGGTCCGATCGGCCACCGGCCGGCTTATGACCATGTGGTCCAGGGCATGTGCGGGATCATGCGTACCACCGGCACGCCGGAAACCGAGCCCAACAAGGTCGGCGCGCCCTATGTCGACTACGCGACCGGCATGAACGCCGCCTTCGCCATCGTCTCCGGCGTGCTGGAGGCGCGGCGGACACGGGAGAGCGTGAGGCTGGATGTCGCAATGCTCGACACCTCGCTGTTGCTGATGGCCTCGCTGGTGACCGACCATCTGAACACCGGCGCGACCTTCAAGGCCTCGGGCAACGAGGCCTGGAGCCGCAGTCCCTCTTCCGGCGCGTTCGAAACCACTGACGGCCTGTTGATGATCGCCGCCAATAACGAGCGGCAGTTCCGCGATCTCTGCCGCGCCATCGATCTGGCACCGCTGCTGGAGGACCCGCGCTTCGGTGATCCCGCCAGGCGGCGCGAGAACGTGCCGGAACTGCGCCGCCTGATCGCCGAGCGCATCGCATCCGAAAGCGCTGATCATTGGGAACTGGTGCTCGATGCCGTCTTCGTGCCGGCCGCCCGGGTCCGCGCCCTGGAGGAGGTGCTGGCGGAGCCGCAGATCAAGGCGCGCGAGCTGACCCGCCCCCTCACGGTTCCAGGCGCCGCCGCGCCCCTGCAGATGCCGACCCTCGGTTTCAAGGCCAATGGCGAGGCCGTCGGCCCGAGCGAGCCTCCCGCCCGGCTCGGTCAGCACACCCTCGAGGTCTTGCGCCCGATCTCCAAACCGGCCGGCGATCGCTAGCGGGCGGTTGTAAAATCGGGTGTTAGTGAGCATCCTTCGAGACGCCGCTTCGCGGCTCCTCAGGATGAGCAACGATCTGACTATAAACGATATCATCCACTCACCCTGAGGAGCCGCGAAGCGGCGTCTCGAAGGGTCTTGTCTGGCATTTTCAATCAC
>JAYOEU010000197.1:0-7830 GCA_038116915.1 Alphaproteobacteria bacterium
TCGGCCCTTTCGATCGGCGAGTTTCAACTTTCCAACCTGATTGCAGGGTTCCTCTTCCGCCCCTATCCGGTGGTGTTGTTGCAGGCATTCTACGGCGCCACAGGGTTCGCCTGCGCGGCGACGGTGGTGTTGCTGACGCTGGCGCTGCTGGCGGCGCTGGGCGGTGCATTGGCGTCGCGCTCGGCCGGCATGTATAGGCAGGCATCCGCATGAGTATTGTCTTGAACAACATCGGTTTCGTCTATCCCGGCACCAAGGTCGGGGTGTTCGACGTCGACCTTTCCATCGGCGATGGGGAGTTCGTGGCGGTGATCGGGCCGAGCGGCTCCGGAAAGACCACCCTTTTGAAGTTGATTGCGGGTTTCGAGACTCCGGAACAGGGACAAATCGTTCTCGATGGCGAAGATGTGTCCGAGCTTCCCGTGCGCGCCCGCCAACTGGGAATCGTCTTTCAGTCCTACGCGCTGTTCCCGCACATGACCGCTTGGCAGAATGTCGCCTACGGCCTCAAGGTCCGAAACGTGCCGGTCGACACGCGCCGCCGCATGGCGGTGGAAGCCCTCGGGCGTGTCGGCTTGCAAGGCCTGGAGGAGAGGAAGCCGCATACTCTTTCCGGCGGCCAACAACAGCGAGTGGCGTTGGCCCGCGCTTTGGTTTTTCAGCCGAAGGCGCTGTTGCTGGATGAGCCGCTTTCGGCGCTCGATGCCGGGTTGCGTGTCGAGATGCGCGACGAAATTCGCAGGCTGCAACGCGAGTTCAAAATCGCGACGCTTCACGTCACGCACGATCAGGAGGAGGCGTTGTCGATCGCCGACCGTATCGCCGTCATGGAGGCGGGGCGGGTGGTGCAGGTCGCGACGCCGTTGGAATTGTATGACAAGCCCGCCACCCGCTCCATCGCCCATTTCGTCGGCGAGGCCAATCTTTGGGAAGGCCGTGTGGAATCCCCCGACGTGGTGCGGGTCAGTTTCGGCACTTTGCGAACGTCGCCACACGGACTTGAGCTGGATCAACCGGTGACCGTGTTGGTGCGTCCGGAGAATGTCTCCGTGGGGCGCGGGGACCTGGACGAAAACACATTCCATGGACGGATCGTCCGCGACCGATTTCTCGGCGCGGTTCGACGCTACGATCTCGCGGTTGGTGACGCGGTCATCCTCGGACAGACCGGTCATCGCGGCGCGATCGAAGCAGTGAGCATCCAACCGGAGCACGTTAAGCTCCTGCCGGATGGAAGATGAAACGAACTTCAGCATAGGAGGTAGAAATGGTATTCAAATCAATACTTGCAGGCCTCGCGGTTGTTGTTATGCCGGCGATGGCCATGGCGTTTGACGGCCCGGAACTCTACGCCGGAGAAAAGGCGCTATACGATTCCGCGGCCAAGGAAGGGATGGTCGTATCCTTCGATACGGGACCGACCTGGGCCAACTGGGCAAGCATGTTCAAACGCTTCAAGGCGCGTTATCCGGAAGTCGAGATGGCCTATAACGACCTCGGCTCCGGGGCCACCGTGGTTGCGCTTGAGAAGGCGAAAAACCGTCCGCAGGCGGATACTGCCTACTACTTCGGCGGTTCCGCGATCACCGCCTCGAACAAGGGGCTGGTGGCCGGTTTCAAGCCGGTGAATTTCGCCAAGCTTCCCGATGTCTATCGGCACAAGGACGGCGAATGGTTCATCATCCACCAGTTGACCATCGCGTTCCTGGTGAACACCAAGCTGGTTGAAAACGTGCCGCAATCCTGGGCCGATCTGATGAAGCCCGAATACAAGAACAGCATCGTCTACCTGGATCCCAGGTCAACCGGCCAGGGCCAGGTGCTGAGCTTCGCGGCGAACTATGCGGCCGGCGGCGACATGGATGATGTCCTGCCCGGTATCGCGTATCTGGGCAAGCTGCATAAAGCCGGCAATGTGATGCGTGTCGAGGGAACGACGCCCTATGCGAAATTCCTGAAGGGGGAGATTCCGATCTAGATCGGCTACGAAAACGATGGTCTGAAGGCCAAATACAAGGATGGCATGGGTGATAACATTGCGGTGGTTCTTCCGAAGGAGGCAACCGTCGCGGCGCCTTATGCCATCAGCCTGGTCAAGAACGGCCCCAATCCGAACGCGGGCAAGCTCTGGCTCAACTTCATCATGACGGAGCAGGGCCAGACCACCTTCGCGGAAAGCTTCGTCCGGCCATCGGTTCCGGGCGTGACCCTTCCGGCGGATATCGCCGATCGTTTTCCGGCGGCACCGCAACTGAGGCCGCTCGATCTCAACAAGGCAGCGGCAAGGAAGGCAGACATTGACACAGGATGGGCGAAAGCGGTCCTTGGCCAATAGACGCACGCTTGGACGCCGGGGATTGCTGTCGTTGATGGCAGTTCCCGGCTCCATCGTCATTCTTTTCTTCTTCATCGTGCCTTTGGCCGTGGTCGTGGCCGAGGCATTCGCTGGAGGAGGGGCGGCGTTCGGCCGGGTTTTCACCGACGTCATCTTTTGGCGTGGGTTGCGGGGCACGTTGGTGCTTGGCACCGTGGCGCCGATGGTATCGCTGTTGGTTGGGTTCGGTGTGGCTTGGCACCTTTCCGGCATGCCGGAGCAGGTGCGCACGCCGCTGCTGTTCTGGATATCCCTGCCGCTGACTTTTTCAGGGTTGATCGTTGCCTATGGTTTCATCCTGGCCTTCGGGCGCGCTGGGTTCGTGACCATTTCCCTCGAGGCCGTCGGCGTCGACGGCGCGAGCTTTTCCGGTTTCATCTATAGTCCTGCCGGCCTGGCGTTCGCATACTCCTACTATCTCATCCCCCGCGTGGTCCTGTTCCTGTTGCCGGTATTGGTGAACTTCGACCGATCACATATCGCGGCGGCGGAATCATTGGGCGCCAATCCGGTCCGCGCGGCCTTCGATATTCTCATCCCGCAGATCCTACCCAGCGCCGTCGCCGCTTATTGCCTGGTGGCGGCGGTTGCCATCGGTGCCTATGGAACCGCGCTTGCGCTTGTCGGCACGCAGGTCAACATCCTGCCGCTCCTGCTGTACAGCCGGATTTCAGATACCGGGGTCGACTTCCCTTCGGCGGCGGCGCTTTCCGTTGTCCTGCTTGCGCTCTGTGCCATGGTCTTGGGATTCGGCGAGATTTACGCGGCACGAAAGGAACGGCATGACTCTGGTTCTTGACGGAAACAGCGGCCAACTGGCCCGGTCCGACGGCTATTCATTCGATCCCGCGTCCAGGACATGGAGGCGGAGTGCGCTTGAACCGGTGGGAGCGCCTACCGGTCTTCGCGACGCGGTGAAATGGTTGCAGACGGAAAGCGGCGCTGCGCTCCGTGTCCCCGTTGCCGTCATTGGGCCGCGTGAGGCACGAAGCGATCAGCTCGAAATGGCCGAAGCCTTGGGCAGCGTTCTCGCCGAGATTGGACTGACGGTGATCTGTGGCGGCCGCCAGGGTGTGATGGAGGCGGTCTGCCGTGGCGTTGACGCGGCCGGTGGCATCAGTGTCGGTCTTTTGCCGGACGAGACGGCCGAGCATGCGAACGCCTATGTCACCATTCCCGTTGCCACCGGGATCGGTGTCGCACGCAATGCCGTCATCGCGCGGGCGGCTTTTTGCATGGTTGCGATCGGCGGAGGATACGGGACGATTTCCGAAGCCGCTTTCGGTTTGCAGTTCGAAAAGCCGGTGTTCTCTCTGCTTGGTGGCCCGGATATCGTCGGCGTCAATTGCTGCGGCACACTGGACGAGGCTGTTGACGGCGTATGCCGCGTCGTCCTCGGACTTTCGCCAGAAGGTGCGTGATTCTCCCAACGCTTGTTAGAAGCTGGCGCTCGGTTCCGCCGTCGGCCGGATCCAGGCGGCCTCGTCCGTCTTGTCTTCCCCGTCTTCCTCGGCGGCCTTGTCGTAGGCGGAGAGAATGTGGGTGATGACGCCGTCGGTCATCAGCGGCAGGTCGATGCCGCGGACCAGGTAGAAGCCGCGCCCGTAGGCGTCGAGCGGGCCTTCCGAATACCCGATCGAGGGCTGAGTGACGAAGTGCTGGAAGAAGCGCTGCTCGTTTTCGTCCCAAACGTTCGGCTTGATCGGTTTCTTGGCCAGCGATTTCCGGGTGTAGTCGGTGCCCCACCAGTCTGTCAGATGCGTGCCCCAAAGGATGAAGTGGATGTCCAGCGGCTGGCGTCGGACCTCGGCCAGTGACACCCGGCCCCACCAGTCCTGGAACTCATAGAAATCGTAATCGCTCCAGGCCGGCATGCGGGCCAGCGACCGCCGTTTTCTGTTCCACAGCCGGATGAAACTCGCGAACGGGCCAAAGGCGCCGGGCGCGGTGTCCGGCGCGTAGGTCATGTAGGTCCAGGGTTTGTTGGCAAGTCCGTGCATCCGCTCTCCCGATCCGGGCCGGCGCCGGAAGCATAGCGCGATCGCACGGATCCGCGGGGAATATCGCGTGCAACAGTGGTCCTATCCCCGGACCGAGGCGGTGGGCGGTTCGTGCTTCAGAACGCCAGCGGCGCGTTGTCGGTGACTTCCTTCATGACGAAAAATGTGCGGGTTTGGCGCACGCCGGGAAGGGCGATCAACCGTTCGCCGTGCAGCTTGTTGAAGTCGGCGATGTCGCGCACGCGGATTTTCAGAAAGTAGTCGAAGTCGCCGGCTACCAGGTGGCAATCGAGGACGAAATCCAATTCGGTGATCGCCGCCTCGAATTCGGCGAAGCTTTCCGGCGTCGAGCGGTCGAGCACGACGCCGACGATGACCAGCGCGCCCCGGTCGAGTTTCTGGGCAGATAGATGTGCGCGTACGCCCTCGATATAGCCTTCGCGGAACAGCCGTTGGGTGCGGCGGTGGCACGTGGCGGGGCTGACGTTGATCCGCTCGGCCAGTTCCGCATTGGTGAGCCGACCATCCATCTGTAACAGGCTGAGAATGCGGCGGTCGATCCGGTCGAGGTCATGCAGCATGAAAGAAGCTTTCAGAAAATAATATTTTTTAGATAATAAGTATAAATAATTTTTAAGATATAGCAAATTCTGCAGCAAATATTCTAAAAATTAGAGAATAACTTTCCAAGCCTTCTTGCTAGTCTCGGCCCCATCACCATCGATCGGGAAGGGACCCTGATGAACCTGGAAAAATTCGAACGCTATCCACTGACCTTCGGGCCGACGCCGATCGAGCATTTGCCGCGCATGACCGAGGCACTCGGCGGCAAGGTGCAAATCTATGCCAAGCGCGACGACTGCAACTCGGGCCTCGCCATGGGCGGCAATAAGCTACGCAAGATGGAATACCTGGTTCCCGACATCATCGCGTCCAACGCTGACACCCTGGTCTCCATCGGCGGGGTGCAATCCAATCACACCCGCATGGTCGCGGCGGTGGCGGCGAAGCTCGGTCTCAAATGCCGGTTGGTTCAGGAAAGCTGGGTGCCGCACGAGGACGCCGTCTATGACCGGGTCGGCAATATCCTGCTGACGCGCCTGATGGGCGCCGACAGCCGGGTCACCGATGACGGCTTCGACATCGGCATCCGCAAAAGCTGGGAAGATGCCATCGCCGAGGTCGAGGCGTCCGGCGGCAAGCCCTATCCGATCCCGGCTGGGGCCTCGGTGCATCCGTTGGGCGGGCTCGGCTACGTCGGTTTCGCGGAGGAGGTCCGCGCCCAGGAAGCGGAGATGGGCATCACCTTCGATTACATCATCGTATGCGTCGTCACCGGATCCACCCAGGGCGGCATGATCGTCGGCTTCGCCGCCGACGACCGGGCCGACCGGGTGATCGGCATCGACGGGTCCGGGACGCCCGAGCAAACCTGGCAACAGGTGCGCGAGATTGTCACCAATACCGCCGAACTGGTGGATTTGGGCCGCGCCGTGCGCGACGATGAGATCGTCATCAATCCCGACTACGCCTATCCCGCCTACGGCGTGCCGAGCGAGGAAACCAAAGAGGCGATACGCTTCGCCGCCCAGACCGAAGCCATGATCACCGACCCGGTTTACGAGGGGAAATCCATGCAGGGCATGATGGACCTGGTGCGCAAGGGCTTCTTTCCGGACGGCGCCAAGGTGCTTTACGCGCACTTGGGCGGCGCGCCGGCACTGAACGGCTACAGCTACAGCTTCCGCAACGGCTGAGGCGGGCCGACGGCTATTTCCCGAGACCGGCGTTGATGCGCGCCAACCATTCGTCGCTGACCTGCTGCGAGCACATCAGATAGCGCTGGTTGCCGGCCGGAATGTCGCTGAGGGCGATGGAGACGATATCCTTCCCGGCGATGCCGAGACGTTCGGCGAATGACGAAAACTCCTCGGGCGCCGCCAGCATGTAGTCGAAACGCCGGCCGACCAGCATGCGGATCAGTCCGGCCGTATCCTGCGACGAGCGCATGGTCACCGGCTCCAGCCGCTCGATCAGGGCGTCGATGAAATGGCCGTAGGAATAGCCGAGCTTGACCCCCATGGTCAGGTTCGGATCCTGCAGAAGCTTTTCCAACGTGCCATGGTTGATGCGGAGCGATTGGTCGGTGCGGGTGACGACGACCTGCGGCTTATCCTGGTAGATGGGCTCGGAGAACTTGGCAAAGGCTTCGCGCTCGGGCTTCTTGAACCAACCGGGCGAGCAGACCGCCTCGCGGTTGGCCTGGATCGCGGCGATCTGACGTGTTGCCGAGGTGACCCGCCAAACGGGCATGATGCCGGCTTTCACCAGTGCCGCCGCCACCGGATCGATGGCCAAGCCGCTGACCTTGCCGCTTTCTTCGGTGATGTAGTAGGGCGGGCGGTCTTCGTAGAGCAACCTCAGCCGGTCTTCGGCGCTGGCAGCCACCAGAGCAAACAGGACCGGAAGTAGGAGCGAATAGCGAAGAAGGATATTCATTGCGGGCGCTCCGTTCAGCTTGCAATACCGCCATGATAGGCGGTTTGCCGAAGCGCCCGCAAGTGAGCCGCATGTGCCGTATCGGGCCGTTGCCCCTGGAAACGCTTGCAATCGCGCCCGCAAAGGCGCACTTCCCAGACCATGCGACGCCCGGTCAAGCCACTACCTCTTGGTGAATTCATCCCGCTGATTGCGCTCACCGTATCGTTGGTGGCGATGTCGACGGATGTCATGCTGCCGGCATTGGGCGCCATCGGGGCCGATCTCGGCGTCACCGACATCAACGACACGCAATTGATCGTTACCTCGCTGTTCCTGGGCTTCGGTGTCGGCCAACTGGTGGCCGGGCCGCTTTCCGACAGTTTCGGGCGCAAGCGGATCATCTATCTGGGCTTTGCCGTGTTCATCACCGGATGCCTGATTTCCATGCTGGCCACCAGCTTCACCATGATGGTCGTCGGCCGCGCGCTGCAGGGGCTGGGGGCGGCGGGGCCTCGGGTGGTGCCGGTGGCCATCGTCCGCGACGGCTACGAGGGGCGCGCCATGGCGCGGATCATGTCGTTCGTGATGGCGGTGTTCATCCTGGTGCCGACCATCGCGCCGGCCATCGGCCAAGGGTTCTTTCTGGCGGGCGGCTGGCGCGCCACCTTCCAATTGCTGCTGGGGATGGCGCTGGTGGCGCTTTGCTGGTTCGCAATTCGCCAGCCGGAAACCCTGCCGGCCAGCCGCCGCCGGCCGTTCTCGGCGCGCAACATCGCGCTCGGGTTCGTCGAGGTGATGGGCGTCCGCACCGCCGTCGGTTACACGCTCTGCGCCGGTCTGATTTTCGGCGTATTCGTGAGCTACCTCGGCACGTCGCGCCAGGTGTTCCAGGACGTCTACGGCACCGGCACGGACTTTCCCTACTATTTCGGCGCCGCCGCCATCACCATCGGCATCGGCTCGATCTTCAACGGC